>JBKQTR010000274.1:0-16936 GCA_052143095.1 Allostellaceae bacterium
GGCGGCCCCCTGACCATCGTCGCGCTAGGCTCGTCCTCGACCGAAGGCGTCGGCGCGACGCGGCCCGAGCGCAGCTATCCCAGCCGGCTCGCGGCGCTGCTGCGGGCAAAGTTCCCGGGCGTGGCGATCCGCGTCGTCAATCGCGGCGTCGGCGGCGAGCTGGCGCCGCAGATGCTGGCGCGGCTCGACCGCGAGGTGCTGGCGGAAAATCCCGATCTCGTCATCTGGCAGCTCGGCACCAACAGCGTGCTGCGCGACGGCAACCCCGCCGACGAGGTCGACGTGGCGCGGCTCGGCATCGAGCGGATCAAGGCCGCCGGCGCCGATGTCATGCTGATGGATTTGCAATATGCGCCGGCGGTGCTGCAGCATGCGGGCTACCGCGAGATGCAGCATGTGCTGTCGGCGGTGGCGCGCAGCGAAGACGTGCCGATGGTCCGTCGCTTCGCCATGATGCGGCATTGGGCCGAGGACGGGGATATGAGCCTGCACGTCATGCTGGCCGGCGACCGGCTGCATATGTCGGATGCGAGCTATGACTGCCTCGCCCGCCACGTGGCGCAGAGCATCACCGCTGCCGGCGAGGAGCCGAGCCTGGCGCTCGCCGCTCCCGTCCGCTGACGCGCCTGCACCGACGCGACGCGGGCGGGGGGTCCGCGCGGAAGGGGAGCGCATGGCTGTCGAGTACGATCCGCGCCGGCCGGAGGAGATCGCCGATCCCTTTCCGAGCTTCGCGCGGCTGCGCGCGGAAGATCCCGTGCATTGGAGCGAGATCCTCGGCGGCTGGGTGCTGACGCGCTACCGCGACGTGCGCGCGGCGCTGTTCGACCGACGGCTCAGCGCCGACCGCATCACGCCGTTCCGCGACCACCTGCCGTGGCCGCAGCGGGCGGAGATCAGGGACCTGCTGGCGACGCTGGGGATGTGGGCGGTGTTCAACGACCCGCCCGATCATACGCGTCGGCGCGCGCTGCTCAACAAGGCGTTCACGCCGCGCGCGGTGGCGGCGCTGCGCCCGACCATCGAGGCGATCGTCGAGCGCCTGGTCGACGGCGTCGCGGGGCGCGCCGAGTTCGATCTCATCACCGATTTCGCCTATCCGCTGCCGGCGACCGTGATCGCCGGCATGATCGGCGTGCCCACCGCCGATCTCGACCGCTTCAAGCAGTGGTCGGACGACATCGCCGCCTTTGTCGGCAGCGCGCTCGCCACCCCCGACAAGCGCGGGCGCGCCGAGCGCGGCGTCCGCGACATGACGGACTATTTCCGCGCCATGGTGGCCGAGCACCGCGCGCGGCCGCGCGCAGACATCCTGAGCGCGCTCATCGCCGCCGAGGAGCAGGGCAAGGGGCTCAGCGAGGACGAGATCGTCGCCTCCTGCATCCTGCTGCTCTTCGCCGGCCATGAGACCACGACCAACCTGATCGGCAACGGCGTGCTGGCGCTGCTGCGGCATCCCGGCGAACTCGCGGCGCTGCGCGCCCGGCCGGAGCTGATGGCCGATGCGGTCGAGGAGATGCTGCGTTATGACGGGCCGACCCAGGCGATGACGCGCGTCGCGCTCGAGGATGTCGGCTTCGACGGCGCGTCAGGCGAGCGCCGCCAGGCGCGGCGCGGCGACCGCCTCTTCGTGCTGCTCAACGCCGCCAACCGCGATCCCGAGGTGTTCGCGGAGCCCGAGCGCTTCCGCCTTGGGCGCGGCGACAGCCGCCACCTCTCCTTCGGCTACGGTCCGCATTTCTGCCTCGGCGCGCCGCTGGCGAGGCTCGAGGCGGAGATCGGCATCGGCGCGCTGCTGCGTCGGCTGCCGCGTCTGGCGCTCGCCGAGGAGCGGCCGGTGTGGAGCGACAGCTTCGTGCTGCGCGGCGTCAAGGCGCTTCGGGTTTCCGCCGCGCCGTAGCCGTGCCGTTCCCGCGCTCGCGTCGCGGCACGGCGCGGCTGCGCCGCTGCGGCGGCGCCTGCGGCGCCGGGGCCGGCGGCGTGGCGGCGGCCGGTGCGGCGGCGGCGATTTCCGCCGCGGCCTGGCGCCAATGCTCGACGTCGCGGCCCTTGGGTCTGCCTTCGCTTTCCCAGATCTCGTAGGCGCGCTCGCGAATCAGTCTTTCCCTATCCGACTCCATGCACGATCCCTTGTCGCGGATGCCTTACCGCCGCAGCGCGCCGGCGCTGTGCATCGGCAACAGGCCGCGCCGGAGAAGGTTCCGCGATCGCCGCCGCGCCGGGCGCGGCTTAGAAATAGCGCTCCGGCACGCGGATGATGTCGTCCGGCCGGATCGGCATGCCGGGCAGCGCGCGGCGGTCCTGGCCGTCGCGCGTTACCACGACGTAGCCCTCCTGGGCGCGATAGGTGTAGCCGCCGGCGGTCGCGATCGCGCTCGTCACGCGCATGCCGCTGGCATAGGGATATTCGCCGGGCTTCGTCACCTCGCCATAGATGTAGAACGGCCGGTAGGAGAGAACGCTGACGCTCACTTTCGGGTTCTTGATGAAACCCTGGCCCAGCTTCACCTCCATCTCGTGCTCGACCTGCGCTCGGGTCAGCCCGCCCGCCTTAATATCGCCGACCAGCGGCAGGCTCACCGCGCCGTTATCGCCAACGATGTAATCGTTGCTGAGATCGTCGGCACCGGCGACGACGACATGCAGCTTGTCGCCCGCCCCCAGCCGATAGGTGGTGTCGTCGACCTGGGACGTCTCGAGCATTGGCAGGTTCCCGCCTTGCGAGGAACAAGCCGCAAGCGGCAGCATGATCGCCAAGGCGGCGAAGATCATGCGGAATGTCGATGGCATTTTCCCACTCCTAGCCATGGATGGCGCCCAGCGAACAATTGGGAACGCCCAACGTTCCACCGCCCGGTCGAATTCCCGTTTCCGGTTGGTGCGGCGCGAAAGACGGCGGACGCGTGAGACTTCCGGGTTAGTTGTCGACCTTGTCCCGGTCGTACCACTGCCGGGCGATGTTGGCGCCGATATCGGGCTTGTTCTGATGGTCGGCGGAGACCACCTCGATCGGCTTGCCCAGCACCGTGCCGCCGAAATCCGCGACCGCCATCTGCGCCGCCACCAGCGAGCCCTTGCCGGTGGCGTCGGAATAGAGGCTGCTCATGTCGGTGAGCACGCCGAGCTTCACGACATCATCGGAGATCTGCGCCGGGCGGCGGCCGGCGCGAGCAGCAGCGCGGCGGCGCAGGCGACGGCGATGCGGATCATGTCTGCCCCCGATCTTCTTTGCGTCACGGCGTCAGCACGGCGCGGCCGATGATGCGCCCCGCCTTCAGATCCTCGAGCACGGCGTTGGCCTGATCGAGCCGGCGCTCGTTGATCGGCACCGACGGCACCGTGTCGGTGGCGACCAGCGCCAGCAGCTCGCGCATCTCCGCGAGGCTGCCGACATAGGAGCCTTGCACGGTGATGGCGCGCATCGGCAGCAGCGGCAGGCTCAAGGTGATCTCGCCGCCGAAGAGGCCGACGATGACATATTTGCCGCCCTTGGCGATGGCGTCGATGCCGAGCCGCGCCGTGGCCGAGGCGCCGACGAAATCGATCGCGGCGCCGATCGGCGCCTTGGCCGCCGCCTGCGCCTGCTGCACGGCATCGCCGGCAGCGGCGTCGACGGCGCCGATGGCCCCCGCCTTGAGCGCCGCCGCACGCTTCCCGGGATCGATGTCGGCGACCACGGCGCCCCTACCGCCCAGCGCCTTGAGCAGCGCCAGGCACATCAGGCCGAGCCCGCCGGCGCCGATCACCAGGATCGGCTGCTCCTTGAAGATGGCTTCGCCGACGCGCTTCAAGGCGCCGAAGGCGGTGATGCCGGAGCAGGCGAAGGGCGCGGCCTGCGCCGGGCTGAGCGTGCCGAGATCGAGCAGGTAACGGGGATGCGGCACCAGCACGTGATCGGCATAGCCGCCGGGCTTCTGCACCCCGAGGAAACGCGGCGCGGCGCAGAGCTGCTCCTCGCCGCGCCGGCACACGACGCAGTCGCCGCAGCCGATCCAGGGATGCGCCAGGCGCTTGTCGCCGGGCTTGACGCCGGTGGCGTCCGGGCCGAGCGCCACCACCTCGCCGACGATCTCGTGGCCCATGGTGAGCGGCGGCACCAGCCCGCGGTCTCTTACGGTGAGCTTCTTGCCGCCGCCAAGATCGTACCAGCCGTCCCAGATGTGGAGATCGCTGTGGCACACCCCGGCGGCGAGCGTGCGCAACAGCACCTCGGTGCCTTGCGGCCGCGGCGTCGGCTTCTCGCTCGGCTTAAGCGGCGCGCCGAAATCGACGACATCGTAGCTCTTCATGGCGATCCTCCCTGGGGCCGGTTGGCGGGAGCTTAGAGAAGACCGGCGCGGTTGTCAGTTGTCCGCTGCCGGCGAGGACTGGGCACGGATCGTCGGCGACGACCGGCCGTGCGCGGCAGGTGACTTCCGGCGGCGGACGGGCTATACCGCGGCCGCATGAGCGTCCTCGTCACAGGCGCCGCCGGGTTCATCGGCTTCAGCACCAGTAAGGCCCTGCTGCAGCGTGGCGAGCGGGTGATCGGCGTCGACAATCTCAACGATTATTACCCGGTGGCGCTGAAGCAGGCGCGGCTGGCCGAGCTCGGCCGCTTCGCCGATTTCAGCTTTCACCGCCTCGACATCGCCGAGCGCGGAACGCTTGGCGCGCTGCTGGCGCGCGCGGGCGGGATCGACCGGGTGATCCATCTCGCGGCGCAGGCCGGGGTGCGCTACTCGCTCATCAACCCGCACGCCTATATCAGCGCCAACATCGCGGGGCAGCTCGAAGTGCTGGAGGCGTGCCGCCAGCTGCCGCGCCTCAGGCACCTGGTCTTCGCCAGCTCCTCCTCGGTCTATGGCGGCAACACCAAGCTGCCCTTTGCCATCACCGATCCCGTCGACACGCCGAACTCGCTCTACGCCGCCAGCAAGAAGGCGGACGAGCTGATGGGCTATTGCTATGCGCATCTCTACCGCCTGCCGATGACCGCGCTGCGCTTCTTCACGGTCTATGGCCCTTGGGGGCGGCCGGACATGGCCGCCTGGATCTTCACCGACGCCATCCTCGCCGGCCGGCCCGTCCGCTTGTTCAATCACGGCGAGATGCGGCGCGACTTCACCTATATCGACGACATCGTCGCTGGCGTTCTCGCCGCGCTCGACCGGCCGCCCGAGGATGACGGCGCGCCACCCTATCGGCTCTACAATCTCGGCAACCACCGCAGCGAGGCGCTGACGCGCTTCGTCGCGCTCCTCGAGGCCGCGCTCGGGCGCAAGGCGGTGGTCGAGCTGGCGCCGATGGAGCCCGGCGACGTGCCGGCCACCTATGCCGATATCAGCGAGACGACGCGCGATCTCGGCTACCGTCCGGTGACGGCGATCGATGACGGGCTGCCGCGCTTCGTCGCGTGGTATCGCGACTATCATCGCCTCTGACCGGGCGCGATGATAGAGTCCGCGCCGGTGCCACTCTCGCGGGTCCCGGCATGAGTGAATCGCTGCGGACGAGGCTGCTGCGCTTCGCCTTCAACTTCTATCCCTGCTATCGCCGCACCGGCGCGCGCCTCATCTACTGTGCCAGCGACTACAGCGAGGTGCACGTCAAGCTGCCGCTCAACTGGAAGACGCGGGGCTATTGGGGCTCGATTTTCGGCGGCAGCATGTACGCCGCGATCGACCCGGTGCTGCTGGTGATGCTGGCGCGTCGGCTCGGACCGGGCTACGTGGTCTGGGACAAGGCCGCCACCATGGAGTTCAAGAAGCCCGGCCGCTCGACGCTCTATGCCCGCTTCCGCATCGAGGCGGCGGAAATCGAGGAGCTGCGCCTTCGGCTCGCGCGCGAGGGTAGGCTCGATCGCACCTATCGGATCGAGCTCACCGACCGTGCCGGCACCGTCCATGCCGCCTTCACCAAGACACTGCATCTGCGCGACCGCAACGCCGGCGAAAAGACCGCCGCACCGGCCCGGACCGCGACCGCCGGCTAAAATCGCTGGCACCTTCCGATACAATTACCTACCATTTGATATGAGTTATTGCCCTCAATTAGGGTCTCACCGGGCATGCCCGCATTCCGTTTCTATTTTATCGGCGTCAGCCGGAAGATCGTCGACACCGCCGCGCTCGATTGCGCCGACGACGATCAGGCGATTGAGGAAGCGAAGAAGTTTTTGGCCGCGCGCGCGGCGGTCCAGGGCGTCGAGGTCTGGGACGGGGCCCGCCGGGTGGTCAGCCTGACGCGCGGGTGAGTGTCGCCGGACCAATCCGGGCTTTTGCCGCGGCGTTTTCCCGGGAAGCAGATTGCACTCGCCAGCGCCGTTGTTTAACCTCAAATAGAAGAAACGCGCCGCGCGCCCCATTGCGGGTAGTCGGGTGCAGCGGCGAGGAGACGAGGCCCGGACGATGCAGCGCCGCGAGCAGAAACAGTTGCGCACCGCGCTCGAGCCCTATGCGCGGCGGTCGAGCCTCTTGGCTTGGACACTGTTCGGCGCGACGCTGGCGGTCTATGCCGCCGCGGTGGCCGGCGCCGTGGCGTTGACCTCCCTGCCGGCGCGGCTGGCGCTCGGCGTGCTCGCGGGCTCCGCCATCTCTTCGCTCTTCGTCATCGGCCACGACGCCGCCCACGGCGCCTATACCGACAGCCGCCGCATGAACGCGATCATCGGCCGCATCGCCTTCCTGCCGGCGCTGCACAATTACAGCCTGTGGCAAGTGCAGCACAACCGGCTGCATCACCGGCTGGTCAATCTGCGCGGCGTCAACTCGTGGTCGCCGATGACCAAGGCCGAATACGACCGGCTGTCGCCCTGGCGGCGGATGTGCGAGCGGCTCTATCGCGGCCCGCTGGGCTTCGCGCCCTATTATCTCGCCGAGCGCTGGTGGAAGGACAAGTTCTTCCCGCGCCGCCAGCGCGCGCGCCGCTTGGCGTTCTGGCTCGACTTCGCGCTGCTGCTGGGCTTCCTTGCCGCCTTCCTGGCGGCGCTGGCGCTCGCCGGCGCGGCGCTGGGGACGGGCGCGCTCGAGGCGGTGCTGCTCGGCTTCGTCGTCCCCTATCTGGCGTGGAGCACGCTGATGGGCGCGACGACCTACATGCAGCACACGCATCCGCGCGTCGCCTGGTTCGAGGCGATGGAGGAATGGCGCAAACTCGGCGGTCAGGAGGACGTCTCCGTCCAGCTCGAAGTGCCACGCTGGTACGGGCTGATCTCGCATCACATCATGGATCATCCGGCGCATCACCTGCATCCGAAGATCCCGCTCTACCGCCTCGCCGCGGCGCAGCGCCAGCTCAACGCGCTGCTCGGAGAGCGCGCGGTGCGCCAGCGCTTCTCGCCGGCCTATCTGCTGTCGACGCTTGCGCGCTGCAAGCTCTACGACTACCGCCGGCATTGCTGGCTCGACTTCGCCGGCAAACCGACCTCGGACTGCACGCTGCCGGCCGAGCGGCGCGCCGAGGCCGACGCTAAAGCAGCATGCGCTGCCTGACCAGCTGCTCGTCGCCGTAGCCCGAGAGCTCGGCGAGCTCGCGGCGGTTTAAGATGATCAGCATCTTGTCCTCGACCGTCGCCAGACGATCGTCGCGCAGTCGGGTCAGCGTGCGGTTGAGATGGATCGTGGACAGCCCGGTGGCGTCGGCGAGATGCTGGCGCTGCAACGGAAACGGGCACAAAGTGCCGTCGGCGAGTTCGAGCCGGCGCAGCCGGTCGAACAGCTCCAGCATGAGATAGCCGATGCGCTGCAGCGGCTTGCGCCGCCCGAGCAGCGCCAGGCGGATATCGGCGCGATGCTCCTCCTCGACGCGCCAGCGCAGCAGGTCGAGCGTGAAATCGATATGCCGGCGCAGCAGCTCGACCAGCGGAAAGCCCGCCATGACGCAGAGACTGGCCGGCGTCAGCGTCTGCACCGAATGGCGCGTGGTGCCGAGCAGCGAGGAAGAGAGGCCGATGATCTCGCCGGGGAGCACGAGATCGAGGATCTGCCGCCCGCCGCCCGACAGCTTCTTGTAGCGGAACGCCCAGCCCTCATAGAGCGTGTAGAGCGTACCGCCGACGTCGCCCTCATGCATGATGTCGTGCTTCGCCGGCAGCGCGACGTGATCGGTCTTCAGCGACGAGATCGCGCTCAGCTCCTCCGCGCTAAACGGTCTGAAGCAGGATCGCTGACGCAACCGGCAATCGATGCAAGGCACATGCATTTCGCAGCTCGAAGAAACGACGCGTGCCGAGCAACATATACGGATCAAGGCCTTGGCCAAGGGCGGAAATTGTAAATAAACGCCAAGGAGGGCCGACCAAATGGCTAGCCGCGCACCAAATGATGATGCTCGAAAGAGACGCAACCGTGCGGCGGGATCATCGGTGCGCGCGGAACGCGAAAAGCGTGCGCTTACGAGCGATGGCGCGACGGAGAGCCTCGGCCGAAGAGAGCGGCGCGCGCCGGCGCGGCATGTCCGTCATTTGCCGTCGTAGAGCGCGAGCATCGCCTCGCCATAGGCGTGGCGGATCGCGTGCCGCTTGATCTTGAGCGTCGGCGTCATCTGGCCGTTGGCGGTGGTGAAGGGCTCGGCGGCGATGATGAAGCGACGCACGCGCTCGACCGGCGAGAGCTCGGCATTGACCCGCGCCACGGCGGCGGCGATCATTTTGTGCAGCTCGCCATCGGCGGCGAGCACGGCGAGGTCGAGCTTGACGCCGCGGCGCCGGGCGAATGCGTCGAGGAACTCGGTGTTGGGCACGATAACGGCGACGAGATAGGGGCGGCGATCCCCGAACACCATTGCCTGGCCAATCTCGGGCCGCAGCGTAAGATAGCCTTCGACCCGGGCCGGCGACAGCATCTCGCCGCCGGAATTCTTGATGAAGTCGCGCTTGCGGTCGGTGATGCGGATATAGCCCTCGGCGTCGAGCTCGCCGACATCGCCGGTATGCAGCCAGCCATCGGCAAGCGCGCGCGCGCTCGCCTCGGGATCGTTCCAATACCCCTTCATGACGAGGGCGCCGCGCACCAGGATCTCACCATCCTCGGCGACGCGCAGCTCGACGCCCTCGAGCGGCGGTCCGACGGTGTCGATCTTGATGCGCCGCGGCGGGTTGCAACTGATGACCGGCGAGGCCTCGGTCTGGCCGTAGCCCTGCAACAGCCGGACGCCAAGCGCCAGGAAGAAGCGGCCGATCTCCAGGTTCAAGGGCGCGCCGCCGGAGACCATGGCCTTGAGCCGGCCGCCGAAGCGCTGGCGCACCTTGCGCCGGACCAGCAGCTCGGCGACGAGATCGAGCAGGCGATCGGCGAGCGTCAGGCTCTTGGGATCCTCGAGCCGCTTGCCGCCGAGACGCACCGCCAGCTCGAAGAGGCGGCGGCGCAACCCGCTCTGCCGCTCCATGCCGCGCAGGATGCGCTGATGCATGGTCTCATAGAGGCGCGGCACCGCGGTCATGATGGTCGGGCGCGCCTCCTGCATGTTGACGGCGAGCGTCTCGGCGCCCTCGGCGAAATAGATCTCCGCGCCCAGGGAGATCGGGAACATCATCCCGGCGGTGTGCTCGTAGGAATGCGACAGCGGCAGGAAGCAGAGAAAGACGTCGTCGCCGAGCCCGATGGTCTGCAGCAGACGAAAGGCGCCATAGGTGTTGGCGAAGATGTTGGCATGGGTGGTCATCACGCCTTTGGGCACGCCGCCGGTGCCGGAGGTGTAGATGAGGCAGGCGATGTCGTCGCGCCGGATCGCCGCGACCCAGGCGCCGACATCCTCGGCGAGCGCGTCGCCGCGCGTCATCACCTCCTGCCAGGAGTAGATCTCGGCATGGGAGAGCTGACCGCTGGTGGGCGGCTCCATGGTGATGATGGCGGTGATCGTCGAGATCTGGTCGGCCGCCGGCATGACGCGGTGGGCAATCGCAGCGGTGGAGACGATCACCGCCTTGGCGCCGCTGTTGGACAGCAGGTGACGGTGGTCCTCCACGCTGTGCGTGGTATAGGCCGGTACGGTGACGGCGCCGGCGGTCATGATGGCGAGATCGGCGATCATCCATTCCGGACGGTTCTCGGCGACGAGCCCGACGCGGTCGCCGCGCGCCACGCCGAGGCTGTGCAAGCCGCGGGCGAGCGCCGTCACCTGCTCCGCCGCCGCGCGCCAGGAGATCGCGCGGTAGACGCCGTCGCGCTTTGCCCACAGGAAGGGCCGATCCCCCTTCGCCGCCGCCCAGTCGAAGAACATGGCAGCGAGGTTGGGGCAAGTATGATAATCCATGGCTCCCCCCTGCTCCGGCGTCGCAGCGCGCCGGTGGCGCCTTTTTCGGTGTTGTACGGGTTTTGCGGCCGCCGCGGAATACCCGACCGATTGGCGATGCCGGCCGCAGGGGCCATATGGTGATGCGGCAACCCCCATGGAGAGAGCGATGGCCTCGCAGCCCGACGACAAGCCCCCCACCGACGCGGCCGCGCGCGCGCTCGGCGCCTTGCCGGAATGGGACCTGCGCGACCTCTATCCCGGCCGCGACAGCGCCGAGCTGAAGCGCGACCTCGCCGAGAGCGAAGCGCAGGCGGCGGCGTTCCGCCAGCGCTACGAGGGCAGGCTCAAGACGCTGCCGGGCGCGGCCTTGGGCGCGGCCATCGCCGAGTACGAGCGGTTGCAGGAGATGCTCGGCCGCATCATGAGCTACGCCTCGCTGGTCTATGCCGGCGACATGGAGGACGCCGAGACCGGGCGCTTCTTCCAGAACATGCAGGAGAAGGTCAACGCGATCGCCACCGTGCTGCTGTTCTTCACGCTGGAGCTCAACCGGCTCGAGGACGGCGATCTCGCGGCGAAGCTCGAAAGCCCGGAGCTGCGGCGCTATGCGCCCTGGCTGCGCGACACCCGCGCTTTCCGCCCGCACCAGCTCGGCGACGATATCGAGAAGCTGCTGCACGAGAAATACGTCGCCGGCCGCGCCGCCTGGACGCGTCTCTTCGACGAGACCATGGCGGGCTTGCGCTTTGCCATCGACGGCAAGGAGCTGACCAGCGCCGAGGCGCTGCATCTGCTGTCGGAGGCCGACCCCGGCAAGCGCCGGCGCGCCGCCAAGGCGCTGGGCGAGGTATTCGCCAAGAACGCACGGCTGTTCGCGCTGATCACCAACACGCTCGCCAAGGACAAGGAGATCGAGGATCGCTGGCGGCATTTCCCGCGGCCGATCTCCTCGCGCAACCTCAGCAACTTCGTCGAGGACGAGGTGGTCGACGCGCTGATCGCCGCGGTGCGCGCCAACTTCCCGGCCCTGTCGCACCGCTATTACCGGCTCAAGGCCCGCTGGTTCGGCGTCGCTGCGCTGCCCTATTGGGACCGCAACGCGCCGCTGCCCGAGCAGGACGACGCCGTGGTGCCCTGGCCCGAGGCGGAGCGCATCGTGCTCGGCGCCTATGCCGCCTTCTCGCCCGAGCTCGCCGATATCGGCCGGCGCTTCTTCGCCAATCGCTGGATCGACGCGTCGGTGCGGCCGGGCAAGGCGCCCGGCGCCTTCGCTCATCCGACGGTGCCGAGCGCGCATCCCTATCTGTTGCTGAACTACCAGGGCAAGACGCGCGACGTCATGACCTTGGCGCATGAGCTCGGCCATGGCGTGCATCAGGTGCTTGCCGGCCGGCAAGGCCAGCTCATGGCGGACACGCCGCTGACGCTCGCCGAGACCGCCTCGGTCTTCGGCGAGATGCTGACCTTCCGCGCGCTGCTCGGCGCCGAGACCGACCCCCGGCGGCGCAAGATCATGCTGGCCTCCAAGGTCGAGGACATGCTCAACACCGTGGTGCGGCAGATCGCCTTCGTCGACTTCGAGCGCCGCGTCCATGACGAGCGCCGCCAGGGCGAGCTCACCGCCGAGCGCATCGGCGAGCTCTGGATGAGCGTGCAGGGGGAGAGCCTGGGGCCGGCGATCACCTTCGAGCCGGAGTACCGGCATTACTGGACCTACATCCCGCATTTCATCCACACGCCGTTCTACGTCTATGCCTATGCCTTCGGCGACTGCCTGGTGAACTCGCTCTATGCCGTCTACCAGGGCGCGGCGCCGGGCTTTGCCGAGAAATATCTCGACATGCTGCGCGCCGGCGGCAGCAAGCGGCACAAGGAGCTGCTGGCGCCCTTCGGCCTCGACGCCAGCGATCCCGGCTTCTGGCAGAAAGGCCTCGCGGTGATCGCCGGCTTCATCGCCGAGCTCGAGGCGATGGGCTGAGGCGGTCATGGCCGACGGCGACAATCTCGGCGGCCGCGTCCGGCGCTATGCGCGGGTCTCGACCGCCATGGGCGGGCTCGCCGCGCGGCTCGCCGGGGCGCGCTATCTCGGCATGCCGATCGATCGCGCGCGCCACGCCGCCGATCTCAAGGCGGCGCTGGGCGGCATCAAGGGGCCGTTGATGAAGGTGGCGCAGCTCCTCGCCACCATTCCCGACGCGCTGCCCAAGGAATATGCCAGCGAGCTCGCGGCGCTGCAGGCGAACGCGCCGCCGATGGGCTGGCCCTTCGTGCGCCGGCGCATGCAGGCCGAGCTCGGGCCGGACTGGCCGCGAAAGTTCAGGAGCTTCGAGCACGAGGCGGCGCGCGCCGCCTCGCTCGGCCAGGTGCATCGCGCAACCTCGCTCGACGGCGAGGCGCTCGCCTGCAAGCTGCAATATCCCGACATGGCCTCGGCGGTGGAGGCGGATCTCACCCAGCTGAAGCTGGTGATGTCGCTCTACGAGCGCTACGACCGCGCCATCACCACCGACGAGATCCATGCCGAGATCGCCGAGCGGCTGCGCGAGGAGCTCGACTACAAGCGCGAGGCCGCGCATATGCGGCTCTATCGCCGCATGCTCGCCGATGCGCCGGAGATCGCGGTGCCCGAGCCGGTTCCGACGCTGTCGACGGCGCGGCTGCTCACCATGAGCTGGCTCGAGGGCACTGCCTTTCTCGAAGCGGTGAAGGCGCCGGCGGCGCGGCGCAACGCGATCGCGCGCAACATGTTCCGCGCCTGGTACGTGCCGTTCTACTACTACGGCGTCATCCACGGCGATCCGCATCTCGGCAACTACACCGTGCGCGCCGATGCCGGCATCAATCTGCTCGATTTCGGCTGCGTCCGCATCTTCCCGCCGGCTTTCGTCGCCGGCGTCATCGACCTCTATCACGCCCTCGACCGCGACGATACCGCGCTCGCCGTCCATGCCTATGAGAGCTGGGGATTCCGCAACCTCTCGCGCGAGATGATCGCGGCGCTGAACCGCTGGGCGCATTTCCTCTACGCGCCGCTGCTCGACGACCGCAAGCGCCACATCCATGAGCAGGAGGGCGCCTATGGCCGCGACGTCGCCGAGGAGGTGCACCGCGAGATCCGGCGGCTCGGCGGGGTGAAGCCGCCGCGCGAGTTCGTGTTCATGGACCGCGCCGCGATCGGGCTCGGCTCGGTCTTCATGCATTTGAAGGCCGAGATCAACTGGCATCGCCTGTTCCACGAGCTGATCGAGGATTTCTCGGTGGCCGAGCTGGCGCGGCGCCAGAAGAGCGCGCTGCGCGAGGCGGGGGTGCCGGGAGAGGCGAAGACGAAAGCGAAGGGCTAGCTCGATCCGGCCGGAGGATCGCGCGCGAGGTTGCGGACGAAGAGATCGAAGGCGCGGCGCATCGCCTCTTCGGGCGCCTCGCCGGGCTCGGCCCATTGCGCGAAATGCCCGTCGACGAGCATGCGCGCGAGGCCGTAGACCAGCGCCCGGCCGGCGAGCGAGACGGCGCCGATCTCGGCCGGCCGCAGCTCGCCACTCCGGCGCGCTTCCAGCAGCAGCTCGTCCATCAGCCGCCGGATCGCCTCGTTGTCTCGGCGGAGCGCGGGCGAGCCGTCGAAATCAATCAGGCTGCGCGTCGAGATCACCCGGAAATGCGTCGGGTTGCGGGTCGCCCAGCGCAGATAGGCCTCGCCGAGCGCGGCAAAGCGCCGGAGCGGATCGCCGCCCGCCGCCTCGGCCAGCGCCGCGTCGATCTCGGCGCGGAAGCGGCTCATCGCTTGCTCGGCCACCGCGGTCATCAGCGCGCTGCGCGTCGGGAAGTGACGGAAGGGCGCGCCCGAGGACACGCCGGCGCGCTTGGCCGCTGCGCGCACCGTCACCGTCTCCGGCCCCTCCTCCTCGATGAGGCGCAAGGTCGCCTCGATCAGCGCCTCGCGCAGGCGGCCGTGATGATAGGTGGCGCGGCGCTTGCGGTTCCTCGCCGGTGGGCGCTTGGGGGTCGGCGACGGCATTGCGGGCAAAATATCACGATCGCGTGACAATGTAAGCAACGCTTATATTTGCCGAAATCCCGCCATATTCTAATGTAATCACTGCTTACATGCCGTCCGAGCCGATCGGCGGCTGCTTGCAACGGAGGTCCATCATGGCGTTTCGCACCATCGCGGCGATGCTTGCCCTTGCGCTGCCGGTGCCCGCATCGGCGTCCCGGGCGGAGGACGCCACCGCCGCCGCGCCGACCCTCGCCATCGTATCACCGTACGCCGGAGCGACGCTGGCGCTCGGCGACGATGCCGGCAGGAGCGTCGCCGTCGAGATCGCCGTCGGCAACTTCACCATCCGGCCGGCGGGGCGATGCGCCGGCCTTCCCCAATGCGGCCATGTCCATCTCGCGATCGATTATCCCGGCACGACATGCAACGCGCCCGGCAGCGGCGGCAACAGCACCAATGCCGGCGCCGGCGGCACGGTGGTTCAGGCGCATTTCGGCTATTGCCCGAGCCCGGCCGGCCGTCACGTCATCGCCGTCGCGCTTGCCAGGGACGACCATTCGCTGGTGCTGGTCGACGGCAAGCCGGTCACCGCCGTGGTGGCGGTGACGACGCGCTGAGGCGACGCGCGCCTAAGTCCGGCTGCAGGCGCCGCCGCCGAGCACGCAGAACTTGGCGCAATGCGGATGGTTGAGGCTCACAGCGCCGGCGGCGTCGGCGAGCGTCGGGCCGAGATCGAAGCGCGCGTCATAGGGCAACAACGTGCAGGCAATGACGCTCGGCCGGTCGGCGCCCTTGTGCTTCACCACCATGCGCGAGGAGGCGCACATCACCGCGGCGGGATCGACATGGAGGATGTCCCAGCAGGCAGTGGTGATCTCCGGCACATCGGCGGCCGCGTCCATCTCGGGGAAGACGACGAGCTGCTCGCGGTGCTCGGCGTCGATGGCGATGCCGTGCTCGGCAAAGAGACGGGCGAAGCCCTGGCGCATGGCGCAATCGGGCTCGCCCCAGAGCGTGCGGCCGGCGATGGTGGTGGTGAAGCCGTTGGCCAGGAGCCATTTCAGTCCGTCGAAGGTCGACTGCCAGGTGTCCTCGCCGCGCTCCTCCTCGTGCAGCGCGCGGGTGTAATGGTCGAGCGAGACGCGGATGGTGAGGCGCGCGCCGAGCCGGCGCTGCAGGTCGATGAGCCGCGCCTCGAGGCGGCGCATCGGCCGCATGGCGTTGGTCAGCACCAGCACGCGGAAGCCGCGCGCAAGGCACTCCTCCAGCATCTCGAGAATCTCCGGGTTCATGAAGGGCTCGCCGCCGGTGAAGCCGATCTCCTCGGTCGGCAGGCGGTCGCGCGCGATCTCGTCGAGATAGTCGCGCATCTCCGCCGCGGTGAGATAGGCGAGCCGGTCGTTGCGCGGGCTCGACTCGATATAGCAATGGGCACAGGCGATGTTGCACAGCGTGCCGGTGTTGAACCACAGCGTCTTCAGCGCCCGGAGCGCCACCGCGGCGCGCGGCTCGCCCTTGGCCGTCAGAAGGGGATCGCCGAACTTCGCGGGATCGAGCGGGCGCGCCGCCGCCGTGGCGGTCGGCACGGGCCAGGCGGCGCCGAGGCCGGGCACCGTCGCGTCGCGCCACGCCACGCTCCCCGCCTCCAGCGCCTTGCCGCGCGCGGCGAGCTCCGCCGCCGGCAGCACGTCGCAGCTCGGCCACAGCCCGGTCTCGAGCGCGGCGGCATAGCCTTCGGGGAGACAAGCCGCGCGCATTTTGGCCGCCGCGGCGGCGTGATCATAAGCGAGCGCCGTGTGCTCGACGGCGATGCCGTCGGCGGCAGGCGAGAGGATGCTGTACCAGACCAGCAGCGTGCCGTCATTAGCGGGCATGCCGGCGGCGCCGGAATTGTGCCAGAGCCGGCCGTCGATCACTTGCGTGAAGGGGATGCCGCAATGGCCGGCGATGACGCCGTCGCAGCCGGCGGCATCGAGCTCCTCGCGCTTCACCGCGGCGGGGGTCGAGGCGAAGACGAAGCGGTTGATCTGCCGCACGCTGCCATGCACCACGGCGAGGCGCCGGCCGGCCAGCACGATGTCGAGCCGGCGCGGCAGCGCCGCCATCCAGGCGCGCGCCTCGGCATCGAGGCTGCGTGCGGCGTGGGCGTACCACGCGACCGCCATGAGGTCGCAGGCGCTGCCCGCGGCATAGCCGCAGCCGCAATCGCCGGCGCCGCCGCCCAGCGACTCCTCGCAATTGCCCATCACCACGGCGACGCCGGCGCGGCGCACGAGGTCGAGCGTGGCGCCGGCGTCGGCGCCATAGGCGACGACATCGCCGGTGCAGAGGATGCGCCGGGGCGGGATGCCGCGCCGCGCCGCCGCCGCCAGCACCGCGCGCGTCGCCTCGAGATTGCTATAGGGGCCGCCGAAGACCAGCACCGGCCCGTCCATCGGCAGCGCAACCGGACGATCCATGCGGGCGACTATAGCCGGTCGCCGCGCCGCCGGCACATAAGACAAGGGGGCCCTCGCGGACCCCCTCACGTTTTCTTGATACCGGGCAGGCGCGTCAGGCGGTCAGCCGCAATACCGCCGTGCGCTTCTCGCCGGCCTCTGCGAGCAGGCGGTCGAAATAGGCGATGGTGCGCTCGAGCCCGGTCGCGAGCGGCACGCTCGGCTCCCACTCCAGGATCTCTCGCGCGCGCGAGATGTCGGGGCAGCGCTGCACGGGATCGTCGACCGG
>JBKQTR010000275.1:0-6710 GCA_052143095.1 Allostellaceae bacterium
TTTGCAGCGCAGAGGGCAAGGTAGGCATCGATAAAACTGGGGTTGAGAGCGAGGCTGCGTTCCCCCTCCACGACCGCCTCTTGGGTGCGGTTTTGTCCGATGAGGACATAGGCTTTCGCGAAGTGAGCGAAGTAGTAATTCGGGTCGATGGCAAGTGCCCGAGAGACGAGTTCGTCCGCCTGCTGGATGTCGGCCTGCGGGTCGCTGCTCTGTGCTTCGACGACCGGAATAATGTACCTCAATGCCATGCCGGTCAGCGCGAAGACGTTGCCGCCGTCAATATGCAGCGCGCGGTCACACAGGCCGAACGCAGCCGTGAACGCTGCGGACCCCGGCGCAGAGTTGTACACGCCCGCCTCGCAGCGTAGGGCCAAATCCTCCGCATCGAGATTGCCCGGGCCCGTTCGCGTCAGGCGGGCAGCATCGACGGCGACCAGTTGTATCTGCATGGCGCGTGCGAGCCGGGTAACGATCTCGTCCTGCATCTGCAAGAGATTGGCGCGATCGGCATCGAACTGATCGGCCCATAGATGCGCGCCGGTCTCGGCGTCGATGAGCTGGGCATTCACCCGCACCTGATTGCCGCTGTGCTGTTCGCTCCCCTCCAGCGCATAGCGCACGCTGAGGTCTCGACCGATCTGCTTTACGTCCACGGGCTTGCCCTTGTAGGTGAAGGCGGTGCTGCGCGCGATCACGAACGTGCCGCTGATCCGCGACAGGCCCGTGGTCAGCCCCTCGGTGAGGACATCAGCGAGGTAATCCTGCGCCGGATCGCCGCTGAGGTTGGTGAAGGGCAGCACAACGATAGAGAGGCGCGGAGCTGAGGCTAACTCCTGCGGGCGGTGAGCGCGCGTCACGACCAGCCACAGCGCTGCCGCAAGAAGAACGAGAGCAGCTAAGCCTATCGCCGCAGGTCCGAACCGAGGTGGAGTGCGCGCCTTCTCCTGCTGCCGAGACGGTGGATCTTCCGGCAGTGACGCCACAGTCTGGGCGTCCAACGCATAGACGCGGACGGGACGAGCGATGTTCTTAACCGACTGCTCGCCTTGATCGGTGAACGGAAGTGGTAGCTTGTCTCGAATGTAGTCGTGGACGGTTCCCGAGATGCAAATGCCTCCGGGCTGCGCAAGTGCTTCCAACCGCGCTGCCACGTTCACGCCGTCGCCGAGGATGTCGTCACCCTCGACAACAATGTCCCCGACGTTGATCCCGACGCGAAAGATGGCGCGCCGTTCCTCAGCCACACGGGCGTTTCGGTCTACCATCGCTCTTTGAATTTCGGCGGCGCACCGGACAGCATCGACGGCGCTGGCGAACTCGACCAGAATGCCATCGCCGGTCGTCTTGACGATGCGGCCACGATGCGTGGCAATCGCGGGGTCAATCAGCTCCCGCCTCAGCATCCGAAGATGCGCAAGCGTGCCTTCCTCATCCGCTCCTACAAGGCGCGAGTAACCCGCCACATCGGCGGCAAGGATCGCTGCGAGTTTGCGTTGGACCTCGGGCGTGGACGCCTCCCGTCGCAACAGGTCGCCGGGGAACTATAGCTCAGGTTGTGCCGAGGGGCGACTTGACGCTCATCCCTTGGCCGGACCGGGATCGCGCAATAGATTAAGCCCAGTCGCTCGCATCACTGCTTCGGGTGTGCGCTAAGTCACAAACGCTCGGATAAGATGGCCGCATGGTGTCTCTAGGTGAGCAAAGCGCCATCAGAAGGGCCACCCCCATGATGCTTCCCTCGTATACTTCGATGTCGCCGCTTCTTTCCATCCCGTTAGCGGACCCACCCCTGCGCCAGTCGTTCGACGAACCCACGGCGGACGCCCTCGCTGAGTACCAAAATGACTATGCCCGGCGATCCGGGTACGCCCGAGGAACCCACGGAGAGTGGATTACCGAGCGCCGGCGGCGGTCGCGCTATTTCTAGCGCGGCACCAGGGGCTACTTGATTTCGCGACCGTCAAAGCCGCGGATGGCTGCCTCAGAGCGAAGCCAGCCCGCGGCAGCTTCACGGGACAAGAAGTGGCGCCCGTCTGCCTCTGCGTAGGCCAGCCCTCGCACGTTTCGTTCAACGCGGTATGTGGCATCAAACCCGCCCGCCGCGGACGGGACGATCTTCCAGCTAAAGCTGGAGCCATCTGCTGCGTCCAATGCCATCCCGCGACTATGCCGCGACGGGGTTAGCGATAGGTTTAGGGGGTTTTCGGTTCGCTGCTTGTCCGCGGAACCCCATTTGGGTCGCCTTCGAGAGCGACGTGGCTATTTGCGCCCTCCGACTGGATGCTTTTTTAGATGGGTCCTGCTACCGATGCGGATGAGGACCCGCTCGGAGCGCGCTAGGAGCACCTACGGCGGGCGGGAATGGCCGGCGGGGCGAAATCACGGTGTCGCCCGCGCGATGGGACACCCGAGTTCCAGGAGCTAGGCGATGACTGTGACCGTGGGGTCCATTCAGGCCGATGGGCGCATCTCGCCGCTCTTGCTACTGGTCCTGCTGGCGCTATCCGGTTGTCAGACGCAGCCCGCGGATTGGACAAAGCCCGGCGCCACTGATGCTGACTTGCGGCGCGATCTGGCGGATTGCGAGCGGGAAGGAACGGGGCGACCGCCATTCCATTTCTGGGCTTTGAATGAGGGCTACGAGACTGCGAGAGACCGGATTGCACCGGTGAAGAACGAGTGCATGGCCGCCCGCGGCTGGCGGCGCGCAGCTGAAGCACAACCACGATGATCGGCACTCACGTCCTGATAATGCGCCTCACCTCGTCTACGGTGACCTCATACGATCCCGCAACTTGCTCAACCGTCATTCCATACTTTGCCAGGGCTCGTACACGACCATAGTCGGATGCCGGGATTTCAGCCGCTGGCTGCTTTTTCACCGCTCCTTGTCCCTCGATTGGCAGGGTAGCAGCTATTTCGGGCTTGCGGGGTGCCGGAACCTCTTGTGATGCCATCAAAATGCGCGCCTTTCGTTGAGTTGGTTGCGCCGTCGGTGCCGGTCCGTCAGTCCTGGGCAATTGGGCTTCGACGGACCCAGCTTGCACTTTTGGTTTGAAGAGCGCCTGCGCCGCTCGGAGGGCGTCGTGCACTTGTTGGCTGTCACCATGAACATTGGCAGTCTGCGTCCTGGTGAAAAAGCCCGAGGCGCGTTCGTCAGACACGTTGATCCTCTGTTGGGGTTCGATGGTAAACGGAGGGGAGGTGCTACAGATGGGTGGCGGTGCGCTCAATGTAAAGGCCGCGTGATGGCCGTGAATGCTGGCGCTGCTTGCAACGACCACAGCGATACGAGAACGCGAGCTTGGGCGCCTTGACTGATTTTGCTTGGTGCCCCTGGAGGGACTTGAACCCCCACGCCCTTGCGAGCAACAGATTTTGAGTCTGCCGCGTCTACCATTCCGCCACAGGGGCTTAACCTAGCTTGCTCTGTTCCGATGCAGAGCGGCCAGAACTCTAGCGCCACGCCCGGAGGCTTTCCAGGGCGCCGAGCCGCCGCCGATACCGTGACAGGGTTCATGACGCCCCCGCCGTCGGCGAAGCCGGCCGGCGCGGCGTTAACAGCTCGTTTATGTGACCCGCAGACAATGCCATGACCCCAGACGCGTCGGAGGCTGTCATGGCTGCATCAGCATTGTCGGAGAGCCGGTTGGCTGCACGGCTCAAACTCGTCGAGGACCATATCAGGTTCGAGAACAAGCACGATCTCGATCGCGTCGTCGCCACCTTCGGCAAGGCGGCGCGCTACGACGACGAGCCTTCCGATGCGCATTATGTCGGCCACGATGCGGTCCGCGGCTTCTATGCGGAGCTGATGAAAGGGCTGCCGGACTTCCGCTGCAAGATCTTGCGGCGCCATGTCAGCGAGGACGGGATCGTCCTCGAAGTGCTGGTGAGCGGGACGCAGCTCGGACTATGGCGCGGCTTGCCGCCGACCGGGCTGCAGGTCGAGACCCCGATCTGCGCGGTCTTCACCTTCGATGACGACGACCGGATCGTCGGCGAGAAGGTCTATTACGATCGCGCCACGGTGCTGCGGGGTGTTCCACGAGCACGAGCGTATGCCCGGCCGCCTGCTCACGCCGCTCATGCATCCCCTCACCATGGCGCGCATCCTCGGCCGCGTGCTGTTGGGCAAACGGCATCAGGAAGCGGAGCTCAAGGCGGCGGAATAGCCGCCTTTCTCCGGAGTCTGCCGCGTCTACCCTTCCGCCACAGGGGCGAAGCGGGCGCCGCCATACCGTCGCGCGACAGGGGGTCAACCGCGCGCGCTTGCGCCGAGCCTGCGCGTCGCGCTAGATCGCGCCGCGGCAGAAGCACGGGGACGCTGACATGGCGCTGCGCTATTTCGAGGATTTCCGCGTCGGCGAGGTGCTGGCGCTCGGCAGCCGCCAGGTGAGCGAGGCGGAGATCATCGCCTTTGCCCGCGAGTTCGACCCGCAGCCTTTCCACACCGATCCCGAGCGCGCCCGCAGCAGCGCCTTCGGCGGCCTCGTCGCCAGCGGCTGGCATACCGCCGCGCTCTTCATGCGTCTCATCGTCGACGGCTTTGTCAGCACCATCGCGGAAAGCATGGGCTCGCCCGGGATCGACAAGCTCGAATGGCTGAAGCCGGTGCGCCCCGGCGACACGCTCACCGGCCGGCTCACCATCCTCGAGGTCATTCCGTCGAAGAGCCGGCCCGACCGCGGCACGATCAAGTCCTTGGGCGAGGTGCTGAACCAGCGCGGCGAGGTCGTCATGACCATCCGCAATGTCGGCTTCTTCGGCCGCCGGCCGGGCTGAGAGGCAGGCGCATGCTGCGACGGCTTTACGATTGGATCATGCGGCTCGCCAGCGGCCCCAACGCCGCCTGGGCGCTGGCCGCGGTCGCCTTCGTCGAGAGCTCGGTTTTTCCCATCCCGCCCGACGTGCTGCTCATCCCGATGATCATCGCCGCGCCGCGCCTCGCCTGGCGCTATGCCGGCATCGCCACGCTGGCCTCGGTGGCGGGGGGATTTCTCGGCTACGCCATCGGCTATTTCGCCTTCGACGCCATCGGCCGGCCGGTGCTCGAGTTCTACCACGCCATGCCCGCCTATGAGCGCTTCAAGGCCGCGGCGGCGGAATGGGGCGCCTGGGTCATCATCCTCAAAGGCATGACGCCGATCCCCTACAAGCTCGTCACCATCGCCAGCGGCTTCGTCAAATTCGATCTCCTGACCTTCGCCTTCGCCTCGCTGATCTCGCGCAGCCTGCGCTTCTTCCTGGTGGCGGCGCTGCTCTACTGGTTCGGCGAGCCGATTCGCCTCTTCATCGAGCGCCGGTTGATGCTGGTCTCGAGCCTCTTCGCCGTGGGGCTGGTGGGCGGCTTCCTCGTCCTGCACTATCTTTAGGACATGACGCCCGCGCGCTTCGTACCCCTGCTGCTGTTGCTGGCCAGCGCCGCGGTGGTCGGCGGCGCCTGGGGCTTCCAGCTCATCGGGGGCCTGCAGCCCTGCGAGCTCTGCCTCTATCAGCGCTGGCCCTATTACGCGGTGATGGCCGCCGCCGCGCTGGCGCTCGTCGCTGGCAGGCGCGGGGTCACCCTGGCGCTGCTCGGGCTCGCGGCGCTGGCCTTCCTCGCCGGCACCGGCCTTGCGCTCTATCATGTCGGCGTCGAGCAGCACTGGGTCGCCGGCCCCGCCACCTGCACCAGCAGCTTCGGGCCCGCCGGCAGCATCGAGGAGCTGCGGCGCCGGCTGCTGGCGCAGCAGGTCGTGCAATGCGACCAGGTGCAATGGTCGCTGTTCGGCCTGTCGCTCGCCGGCTGGAATGTCGTGGTCTCGCTGGCGCTGGCACTCTGCTGCCTCGTGGCGCTGCGCCGGCCGGAGGTGAGGAGCACAAGATGAGCGAGTTTCCGCGCCGCCTGCCCGGCGATCCCTCGCGCGAGGTCATGGTCGAGCGCATGATCCGCGTCGATCACGCCGGCGAGTACGGCGCCAAGCGCATCTATGACGGCCAGCTCGCCGTGCTCGGCCGCTCCAAGGCGGCAGCCGAGATCCGCCACATGGCCGAGCAGGAGCAGCGCCACCTCGCCGCCTTCGACAAGCTCGTCGCCGAGCGCCGGGTGCGGCCGACCCTGCTGTCGCCGCTCTGGCACGCCGCCGGCTTCGCGCTCGGCGCCGCGTCGGCGCTGCTCGGCGAGCGCGCCGCCATGGCCTGCACGGTCGCGGTCGAGGAGGTGATCGACGAGCATTACCGTCGCCAGAGCGAGGCGCTGGGCGACGGCGAGCCCGCGCTCAAAGCGGCGATCGACGAGTTCCGCCGCGACGAGCGCGCGCATCGCGACATCGGGCTTGCGCATGGCGCGGAGCAGGCACCGCTCTATCCCGCGCTCACCGCCGCGATCAAGGCGGGATCGCGGCTGGCGATCTGGCTGTCGACACGGGTCTAGAGCCCCGAGCCTTGGTGGCGGAGGGGTGCATGCGTACCCATGAGTCCGGCGCCTTCGTCGGTGGGGCGCGTTACGCATTTGCGAAAGCCGGTACTGCGTCATCGACGCACGCTGATTTTTTGTCGCCGGTGTACACCAATGACGTAGGGCCGGCGCTGGTTCCCGCTGCAGGGGCGCGGTGCGTCCTTCGAGACGCGATGCTTCGCATCGCTCCTCAGGATGAGGTGAGATTGAAACGGGCCCCATCTGTCGATGCCATACTCAATATTCCTCATCCTGAGGAGCGGCGCGTAGC
>JBKQTR010000276.1:0-3772 GCA_052143095.1 Allostellaceae bacterium
CGCGCGAAGACGTTTCCCGCGGCGGTCAGCCGCAAAGCGCCGTCCTTGATCTCGGCAAATTCCAGAATGTGAAGGGCTTCTGCTAAGGGGAAGAGATCATTGACTTCCAGCGACAGCGAGCTGGCGAGCGTCTCAAGGTCCGCCCGGCCGCCATGGGGCGGCGCCGCGAGAATCTCGATCAGTCCGCTCATGCGATTGACGGACGCCCGCGGCAGCGGCTGCGCCACGCCCTCGTGAGCCTGCTTGAGCGCGCCCAGCGACGCGATCGTGCGCGCGGTCAGCACGGCATAGACATTGTCCACGATGTTGCCGAATTCGTCGTCGAGCCGGTTGCGCGGGCGCGGCAGCGTCACCGGGATTTCCGCCGCGATCCGCGCCGGGTTTGATGACAGAACGATCAGGCGGTCGCACATCAGCACCGCTTCCTCGATATTGTGCGTCACCATGAGCACCGATTTGGTCGGCAGCTGGTGTTCGACCCACAGGTCGAGAAAATCCGCGCGCAGGGTCTCGGCGGTCAGAACGTCGAGCGCCGAAAAAGGCTCGTCCATCAACAGCAGATCGGGCCGCGTCGCCGTCGCCCGGGCAAAGCCGACGCGTTGACGCATGCCGCCGGACAGCTCGCGCGGATAGGCGGACTGGAAGCCGTCGAGCCCGATGAGATCGATGGCGGCCTCTGCCCGTTGGCGCGCTTCCTCGCGCGGCAAGCCCAGCGCGTCGAGCCCGGCCTCGACATTTTCCAGCACCGTGAGCCACGGGAACAGCGCGAAAGTCTGGAACACGATGGCGATGCCTTCGGCCGGCTCGGTCAGCGGCGCGCCGCGGTAGAGGACGTTGCCGGACGTGGGCCTGATGAGGCCGCCGGCGATCCGCAGCAAAGTCGATTTGCCTGAACCTGAGCGGCCGAGCAGGCCGAGAAACTCGCCGGCGCGGATCGACACGTCGATGTCGTCCAGGACCAAGAGCGGCTCGCCCGAGCGTTTGGGAAAAGCCATGCAGACCTTGCGCAGATCGATAATGGCGCTGTTGTCATCGGCCACGATTTGTCCCACCCATTTGACCCGCTCAATCGAGCCGCGTCCGGCGTTCCGCATAGGCATAGAGCGGCCGCCACACCAGACGATTCGTTCCGACGACAAGAATCGACATGACGGCGATGCCGAGCGCGATGCGCGGAAAATCGCCGGCCGCCGTCATGCGCGCGATGTAGGCGCCAAGGCCCCCGCCATCGAGCTTGGTCGGCCCCCAACTGACCACCTCGGAGACGATGCTGGCGTTCCACGCCCCACCCGATGCGGTGATGGCGCCGGTCACATAATAGGGAAAGACCCCCGGCAGCATCACGTCGCGCCACCAGCGCCAGCCGTGGATCCGGAACGTTTTGGCCGCCTCCTCGAGGTCGTTTGGAAAGGCGCTGGCACCGGCAATGACGTTGAACACGATGTACCACTGTGTGCCGAGAATCATCAGCGGGCTCAGCCAGATGACGGGCGACAGGTCGAACCGGACGATCAGATAGACCGCAAGCGGGAAGAGCAGGTTTGCCGGAAATGCCGCGAGAAACTGCGCCACCGGCTGAACCTTTTCCGCCACGGCCGGACGCAAGCCGACGGCTATTCCGATCGGGACCCAAATGACGCTCGCAATGACGATGAGGACGGCGACGCGGAGCAGAGTGATGCCGCCATCGCCGATCACGTCGACGACATCCTCCCATGACAATTGCGCCCCGGCAAAGCGCAGCAGCACCACGCCGAGATAGACAACGGCGACCAAGGCAAGTCCATACCAGACGACATCGAGCAGCCGCGAAGGAATTTTCCGCCCGGCGAGTGGTCGGGAAAATATCCGCGGCGAGAGCCGGGCGCGCGCGGCCGCTTGCGTCATGGCGCCGATCGATTCACCGGCCGTGCGCAACAGGCTGGTGCGCCGGAACAGATCGAGGATCCAGCTCCGCGGCGCAACCGCCGACGCCGTCTGCTCGTAACGAAACTTGTCCGCCCAGGCGACCAGGGGCCGGAACAGAAGCTGATCGTAGATGAAGATCGTGACCGTCATCGCCAGAATCGCCCAGCCGACCGCCGCGAGGTCGCGCGCCTCGATCGCGCGCGCGACGTAGGAGCCGATGCCCGGGAGCGCGACATGCAGGTCGCCGACGGCGATGGCTTCCGAGGCGACCACGAAAAACCAGCCGCCGGACATCGACATCATCGTGTTCCAAATGAGGCCCGGCATGGCGAAAGGGACCTCAAGGCGCCAGAAGCGCTGCCAGCCGGAGAATCGAAAACCGCGGCTGGCTTCGTCGAGATCGTACGGAACAGTGCGCAACGACTGAAAAAAGCTGAAAGCCATATTCCAGGCCTGGCTGGTGAAGATCGCGAAAATCGCGGCGAGCTCCGCCCCTAACGCTCTGTTGGGTGACAATGAAACGAAGAAGACAATGGTGAAGGAGAGATAGCCAAGCACCGGTACGGATTGGAGGACATCCAGGAGCGGGATCAGCACCATTTCGGCACGGCGGCTCTTGGCCGCCAATGTGCCGTAGGTGAATGTGAACAGGAGAGAGGCGACGAGCGCCGCCAGCATCCGCATCGTGGTGCGCAACGCGTAATTCGGCAGCACAGTCGGCGAGAGCGAGATCTCCGGCTGCTGCGCGGCCGGAAAGGGCGCTAGCATTTGCCGCGCCCCCGATCCAATCAGGAGGATGATGGCAACGATCAGCAGCAGCGCAGCCAGGTCCCGCCAATTCGGGGCCTGCGGGCGCCAGACTCCGCCTCTGAGTACTTCGGCGTGATGCTCCAAGATGCTGCCTCCATTGGGACCGCATCAATCAACGGTCGAAAGTCGCGAGCATCGCATTGAAATGGATCAAGTGCGACCCCGCGGGCTGATTATGCAGTGCGGCCGGTTTGTCCTCGACGCTGCGATTAGGCCGCAGACAGGTTGAATAGCGTCCTTATGCCGAAGCCGACTGCAAAGGCCACGGCGGCGGCGCTTATTCCGATTACGAAGGTTTCGAGCCCGGACCTCCACCACGTCGCCGGCGACCATCGGCTCTTGATTGCGCCGACGCCGAAGAAGGTCGCGCCGGTCGCGACAATGCATGACGCGAACCCGCCCGCCGACAGGTAAGTGACGAGCGGCACGAGGCCACACACAATGAAGGCTGCAAATGTGCTGAGGGCAGCGAAAGCGGGCGATCTCTGACTAGGGGAAAGACCATATTCCTCCACCGCCATCGTCTTCGCCCACAGAGCACGATCGGAGGTAATTACGGCGACAATCCGCTCGAGGTCGTCGCTGGCAAAACCCTTGGCGGCGAAAATCTGCCTGATTTCCTCGCGTTCGCCCTCCGGCTCCAGTGCGATGTGCCGGCTCTCGATGCCAAGGACGCGATCGTAATCGTCACGCTCGGCTTTGGTGCCGCTGTAGTTGCTCGCTGCCATCGCGAACCCATCGGCAAGAAGATTGGCAAACCCGAGCACCAGCACTACTGTTGCCGAGAGATCAGCGCCAACGACCCCGGCTACGATGGCGAACGTAGTTACGGCGCCGTCGATCCCGCCATAGATCCAGTCGCGCAGGTAGTTGCTCCGCGGCCCGCGGGCGAGGCGCGCCCTAATCGCTTGTCGCGTATGGCTATGTTCCAGCGCGTATTGCATTCGCTGTCCCCGATGTCCAAGTCGACTTCACCGATCGCGTCCGCAGATCGCTTTCGTAGAGTTAAGCTTTACTTTCCTTAAAATTCGGCCAGTCCGATTTGACCTGAATC
>JBKQTR010000277.1:0-26585 GCA_052143095.1 Allostellaceae bacterium
TAACGGACCTCTCCAACCACGGCACTTCCGCCCCCATTGCAAGGCTGAAATGCCGACAGGATGTGTCCACTATGTCCCCGAACACCCGTCCAGTATGTCCCCGGTCTGTACACCTTGGGGGCGGAGAGGGTTGGGGTGAGGTGGGGGACTCAGCGGGCAAGCGTAACCTGCGACGGCATTTCTGCGGCCCGACCCACCTCATCCTAAGTCCTTCTCCGCCCTGAAGGGCGGAGAAGGACTTTCGTCGCGACCGGCGGACTTACGCCGCCAGCCGCTTCTTCTCGATCAGACGCAGGATCTCGCTGGCGGCGAGCGGAATGTTGGTGCCGGGGCCGTAGATCGCGGCGACGCCGGCGCTGCGCAGGAAATCGTAGTCCTGCAGCGGAATGACGCCGCCGCAGACGACGAGGATGTCGTCGGCGCCCTGCTGCTTCAAGGCGGCGACGAGCTCGGGCACCAACGTCTTGTGGCCGGCGGCCTGGCTCGAGACGCCGACGACATGGACGTCGTTCTCGACCGCCTGGCGCGCCGCCTCCTGCGGCGTCTGGAACAGCGGCCCGATATCGACGTCGAAGCCGATATCGGCAAACGCGGTGGCGATCACCTTGGCGCCGCGGTCATGGCCGTCCTGGCCGAGCTTCACCACCAGCATGCGCGGGCGGCGACCCTCGGCGGCGGCGAAGGCCTCGATCTCGCGCTGGATGCGGCGATAGCCCTCATCGCCCTCGTAGAGCGCGCCATAGACGCCGGAGACCGAGCGGATGGTGGCACGATGGCGGGTGAATACCCGTTCGAGCGCGTCGGAGATCTCGCCGACGGTGGCGCGCGCCCGCGTCGCGGCGATGGCGAGCGCCAAAAGATTGCCGCTGCCGCTCGCCGCCGCCTCGGAAAGCGCGGTCAGCGCCACCGCGACGCGCTGCGGATCGCGCGCCGCGCGGATGCGCTGGAGCCGCGCCACCTGCTGCTCGCGCACCTTGGTGTTGTCGATGTCGAGGATGTCGACCTGGTCGGGCGTGTCGCTCTTGTATTTGTTGACGCCGACGATGACCTCCTCGCCGCGGTCGATGCGCGCCTGGCGCCGCGCCGCGGATTCCTCGATCCTGAGCTTGGGCATGCCGCTCTCGACCGCCTTGGTCATGCCGCCCAGCGCCTCGACCTCCTGGATCAGCGACCAGGCTGCCTCGGCAACGGCATGCGTCAGGCTCTCGACGTAATAGCTGCCGCCCAGGGGATCGACGACATGGCTGACGCCGCTCTCCTCGGCCAGCAGGAGCTGCGTGTTGCGCGCGATCTTGGCGGAAAACGGTGTCGGCAACGCCATCGCCTCGTCGAAGGAGTTGGTGTGCAGCGACTGCGTGCCGCCGAGCACCGCCGCCAGCGCCTCGATCGTGGTGCGGACGATGTTGTTGTAGGGGTCCTGCTCGGTGAGGCTCACCCCCGAGGTCTGGCAATGCGTGCGCAGCGCCAGGCTGGCGGGGTTCTTGGGCGCGAACGGCGCGACGAGGCGCGCCCAGAGCAGGCGCGCGGCGCGCAGCTTGGCGACCTCCATGAAGAAGTTCATGCCGATGCAGAAGAAGAAGGAGAGGCGCGGCGCGAAATCGTCGATCTTCAGCCCCTTGGAGAGCGCGGCGCGAACATAGTCGAGCCCGTCGGCCAAGGTGAAGGCGAGCTCCTGCACCGCGGTCGCCCCGGCCTCCTGCATGTGATAGCCGGAGATCGAGATCGAGTTGAATTTCGGCATGTGCTGCGCGGTGTATTCGATGATGTCGGCGACGATGCGCATCGACGGCGCCGGCGGGTAGATATAGGTGTTGCGGACCATGAACTCCTTGAGGATGTCGTTCTGGATCGTGCCGCTGAGCTTCTCCTGCGGCACGCCCTGCTCCTCGGCGGCGACGATGTAGCCGGCCAGCACCGGCAGCACCGCGCCGTTCATGGTCATCGACACGCTGATCCGGTCCAGGGGGATGCCGTCGAACAGGATCTTCATGTCCTCGACGCTGTCGATGGCGACGCCGGCCTTGCCGACGTCGCCGACGACGCGGGGATGATCGCTGTCATAGCCGCGATGGGTGGCGAGATCGAAGGCGACGGAGAGCCCCATCTGCCCCGCTTTCAGGTTCTCGCGGTAGAATCTGTTGGAGTCCTCGGCGGTGGAGAAGCCGGCATATTGCCGGATGGTCCAGGGCCGATGGGCGTACATGGTGGCACGCGGCCCGCGCAGATAAGGCGGGAAACCCGGCAGGCTGCCGAGCGTCTCGAGCGCCGCCAGATCCTCGGCAGTGTAGAGCGGCTTCACCGCGATGCCCTCGGGCGTCTGCCAGGTGAGCGCGTCGATGCTCTTGCCGCCGAGATCCTTCTCGGCCAGCGCACGCCACTCGGCCAGGGTCTTCGGGGGAAACTCCGCCATGCCCTCGTCCTCCGCCACAGCGCAACTATACCGCCGGCCCCGGCGGGCCGCGAGGGGCTATCGCGGGTGCCCGCGCCGCAGCGCGTGGCGCGCCGCCACCGCCGCCGTCACCAGCAGGATCGCGCCCGCCTGATGCGCCACCGCGACCGGCAACGGCACCACCAGGACGAGCGTCGCGATGCCGAGCCCGGCCTGCAGCGTCGCCATGGCGACGAGCGCGTGCAGCGCGGCGCGGGCGCCGCCCGGCAGGCCGAGGCGCCGGGCGCAAAGCCACAGCGCCGCGATCGCCAGCCAGGTCGTCTCGGCGAGCAGGCGATGGTCGAACTGCGCCGCCGCCGGGTTCTCGAACCAGTTCAGATACCAGGGCGCGAGCTGCCAATACTCCGCCGGCGCGACGCCGCCCGCCATCAGCGGGAAGGTGTTGTAGATGGAGCCGGCGCGCAGCCCCGCAACGAAAGCGCCGGCGGTCAAGGTCAGCAGGATGAGCGCGAGCGCCGCCTCGAGGCCGCGGCGCAGGCCGGCGCGCCGCGGCGCCGCAGCATCGGGCGCCAGCAGGTCGAGCGCCACCCAGAGCATGGCGATGTAGATGATCACCGCCGCCAGCAGATGCGCGGCGAGGCGGTATTGGCTCACCTCGATACGCCCGGCAAGGCCGCTCTCGACCATGTACCAGCCGAGCGCGCCTTGCAGCCCGCCCAGCACGAAGAGGCCGAGGAGCCGCGGTGCCAGCCGGCGCGAGATGCGGCCGCGCAGCAGGAAATAGAGGAAGGGCACGGCAAAGACGACGCCGATCAGCCGGCCCCACAGGCGATGCAGGTATTCCCAGAAGAAGATCGATTTGAACGCGTCGAGCGTCATCTCGGGATGAAGGGCGCGGTATTGCGGGATCGCCCGGTACCTGGCGAACTCCTCCTGCCACTGCGCCGCGTCGAGCGGCGGCAGCACGCCGGTCACCGGCTGCCATTCGGTGATCGAGAGGCCGGATTCGGTGAGCCGGGTGATGCCGCCGATCACCACCATCAGGAAGATCATGGCGCAGCAGGCGAGCAGCCAAAGCGCGATCGGCCGCCCGGCGCGGGCGGCGCCGGGCAAGGCCTCGGAAAGGGCAACGGAAGACACCAGGAGTCCTGCCGCAAAATTGCTACCGCCCGGAACCTGCGCAGCCGGGCGCCGCTTGGCAAGGGGTCAGTGCAGCAGCAGCGAGACCCCGGCGGCGCGCAGCTCGGCCGGCGCGATCAGCGCGGCGCGCGCCACCTTCACCGAATGCAGCCTGCCCTCGATGTTGCGCGTCCAGAAATCGAGAAATCGACGCAGCACCGGAAAGTCGGGCGCCTGGTCGAGATGCTGCCACACGAAGCTCTGCAGCACATGGGGGTGGTCGGGGAGATGGTAGAGGATCTCCGCCGTGGTCATGCGATAGCCGCGCAGTTGCAGCCCAAGCTCGCTCATCGCCAGTGTCTCCGCGAAAATTGCTTCTCGCACTGTCAACGAGTGTTCATGATAGGCTGGCATCACTCAAGAAAAAATTAATTGAGTCAAGAGCTTAGCAGCATAACCGGGAGAGTGCTGCCAAGCCGCGGCAGGCGGCGGAGAGGCGTTCAGGCGGCGGCGAAGCGGGCGCGGGCGCCGCGCTCGATGCCGGCGGCGATCAGGCGGTCGATGCCGAGGCGGTGGCGCAGCAGCTCCAGCACGCGCAGCTCCTCCTGGCTCGCCTCGCCGTCGGCGGCGGCGACGTCGCAGGCCACGGCATAGGCGGTCTCGCGCAGCTTCTGCGGCAGCGCGTTCTTGATGCCCTTGAGCGCCTGCTCGAGCCCGTCATCCTTGGCCAGAAGCTGGGCGCATTCCTTGAGGTCCTTGGTGAAGCGCTGGCGCTCGTAGGTGCGAAACACCGGCAGGTGATTGACGATGTCGCCGATGATTTGCAGCTCGGCATCGGTCATGTCGGTATCGGCGGCCGAGACCAGCATCATGGTGTAGATCAGCGCGGCGTGAAGATCGATCATGGGGAACCTCAAGAGGATGCGGCCGCCACCATGCCGGGACGGCACGGTAGGGTCAACCCGGCCGACGGCCCGGTCCACCCGCCGCCGAGCGTCAGGAACAGTGCAAATCAAAATAACAAAAAATTTAGCGTCATCTTCAGAGTTTCTTGCGCTATCTGTGGTTTTATTAGGTCAGTCTTGACCGGCGGCCAAAAGAAGCGGCTAGATAACCGCATGACGCCAACCGCATTATTTCTGCTGAGCTCGCACGGCCACACCGCGTCGCTTGCCGCGACGGAGGGACAGCTGTCGATCCTGGCGCAGGTGAGCGGGTTTCTCCTCATCTTGCTTGCCGCCGGCCTGATCGTCACCGCGGTGGAGCGGCTGCGCGACCGCTGAGCCGCCCCCGGGCTGGCCCTGCGCCCGGCGCCTCTCTATGCTGCCGCGTGCAGCTCCGCGAGGCAGTCATGACCGATCGCCATGCCATCACCACGCTCGACGCGCTCGAACGCCTTTACGACAAGCCGAGCGAGCGAGCGCTGCTGAAGCAGCGCGACCGGCTCGACGCGGCGAGCCGCGCCTTCATCGCCGCCTCGCCCTTCCTGATCCTTGCCACCAGCGGCGGCAAGGGCGGCGACTGTACGCCGCGCGGCGACCAGCCGGGCTTCGTCGAGATCGCCGACGACGAGACGCTGCTGCTGCCCGACCGCCGCGGCAACAACCGCATCGACAGTTTGCGCAACATCGTGGAGAACCCGGCGGTGGCGCTGCTGTTCCTGGTGCCCGGCACCGACCAGACCCTGCGGGTCAACGGCCGCGCCGAGATCACCGTCGATCCCGCGCTGATCGAGCGCCTCACCTTCGCCGGCAAGCCGCCCAAATCGGTGTTGCGCATCACCATCGACGAGGTCTTCGTGCAATGCCCGCGCGCGCTGCTGCGCGCGGCGCTGTGGAACCCGGCGAGTGTCGCCGGCGCCGACGCAGTGCCGAGCATGGGCACGCTGCTCGAGGCGGCGACGCAGGGGCGCGTCGACGCCGCGCGCTACGATGCGGAGGACGCGCCGCGCACGCGCCAGGTGCTTTATTGAGACTCAGCGCCTGAGGAACGCCGCCGTCCGCGCGATCGCGTCCTTGAGGCCGAGGCGCTCCACGGCGACCCCGTCGGGGAAGGCGCCGGCAAGCCGCGACGGCATCTGCGCATCGAGCAGGACGAAGACGCCACTGTCATCGGCGCGGCGCACCAGGCGGCCGAAGGCCTGCTTGAGGCGCAGCCGCGTGATCATGTCGTCGTAGCGCGCGCCGCCGAAGGCGGCACGCCGCGCCTTATGCAGGATATCCGGCCGCGGCCACGGGACGCGGTCGAAGACGATGAGGCGCAACGAGCGGCCGGGCACGTCGACGCCGTCGCGGACGGCGTCGGTGCCGAGCAGACAGGCATCCTCCTCGGCGCGGAAGATGTCGACGAGCGTCGAGGTGTCCATGCCGTCGACATGCTGCGCCAGCAGCGGGATGCCGGCCTCCTCGAGCGCGCCGGCGATGCGCTGATGCACCGCGCGCAAGCGGGCGATGGCGGTGAAGAGGCCGAGCCCGCCGCCGCCCGCCGCCAGGAACAGCTCGCGATAGGCGGCGGCGACTTGCGCCGGCTCGTCGCGGCGGACATCGGTGACGACGAAGACGCGTGTCTGGGCCGCATAGTCGAAGGGCGACGGCACGCGCACGCGCAGCGCCGGTCCGGCAAGATGCCGAGCGCCGCTGCGCGCCTCGGCCGCCTCCCAGTCGCGCGTGGGATCGCCGCTGCCGTCGGTCAGCGTCGCCGACGTCACCAGCACGCCATGAGCGGGCTTGGCGACGGCCTCGGCGAAAGGCCGCGTCGGATCGATCCAATGGCGATGCATGCCGACATCGAGCTCGTGGCCGCCGTCGCGCTCGATGGAGAGCCAGTCGATGAATTCCTCCGGCTGCGCCGCGCCGATCTCGCGCAGCGCGCGCTGCCAGCCGCCGAGCTCGACGACGGCGCGCCGCTCAAGGCCGAGCACTGCCGCCTCGATGCGCATGCGCGCGCCCTGGTCGAGCTCGGCCGCGTCCTCGTCGAGCCGCCCCTTGAGCCGCTCGGCGAGCCGGCGCATCGGGATCGAGATCTTCTCCAGCGCCAGCGCCACCGCCTCGCCCGCATCGATGAGCCCGTCGACCGCCGGGCGCAGCTCGGTCTCGAGGCTGTAGCCCTGGTCGCGCTCGGCGGCACGCGCCAGCACCTGCTGGCGCACCAGCGCGAGGAATGCCTCGGTCGCCTGCAGCGGCCGCGCCTCGGCAAGGCGCTGCGCCCAGCCCTCGCCGGGCAGCGCGCGCGCGCCGACCAGCACCGCGGCGAGCGCGCGCTCGGCGGTATCGTCGCCGGCGACGAGATCCTCCAGGCGGCGGCGCAGACCGCGCGCGCGGCCGCGCGCGCCTTGCTCGGCGCCGAGGATCCAGCGCCTGAGCTCCGCCGCCTCCTGCCCGGTCAGCGCCAGCGAGAAGGTGCTGTCGGCGGCGTCGAAGACGTGGTGCCCCTCGTCGAAGACGTAACGGGTCGGCAGGAAACTGTCATCGAGCCCGCCCAGCGCCGCCTGCACCATCACCAGCGCATGGTTGGCGACGACGATGCGCGCGCGGCGGGCGCGGCGGATGCTCTTTTCGATGAAGCAGCGGTGACAATGCGGGCAGGCGCTGTGGATGCATTCGCCGCGCCGGTCGGAGAGGCCAAGGCTGCGCGCGCGGCCGATGACGTCGGGCAGCCAGCCAGGAAAATCGCCGCCGACCATGTCGCCGTCGCGCGTCGCCGCGATCCAGCGCGCCATGATGCCAAGCGAGGCGGCGTCGTAAGGCCGCATCGGCAGCGCCGCGACGCCTTCCTCGAAATTGAGCAGGCAGAGATAGTTCTCGCGGCCTTTGCGCAGCACGACGCGGCGGTTCTTCTCGGCGGCGTCGGGGTAGAGCCGATCGAGCTCGCCGGTGATCTGATGCTGCAAATTGCGCGTGAAGGTCGAAATCCACACCGCGCCGGCGTTCTTCTCGGCCCAGAGGCTTGCCGGCGCGACATAGCCCAGGGTCTTGCCGACGCCGGTGCCGGCCTCGGCGAGCACCAGGCGCGGCTCGTCCGCGGCCGCGCGCGGCCGGAAGGCGGCGCTGACCGCGGCGGCGTAGTCCGCCTGCTGCGGCCGCGCCTCGGCGCCGGGGCCGAGGAGCTCGGCGAGCCGGCGGCGCGCCTCGCTCTCCTCCACCGGAATGTTGCCCGGCGGCGGCGGCGGCGCCTGCTCGGCCCATTCCGGCAGCTTGCGCCAGGCGGCGAGCCCGGCCGGCGACGCGCCTTCCGGCGGCTCGCGCAGCGCTGCCAGCACCGCCTTGCTCCAGACCCAGCCGCCGCGCTCCATGGCGAGCGCCACGGCGCGCGCCTCGGCATCGGCCGGGGCGGCGGCGAGCTCGCCGAGCAGGGCGTGCGCCGAGAGAACAAGCGACAGCGCGGCGTCGCCGACGCCGTGCCGGGGCCGCGCCAGGCCCAGCGCCACGGCAAGCCCGCGCGGCGTCGGCAGGCAGAACCGCGCCGGCCGCACGAAGGCGTAGAGCTCGAGCAGATCGAGCGCCGGGAACGGCAGCACGCCCATGCGCCGTGCGGTGGCGCGGGCGTGGCAGAGCAAGGGCGGGAGCTCGCGGGCGCGCCGCGCCGCTTCGGCGAACGGCAGCAGCTCGATTTCGCCATCGGGCGAGAGCCATGCCGCCTGTTTTACGCCCGCCACCAGCGCCGGCGCCGCCGGCAGCGCCACGGAAGGATCGATGTTGGGCACTCTCCCGCTCGAGGGCATGGAGCGGGTATAGACCGGAAGGCGGCGGAGGTCACGCAGCAGCCGCCGCTGCTGCGGGAAAGCGCCGGCGATTTGCCGCGGCAAGCGCGCCGAGCCGGGCCTTGTCGCGCTTGCCATCCCTGCGCTAGCGTCGGCTCATGGCGGAGAGCCTGATCTACCATATGTGCCGGCGGACGGAATGGCAGGCGGCCGAGCAGGCGGGCGTCTATCGCGGCTCGTCGCAGGATTCGGCGGACGGCTTCATCCATTTCTCGACCGCGGCTGAGATCGAAGCCTCGGCGGCGAGACATCGCGCCGGCCAGGACGATCTCGTGCTGATCGCCGTCGATCCCGGACCGCTGGGCGCGGCGCTCAAATGGGAGCCCGCGCGCAACGGCGCGCTGTTTCCGCATCTCTACGGCGCGCTGCCGCTCGGCAGCGTGCGCTGGACGACGCCGCTTCCGCTCGGCGCCGCCGGGCGCCACGTCTTCCCGGCGCTGGGGTGAGCGATGGCGGCCCTGGTCGATCTCGCCCTGCCGCTGCTGCGCCGCCTGCCGCCGGAAACCGCGCACCGCCTGACGCTGCGCGCGCTGCGCACCGGGCTTGCGCCGCGCCGGCCGCGACAGGATCCGCCGAGCCTCGCCATCACCCTCTGGGGGCGGCGCTTTGCCAATCCGGTCGGTCTCGCCGCCGGCTTCGACAAGAACGCCGAGGTGCCGGATGCGATGCTGGGCTTCGGCTTCGGCTTCGTCGAATGCGGCACGCTGACGCCGCGGCCGCAGCCGGGCAATCCGCGGCCGCGGCTCTTCCGTCTCGAGGAGGACGCGGCGATCATCAACCGGCTCGGCTTCAACAATGAGGGCCTCGCCGCCGGCGCGGCGCGGCTCGCCGCGCGCCGCAAAGCCGGCGGCATCGTCGGCGCCAATATCGGCAAGAACCGCGACACGGCGGACGACATCGCCGATTACGTCCAGGGCGTCACCGCGCTGGCGCCGCTCGCCGACTACCTCGTCGTCAACGTCTCCTCGCCCAACACGCCGGGGCTGCGCGAGCTGCAGCGCAAGAGCGCGGTGACCGCGCTGGTCGAGCGGCTGATGGCGGCGCGCGCCTCGGTGATGCCGGACAATCCGCCGCCGCTGCTGCTCAAGATCGCGCCCGATCTCGCGCCCGAGGAGTGCCGCGACCTCGCCCAGGCGGCGCTCGCCACCGGCATCGACGGGCTCGTCGTCGCCAACACCACGGTGACGCGCCCGGCGAGCCTGCGCAGCCGGCACGCGCATGAGCCGGGCGGGCTCAGCGGCAGGCCGCTCTTCGCGGCCTCGACCGCGCTCACCACGGAGATGTATCGGCTGACCCAGGGCAGGCTGCCGATCATCGGCGTCGGCGGCGTCGCTTCGGGCGAGGACGCCTACGCCAAGATTCGCGCCGGGGCGAGCCTGATCCAGCTCTATACCGCGCTGGTCTATCACGGCCCGGGCGTGGTGCTGCGCATCAAGCGCGAGCTGCAGGCGCTGCTCGCCCGCGACGGCTTTGCCTCGCTGGCGGCGGCGGTCGGCGCGGCCGTCCAGGTGCCGCGCGCCCCGGCGCATGGCCGCTAGCGCTCGCGTTTGCCAATGAGCCTGCGCCTGCTCACGGGGCTGCGCGAGATCGCGGCCGATTATGACGGCCTCATCCTCGATCTCTGGGGCGTGCTGCATGACGGCACCGCGCCCTTTCCCGGGGTCGTCGCGGCGCTTGGCGCGCTCAAGGCCGAGGGCAAGCGGCTCGCCGTACTGTCGAACGCGCCGCGCCGCGCCGCGCTGGTCGAGGCGCGCATGAACGAGATCGGCCTGGCACGCGGCCTCTTCGACCATGTCCACTCCTCGGGCGAGGAGACCTGGCAGCATCTGCGGCAACGGGATGATGCGTTTTATGCCGCCCTCGGACGGCGCTGCTATCACATCGGCCCGGCGCGCGACGACAACATGCTGGTGGGCGCCGGGCTGACGCGGGTCGGCGCGCTCGCCGAGGCCGAGTTCGTCCTCAACACCGGCCCTTCGGACTGGGACGAGACGGTGGCGCAATACGAGCCGCTGCTGCAAGACGCGCTGGCGCGGCGGTTGCCGATGGTCTGCGCCAATCCCGATCTCGTCGTCATCCATCAAGGGCACCGCTCGATCTGCGCCGGCGCGGTGGCGCAGCGCTACGAGGCGCTGGGCGGCCGGGTGCGCTGGCACGGTAAGCCCTACCCCTCGGTCTATGCCACCTGCCTCGCGGCGCTCGCAATTGCCGACCGGCGACGCGTGCTGGCCGTGGGCGACAGCCTGCGCACCGACATCGCCGGCGCCAACGCCGCCGGCATCGACAGCGTGCTGGTGACCGGCGGCATCCATGCCGAGGAGTTCGGCCTCGCCGAAGGCAACGCGCCCGATCTCGACCGGGTAAAAGCCGCCATCGCCGCCAGCGGCCACCGACCGAACGCCGCCATCGCCCAATTCCGGTGGTGAGAGATAGACGCTGGTTTAGAGCGTGTACTCGTAATTGGACCGCGGTCGGATCAAAGGTCCGCTATGGGTGGTAAGCGGCAGTAGCGACTGGCAGCCTAGCCGGCCAAGCTTCCTCAGCGCCGCGTGTAAAGGGCCAGCCTGAGCGCTGGGTCGTCGTTGGCCTGGAAACTCGCATATTCGTAGCGCACGACGCCAAGCGTCGGATGACGCAGGTGCTTGGTGCCGGATACCGGTGCACCGACCCCGTGCTCGGACCACCACGCATCGAACTCCAGACAACTCGCGCGGATCCGGTCCACGAGGGCGACGAAGGCCGTGTCGCCGGGCCAGAGGTCGTGCGTCGCACGGAACAGTGACACAATGCGCCGAGCCTCCTCCGCCCAGGTCTGGCCGAACACATGTCTGGCGGCCGGATCAGTGAGCATCCAGTGCAGGACGTTGCGGTCCTCGGGCGCGAGCCGGCCAAAGTCGCCGAACAGCGCCGCAGCAGCGTCGTTCCAGGCCAGGACGTCCCAGCGCTGCCCGGTGAGGTAGGCCGGCTCCGGCAGGCTGGCGACGATGCGGCGCAGCACATCCGGTGTGTCCTCGCGCCGGAACGGCTGTCGTCCACCTGCCGCGGCAAGCGAGCGCAGGTGGGCCAACTCTACCCGATCAAGTCGCAGGGCGCGGCCGAGTGCCTCCACCGTCTCGGCCGAGGGGGAGACGGCACGGCCCTGCTCCAGCTTGACATACCACTCGGCGCTGATTCCGGCACGCTGCGCAACTTCCTCGCGCTTGAGGCCGGGCGTGCGACGCCGCTGCCGGGTCGCATCGCCGACCTTGTCGGGGTTCAGGCGCGTGCGACGGGAACGCAGGAAGTCTCCGAATGGGCGGTTGCCTGCCATGCCATGCTCCTGAGGGTGGTATCTTCGAAGACTAGTATCATACCGGTTCTTCTTGTAGATCCGTGGGATGCTATCTCTGGGCTTCGTTGTCCAGGGAGTTCGCACATGAAGGCCGCTGTCCTACACAATTTCGGGGCGCCGCTGAGCGTCGAGCAGGTGACCGATCCGGTGATCGGTACGGGCGAGGTGCTGGTGGACGTCGTCGCCGCACCGGTGCTGTCCTACACGGGCGAGGTGTTAAGCGGCGCGCGGCGATACCTCTTGCCCACGCCGGTAGTGCCGGGCGCCGGCGCTATCGGCCGGGTGCGCGCGGTCGGTCCAGACGCCACTCGGCTACAGCCCGGCGAGTGGGTGTTCTGCGATCCCACGGTACGGGCGCGCGACGGCGCGCCCGCGCCCGACATCACCCTTCAGGGCGCGAGCGCCCGAGGCGAGGGCGGGCAGAAGCTCCAGCGCTACTTCCGCGACGGCACGTATGCCGAGCAGGTCCGCGTGCCAACGGAGAATGCCGCACCCATCGGCACAATCGACCCGGCGGAGGCTGGACGGTGGTGCGCGGTCGGCACGTTGCTGATCGCCTATGGCGGCTTACTGGCGATGGACTTTCGGCCTGGCGAAACGCTGCTGGTGAGTGGAGCCACCGGCAACTTCGGCTCGGCTACCGTGGCGTTGGCGCTGGCGATGGGCGCACGCTGCGTGGTGGCGCCGGGCCGCAACGCCGCGGTGCTGGACGACCTTCGGGCCCGCTTCGGCCAGCGGGTAGTGCCGATTCGGCTGAGCGGCGATGGTGCGGCGGACACGGAGACGATGAAGCGGGCGGCACCAAGCCCGATCGACGCGGTGCAGGACTTCCTGCCTCCCTCGGTCGGTGCCGGCGTGCCGCGCGCCGCTATCATGACGCTGCGACAGGGCGGTAGGGCCGTGCTGATGGGCGGCGTCGGCATGCTGGGCGGCGAGGACCTCGCGCTGCCCTATCCCTGGATCATGCGCAACCTGATCACGGTGCGCGGGCAGTGGATGTATGACACCGCCGCCATGCCGGGCCTGATGAGCCTGGTTCGCAGCGGGCTGCTGGACCTCGGCCACTGGGCAGTGACGGCGTTTCCGCTGACCGGGGCCAACGACGCCGTCGCGCACGCGGCGGCCAACGCCGGGCCGTTCAAGCTGACGGTGCTCAAGCCGTAGTTGCCGGGAGCAGGGGTGAGTTCGAGCCCGACACAGGGCATTGAATGTCCGAGTTGGGTCGAAGGCGGGCGTTCCGACCGGCGTGGCTCCGCGCCTCACTTTATGAGTACACGCCCTAGTGATCGCCGCCGCGGTGGAGCAGCGCGCCGCCGAGCCCGGTGTCATAGGCGAGCCCCGCCTCGGTCAGCACCGCGGCGCGGGGGAACATAGATTTGATCAGCCCCTTGCGCTCGAGCGCGACCCAGGCGGCTTCGTTGGCAAGGCCGGTGGCGTCACGTGTCGCCACCACGGCGTCGCCGAGATGGAAATGGTCGCCGTGTGGCTGTGGCAGGTTGCCCACCATCACCGCGCCCGGCTCCTCGGCCGGCCGGCTGTGATTGGGCAGCCGCGCCAGCTCCTGCAGCAGGGTCAGCGTCTTCAACTGCAAGGTGTTGAGGCCGAGCGGGTTCTTTTTGGGCGCCATGCGCCATCTAAGCAGGAGCCTCCGGGCGGCGTCAAACCGCCCGAACCTTCGCCGACCCGCGGCCGTTAGAGAGGGGGGAGCGTTTCCAGCGGGTAAATCGGCATGAGCGAGAGGATCCGGTCGGACGATCCCGGCCCGGAGGTGGGCGTGGGCGATCGCGCCGAGCCGGCGCTGCCGGGCGTCCGCTCGGTCATGCTCACCGGCATCTTCGTGCTGCTGGCGTTCTATGCGCTCTATGTCACCGCGGAGATCGTGGTGCCGCTGGTTTTTGCCATGCTGCTCAATCTGCTGCTGCAACCGGCCATGCGCCAGCTCGACCGGCTGCGCCTGCCACGGGCGCTGGCGGCGGCGATCATGATCGCGCTGCTGTTCGGCGTCTTCGGCGCCGGCGGCTACCTGCTCGCGGGGCCCGCGGCGAGCTGGGCGCAGAAGGCGCCGCAGAGCCTGCCGCGGCTCGAGCAACACCTCAGCCTGCTCAAGGCGCCGATCGCCTTGCTGCAACAGGCGACGCAGCAGGTCGAAAAGATCACGGAAGCCTCGAGCGGGGCGACGCCGTCGATCGCGGTCAAGGGACCGGGCCTCACCGATTACCTTTTCTCCGGCACGCGCCGCCTGCTGGGCGGGCTCGGCATTGTCGTGCTGATGCTGTTCTTCCTGCTGGCATCGGGCGACCTCTTCATGCGCCGGCTGGTGGAGATCCTGCCGAGCTTCCGCGACAAGAAGCAGGCGGTGACGATCTCGCACGATGTCGAGAGCAACATCTCCGCCTATCTCGTCACCATCACGATGATGAACGCGCTGGTCGGTCTCGCCACGGCGCTGGCAATGTGGGCGATCGGGCTGCCGGACGCGGCGCTGTGGGGCGCGCTCGCCTTCGTGCTCAACTACGTGATCATCCTGGGGCCGCTGACCGGCATCGGCCTGTTTTTCCTGGTCGGGCTGCTCTCCTTCGACGCGCTGTGGCAGAGCCTGCTGCCGCCGGCCGCCTATCTCGCCATCCATATCGTCGAAGGCGAGTTGGTGACGCCGATGCTGGTGGCGCGGCGCTTCACGCTGAACCCGGTGCTGGTGGTGGGCTCGCTGATCTTCTGGGACTGGATGTGGGGCATTCCCGGCGCGCTGCTCGCGGTGCCGATGCTGGCGGTGTTCAAGGTGGTCTGCGACGGCGTCCGCCCGCTGGCGGCGATCGGGCATTTCATCGGCGGCTAGGCGGCCAGTCCACCGCCGCGCGCAGCGGCAGGTGGTCGGAGGCCACGCGCGCCAGCGCCGAGCGATGCACCGCGACCGCGCGCAGGCTCGCGGCACCTGCGGCATAGATGCGGTCGAGCGCCAGCACCGGCAGCCAGGAGGGAAAGGTCCGCCGCGCCGGCGCGTGGCCGAGACGCTTGTCGAGCACGGGAATGCCGCCGCGGCGGCCGCGCCATTCGTTGAGGTCGCCCATCACCAGCATCGCCTCCTCCGTGCCGGGGGCGGCGGCCAGCGCTTCGAGCAGGCGCCGGACCTGCTGCCGTCGCTCGCTGGCGCGCAGCCCGAGATGGGTGACGACGACGCGCAGCGCGCGGCCGTCGACGGCGAGCTCGACATCGATGGCGCCGCGCGGCTCGTAGCCGGCGACGCTGAGATCGATGTGGCGGACGGCGCGTACGGGAAAGCGGGTCAGGAGCGCGTTGCCGAAGCGGCCGCGATGGTCGCGGCTATGCGGGCCCGGCACGACCGCGAGGCCGGTGACATCGGCGAAATAGCCGCGCTGATCAAGCTCGCCCGAGCGGCGGCGGCGGACATCGATCTCCTGCAGTCCGATGATGTCGGCCTCGAGTTCGCGCAGCACCGCGGCGACGCGGTCGGGAGCGTAGCGGCGGTCGACGCCGACGCAGCTGTGAATGTTGTAGGTGGCGACGACGAGCGCCCGCCCGGCGGCCTCGCTCCGCGGCGCGCGACGCCGGCGCCGGATCACCCGCCCCCCTTGCGCGCTGGCCTCATCCTTGCCCCACCCGAAGCTGCGCCGGCGCCGCCCGGCCGCCGGATGGTCCTCCTCCGGCGCGGCGGAGGCAACCCGCCTGACGCAGCGCCGGGCGCGCGGCTCGACCGGCGGTGGCGCCACACCGGACGGCATGGCAGACTGCGGCGCGCTACCAAGCCGACAAGATTGGGGAGGACGTCATGAAGATACTCTCGCGCCTCTGGCTGCTGGCGGCGGCGGCGCTGCTCGGGCTCGCCGGCACCGCCGAGGCGCAGCTCATCATCTCCGGCAATGACGAGAAGCAGGGCTGGGACGCCAACGGCAAGCAGGTCAACAACCCGCCCGGCAAGGACACGGTATCGATCATCGACATCGCCAACCGCACCAAGCCGCGCATCATCGCCAACCTGCCGCTGATGAACACGGTGGTGGGGCCGCCGGTCAATCTTGCCATCACCCCCGACCAGACGCTGGCGCTGGTCGCCAACTCGCTCGATTGGGTGAAGGACGGCGACAGCTGGAAGGGCGTCCCCGACAACAAGCTCTACGTCATCGATCTCACCGCCTCGCCGCCCAAGCAGATCGCCACGGTCGAGATCGGCAAGCAGCCCTCCGGCATGGCGATCAACCGCGCCGGCACGCTCGCCCTGGTCGCCAATCGCGCCGACGACACGGTGAGCGTGCTCGCCATCAACGGCAAAGAGGTCAAGCTCGTCGACACGGTATCGGTGAGCAGCGGCGGCCCCACCAAGGAGCAGCCCTCGGCCATCGCCATCACGCCCGACGGCAAGCGCGCGCTGGTCGCCAAGTTCCTCGCCCACAAGGTCGGATTGCTCACCATCGACGGGCAGAAGGTGACCTATACCAAATACGACATGGCCACCGGGCTCTACCCATACAATGTCGCCATCACCCCCAACGGCAAGCTGGCGATCGCCGGCAATAATGGCGGCGCCGGCTCGTCGGACGGCCAGGTCGACACGGCGGCGATCATCGACATGGCGGTCGATCCGCCGCGCGTCATCGACCAGGTGGTGGTGGGCGACGGCCCGGAAGGGCTCGCCATGAGCCCGACCGGCGCCTATGCGGTGGAGGTGATCCTCAACGGCGCGAACCTGTCGCATGACAAGTTCTATTACCATCCGCATTCCTATGTCTCGCTGCTCAAGATCGAGGGCAAGAAAGTGCGCAAGGTCGGCGAAGCCGAGGTCGGCGCGCTGGCTGAAGGCGTCGTCTTCAGCCCCGATGGCAAATACCTCTACGCCGGAAACTTCATGGATGGCGATGTCACCATCCTGCGGCTGCAAGGCGACCGGCTGGTCCCGGCCGGCACGTTCAGGCTGCCCGGCCATCCCGCCTCGATGCGCGGCAGCAATCCCTGAGCGGGGCTTGAAAACAGCCAGGGCGGCGCTCCCTCGCGGGGCGCCGCCCATTTTCCGTGCCCTCGCGCAAGGCGGCTACTGCAGCTCAGTCTCGCGATTGCCGAGCTTGGCGATGAGGCGCAGGATGTCGGCCTGCAGCTGCGGATCCTTGATGCCGTAATAGCCGCGGATCAGCGACATGATCTCGCGGCGGTCGAAGGTCTCGTTGACCTCGGGCGCGACCTCATGCGCCAAGTTCTTCGCGACCAGCCCGTCGGGATAGCCCTCGAAGAAAAACGCCGGCGAGACCTGCAGGACCTGGGAGACGTCGTAGAGCCGGCTGGCAGAAATGCGAATGTCGCCAGACTCGTATTTCTGCACGGCCTGAAAGGAGACCCCGATCTTGCTGGCGAGCGCACCCTGACTCAGTCCAAGTTGGATGCGACGCAGCCGCATGCGGCCACCGACATAGACGTCGATCGGATGCGGCGCAGTATCTTTCTGTGGCATCATTGTGCTTACGCGACCCGTGGTGGTTGAGGTGTGAGGTGGCGATAGACCCCCATCGATCTTACGGCGATGCGAAAGATCGACCGTGTTGGCGCTTGTCTGATCCCCCGCTTGCGGGCGGCCACGGCTCCCGGGTTTGCGGTGCGCCCGGAGCAACCTCTAGTCGCTCCGACTGCCTCACCCCGGATGGGCCGCTCGTTGAGTTTCGGTCCTGCCCAAAACCACCCCTAATTGCATCCTAGACCATGCCGGAAAGATCGCAAAGAATTTATCACGGCGTGATCATGAGTTTTTTTAATTCAATAAATCATCCGTAAGTAACTTAATTCACTGAAAAAAGATGATCTAGAATACACCACTTTTGATCACTGCGCGCAGCTGACGGATTGTCATTTCTGCAAGCCTGCCTTGCGTTGATGCCAGGGCTGGCAGGCCCGGCGAAAAGCGAGGATGACCGATGCGCGCGATGATGCTCGATGCCGCCGGAACGGCGTTGCGGCTGGAGGAGCAGGCGCCGGCGGGAGTGCCGGGCCCGGGGCAGGTGCTGATCCGCGTCGGCGCCTGCGGCGTCTGCCGCACCGACCTGCACGTCGTCGACGGCGAGCTCGATCGACCGAAGCTGCCGCTCGTGCCGGGTCACGAGATCGTCGGCAGGGTGAGCGCGGTGGGCGACGCCGTCGCGTCGCTGCGCGCGGGCGACCGGGTCGGCGTGCCCTGGCTCGGCTGGACCTGCGGACGCTGCGCCTTTTGCCGGTCGGGCCGCGAGAATCTCTGCGCCAGCGCACGGTTCACCGGCTATGACATCGATGGCGGCTATGCCGAGTTCGCCGTCGCCGACGCGCGCTACTGCTTTCCGATGCCGGCCGGTTACGACGACGTCGCCGCGGCGCCGCTGCTCTGCGCCGGGCTGATCGGCTATCGCGCGCTGAAGCTCGCCGGCGCGGCCGAGCGGCTCGGGCTCTACGGCTTCGGCGCCGCCGCGCATATCGCCGCGCAGGTGGCGCGCCATCAGGGCCAGAAGGTCTTCGCCTTCACCAAGCCCGGCGACCGCGCCGGCCAGGATTTCGCCCGCTCGCTCGGCGCCGCCTGGGCCGGCGGCTCCGATAGGCTGCCGCCGGAGCCGCTCGATGCCGCGCTGATCTTCGCGCCGGTGGGGGCGCTGGTGCCGGCGGCACTGGCGGCGACCGAAAAGGGCGGCACGGTGGTCTGTGCCGGCATCCATATGAGCGACATCCCGAGCTTCGCCTACCGCCTGCTGTGGCAGGAGCGCATCCTGCGCTCGGTGGCCAACCTGACGCGGCGCGACGGCGAGGAGTTCCTGGCGCTGGCGCCGCTGGTGCCGGTGCGCACCGTGACGCAACGCTTCCCGTTGGCGGAGGCGAACGAGGCGCTGCGCCGGCTGCGCGAAGGCGAGATCGAAGGCGCAGCGGTGCTGGTGCCCTAGCTTGGATTGAGCCGCAGCGTCCAGTCGCGCAGCGCGACCATGAGCTGGGCGATGATGTCGCGACTCGGCTGGTCGGTGAGCTTGCCTGCCGCGTCGAACTTGCTTGGCGCCCGGGCGATCAGCACTTCGGGCTTGTTCACCGGGAACATGTTGAGGAAGACGAAGCACTGGCGCAGATGGTATTGCGCGCGCGTCGTGCCCCACATGCCGCCCGTGGCGCCCATGATCCCGACCGGCTTGCCGATCACCGGCGGGTCGGGCGGGCGCGAGGCCCAGTCGATGGCGTTCTTGAGCACGCCGGAAATGGAGTAGTTGTATTCGGGCGTGGCGAAGAGCAGCGCGTCGGCGGCGGCGATCTGCGCGCGGAGCTTCTGTACCGCCGGCGGAAAGCCCAGCTGGCGCACATCGTCGTTGTAGAGCGGGATGTCGCCGATATCGGCGATCTCGAGGGCCATGCCGTCGGGCACCAGCTCGGCGGCGGCACGCAGCGCCGCGGTGTTGAACGAGCCTTTGCGCAGGCTGCCGGAGATGCCCAGCGTCGTCACCACACGCGCCATCTGATTTCCCTCCTGTCCCAGCGTTTCGTCTGCCATAAGCCGCGCCGGCGCGGCCGGCAAGAGCGAAATGCGCATCGCTGGCGCCGCCGCCGGTGATCGCACGCTCCTGGTACCCTCGAGGGCGGAGAAAGACCCGAACCGGGCGGCTTTCGCGATTGCTGCGCAATCGCTGGCGCCGCCGCGGACAAATTCGCTGCGCGAATTTGCCTAGGGCAGCCGATGCAGCGTGGCATCAAGGCGCGCGCCGCCATCGGCCGCGATCCATAGGGCGTCGAGCCCGCCATCCGGGCGGCGCGCGAAACGCAGCGTGCTCAGGCCCTTCTCCTCGAACACCAGCGCGCCTTCGGCGACGCGGCCGGCGCGGTGGATGGCGGCGGGCTCCTGCCCGGGAAGGAGCCCGGGGCCGGTGGCATAGAGCGCCTCGACCTCGGCGCCGGTGGTGCGCTCGATCGCCAGCATCAGCTCGCGGCCGTCGGGGTAATAGCCGTACCATTTGCCGAGAAAGGGACCGGCGGGACCGCCGCCGGACGCGGCAAGGGCAAACGCGGGCGGCAGCGGCAGCTCGGCGCTCGGCGCCTTGCCCCAATCGCTTTCGCAACGCGCGCGGCTCGGCATCGGACCGTCGCCGGCGACGGCAAGCACGCAGGCGCCGAAGCGGCGCAGGAAGAGGCCCGTATCGTCCGAGGAATGGCCGGAGAAGCCGTCGGGCTGGTCGATGACCAGATGCGGCACGTCATGCGCCGCCAGCAGCTCGTCCGAGCGCGGGCCGCGGCCGCCGGGATCGTAGGGATCGTCCTTGAAATAGCTGATCATGATGCGGCCGCGGCGAATGGCGTCGATGTAATCGAACAGCACGAAGCCGTTCCTGAGATAGGTCGGATGATCAGCGCCGTAATAAGCGGGCGCGTCGGCGATGACGGCGTGGATGTCGCTGCTCTCGCCGGCCGCCATCAGCGACAGCCACGCGCCCCCCGACTGTCCCGCCAGCACGATCCGGCCATAGCCCTGCTGCTTCAGCCGCGCCGCGGCGGCAACCAGCGCCGCGGTCGAGGCGCGCTGTTCCTCGCTCATGCGCGGCCGCAGCAGGCGGAACACGTCCCAGCCGGCATCGCGCAAGAGCGTGACGAAGACCGGCACCGGCGCCGCGGCGCCCTCGGTGCCGTAGAGAAAATTGATGCCGTGATTCCAAATCACCGCGCCCCTGGCGCCGACCGGGCCCTTGAGCGGGGTTGCGGGATAGGCGGGCTCGAGCGTGAACCCGCCGGCGCCGGCGAGACGCGGCGGCAGCAGCAGGAAAGCCCCCAGCAATACCAGGGCAAGCCCCCGGCGGAGCACGCGCGACCGGCTCATGCGCGCCACTGTGCTGAAGCGCCACGGCGATGACAAGACGGGCCCGTCATCGCCGCGCCCGCACCCGTTCGCGATGGGCGATGTAGAGGCCGCTGGCGACGATCACGGCGCCGCCGCTCCAGGTCCCTGCCGCCGGCGCGGCGCCGAAGACGAGAAAGCCCATCAACGTCGACCAGATCATCTGGCTATAGGAGAAGGCCGCGAGCAGCGAGGCGGCGCCGCGCGCCAGAGCGGCGATGAGCAGATACTGGCCGACGGCGGAGAGCGCGCCCATCGCCGCCATCGTCGCCCAATCCGCCGCGCCCGCCGGTTGCCACACCACCGGCAGCGCCGCGCTGCTGAGCGCGACGCCGATCAGGGTGGAGTAGAACAGCGTGGTCGCCGGCCGATCGGCGCCGCCCATGCGCCGGGTGACGACGATGCTGAGCGCCCAGCACGCCGCCGAGAGCAGCGGCAGCAGCGCCGCCGGCCCGACCGCGCCCGAGCCGGGGCGGATGACGACCAGCACGCCGAGAAAGCCCACCGCCACCGCCGACCATCGCCTGAGGCCGATCTGCTCGCGCAGCAGCGGGATCGAGAGCGCGGTCACCAGCAGCGGCGAGGCGAAGGCGATCGCCGTGGCGTCGGCCAGCCCGAGCCGCGCCAGGCCGGCGATGAAGAACACCGCCGCGCCGAGCACGCAGACGCCGCGCAGCAGCTGCAGCCCGGGCCGCCGCGCCACCAGCAGGCGCGGCTCGCGCACCAGCAGCGGCGCCAGCAGCGCCAAGATGGCGAGATAGCGGCCCCAGACCAGCTCGACCGGATCGAAGCGCGCCGTCATGAGCTTGGACAGCGCGTCCATGACGCTGAACAACGCCACCGCCAAGAGCACCATGCCGATGGCGAGGAACGGCCGCTCGGCGGCGGAGCGGCTCTCTTGCGGCAGGGCCGGCACGGCGGGCGCGAGGGGCATGGCGATTGACGCGGGTGATGCCTGGGGCGCCTGTCATAAGCGCCGCACCGGGCGATTGCAATCGGCGCGGCGCAGTTGCAGCGGCATCGGCGCTGCGCCATGTTTGAAGGGAAGCGAGGGAGGCGGGCATGGCGCTTAGGGATATCCTGGTGCAGGTCGACGACAGCCGCGGGCATCAGGCGCGGCTCGCGCTGGCGGCGGCGATCGCAGCCCGTACCGAGGCGCATCTCACCGGGCTCTTCGTCATCGAGCCCATCAGCATCTCCGCCCTGGCCGCGCCCGGTGGGCCGGACTTCGCCGCGGCCGAAGCCTTTCAGGCGATCGAGCGGGAGCACCGCGCGGCGCGGCTCAAGCTGGGGGAGCGTCTCGCGGCGCTGTTCCGCGACGCCGCCGACCGCGCCGGCGTCAACAGCGAATGGCGCGTCGCCGATGACGACGCCGCCACGGCCCTGACGCTGCATGCGCGCTATGCCGATCTCGCCGTGCTCGGCCAGGCCGATCCCGACAACCCGCCGCTCGGCGCCGGCGTGGTCGAGGCGGTGCTGCTGGGCTCGGGCCGGCCGGCATTGGTGGTGCCCTTCATCGGCGCCAAGAGCGTCGGACAGCGCGTGCTGGTGGCGTGGAACGCCACGCGCGAGGCGGCGCGGGCGGTGAACGACGCGCTGCCGCTGCTCGCCCAGGCGGAAATCGTCACGGTGCTGTCGATCAATCCCGAGCGCGGCATCGGCGGCGAAGGCGATCTCCCCGCCGCCGACATCGCGCTCCATCTGGCGCGGCACGGTGTCAAGGCCGAAGCCGCTTATACCACGGCGGAGGATATCAGCGTCGGCGACATCATTCTGTCGCGCGCCGCGGATCTCGGCGCCGACCTCATCGTCATGGGCGGCTACGGCCATTCGCGTGCACGCGAATTCGTGCTCGGCGGCGCCACCCGCGACCTGCTGCGACACATGACGGTGCCGGTGCTGCTGTCGCATTAGGGTCAAAACTCGTTCGCACATCGACGCTGGAGCAGCGTCAACCCTTTTGAGCGGGACACCGTAGCGCCGGGCAAAGCCGCGCTGGCTCATCAGCAGGCGCTGGCGCAGCTTCGCCACGTCGGGGATGTCGTCCGCGCGGGGCGCCGGCACGCCGCCGGCGACGTCGTCGAAGTACGAAAGCGAACTCATCTCGGCACCTCGGAGCGGGAGGGAAGTACGCCACTGGCCCGCGGCCATTGAGTCAAAATTTTCTGCGTGCCACTGGCGCACTGTTCGGCCGAAATCCGGCCTGCATGAAATGCTAACCCTGCCCCCCTCCGGCACCAAGGCTCATGGCTTAAGCCATTGTGAGATCACGCATCTTCTCGGAAATCGGCGGCGCCGGACCCAAGGGAACACGAACCCTCCACCAGCGGCGCCGGCAGGGTGGTCGTGGACCTCGATCAGCGCCGCCGGGAGGAGCTCCAATCCGTGCAGGCGCGCGTGAACGCCGCGGTCTCGCGGCGCAAGATGCCCAGCGACGTGTGGGACTATCACGCCAATGTCTGAAGTGGGCCGGGAGCCGCCTGTCTGCTCTCAGGGCCGCAGCGCGGCAGACCGGACGCTGATGGCGGGTAGGCGCTTCAGCAGCTGCCGACCCCTTTCCGGACTCGCTGACACCGTTCTCGGCCTGAAGAACGGAGCAAAGAGCCTCGGGCTCTGAACCGTCCCCATTCCTTGTCGAGTCGGCTTTCGCTAGGATGGATTGGCATCCGACGGGAGGCGTGTGATGGCGAGAGATGACGGGCCCGTCTCTGTATGTGTCATCAACCTAAAAGGCGGCGTCGGAAAGTCGACGATCTGCGCCCTATTGGCACGCCGCGCTTACACACAGAAGAACCTTGATGTCCTGGCGGTTGATCTCGACCCACAGGCAAATCTTAGCCAAGCTCTGATGCACAACGACTACGATGTTTTTTTGAGGCAGCGCCGCGCGTCAATCGTCGAAATCTTCAATGGGTATCGTCCGCCCACTACTCGGACAGGAAGTCCTCAACCTCTGGCGCCAACGGATGCTGTTGAAACAATTTGGTCAAGCTCAAGGTAGATCGCTCCAACTAATCCCATCCCGATTTGACTTTTCCGACAATCTCATCGGTGCGGTGCGGCCGGATCCCCGGGTTTTGGCGCGCTTCCTGACCCAGAATTTTCAGCATAAAGACTTAATCATCATCGATTGCGCCCCCACTGAATCGATACTTACCCTTGCTGCATATCATTCTTCAGGTTTCGTTCTTGTCCCTGTGAAACCTGAGTATTTCGCGACAATAGGATTCCCGCTGCTTCAAGAATCGTTGGTGAACTTCAGGGATCACAATCGAAGCCATCACATCTCGGTCTGTGGTGTTGTAATTAATAACGCTTTCTATGATGGCGGAAATAATGGCGGCCCTGAAAAGGCACGCGCGCTCGTCGAGATCAACGATGAGGTTAACGCGAACGGCTGGACAATCTATGACAATGAAATTCCCCATTCCCGCGGGTTTCCGAAGATCATGCGGGGAGATAATAGTTGGTCGGGAAACGCATCATTATTCCGGCATTTTTCAGGGGAGTTTTTCCGATCTATTGGACTTTGAACAGCATCGGAATGAATCGGAGTAATTAGCATGACTTCCCGACGACATGCTTTCCTGGTGAAGCTCATCCGGACACTCGTAGAGGAGTGGAGCTACGACGAAGTTCAGAAGGTGCTGGCTGAACTTTCTGACGTGCGTAAGGGAGCGAGCGCAGCGGGCGGTTTTAGAGAGGGAGAGCCGCGCCGGGTTTCGCTCAATCGGGAACGAGCCCGGTCACGAAGGCCGACGGCCGTTGAGCAGGTTACCAGGTACGTCGGCCCCAACGCTGACCGTGAGACGTTATTTGCGATAGCGGCGAAATTCGATCGGAAGGAATTCCTCCCTAGAATCGGGGACATCAAAGAATTTCTGGCAATGATGGGTGAGGCCGTGGGCGGAATGAAACATCGCTTGGACGGTTTCCGCCAGCTTCTGCCCCCTTTGGCCCAACTTCCCTCTGACAAACTCAAACATCTCGCGACCAGCACGAGGCACTCCGGTCCCGCGCAGCTTGGGCCGCTTTCCGACGCAATCAAATCGACGGGTGAGGCGAGGAGGCGCAGCACGATGCCTGAACCAGAGCAGAAATCTTGAAAGCGGCTGTGTGAATTCTGCGGCGGATCGGGCTAGGTAAGCTAGATCGAACATTGCACGGTCGCGCACCCGGCGTTCGCGGTCGAGCCAGAACCGGATGGCCCAGACCTGCCGCGGTTTGAGCGCGCGCTTGGCACCAAGCGTATCCGGCCGGCGTTCCACGGACGTTGCTCTTTGGTTGCCGGATCATACTCTGAGTGTCCCATAGCCTTCTCCTCTTTCGGCCACCATTGGCTAGGAGAAGAATTAGGCGCGTGATGCTCGGCGCTTGGAAGCGGTCTGAATCGGAGATTAAAGAGCGCGCAACTACGCTGTCCGAAAAGGCAAACCATATATGGGCAGTGCAGTGATCGCACGGTAATTTAAGCTTTTAAGGTTCTGGCGCCATTCCTTCGAACAGTGCGACGTGATCTTCGTTGGTCAATGAATTGCGAAGTTCAAGGATAAGCGCTTCGCGCGATGCCAGCGCCTTTTGCTCCGCATCGGCGAAAGCGTGAAACCAAATCCATAGAGATCCGGTCATATCGGTAAAGGTGTCGAGCTTAAACCGCACCGGCTTCAGGAGAAAGCGGACTTGCCAGTAGTGATCGGCGCAGTTCGCACGCAACCTTTCCGCAACTGCTTGAGCGAATCTCGCATAGTCTTCCGGCGTCCGCCTTGCGTAACTGGAGTTCATGATTTGGATGTAACCGCCCGCTGTATGAGGGTATTCGCGGTCGTCCTCCTGAAATTTGATCGCGAGATCGCAGCCGACCGTGAAAAGTTTTGAGCGGGGTTGTGCAAGCCTGATAAGGAGACTCTTCATCGCCGAGGACTGACTGCCCTCTGCTATCTGCGCGGCCAAGTCGGGGCGTCCACGAACGTCGACGAACCCGTGATTTTGCCGGATATCGTCGAACAAAGGAGGATATGGAATGGTCATCCCTTCCTTATCCATTTCGAGCTCTGTTTCCAACATGGCTATCAGTTGCCCGGCATGTGGGTGGTGAACCTATCCAGTTGCTTTGAGCATAATCGTATGCTCGTCCCGCGGCTTGCGGTTGCCGGTGCCCCACGTGTTTTCCAGTTTGCCGGCCTTGGCAAGCGCCACGCAAATATCTTTAACGTTTTTCTCGCGTAGCATGTAGGGCTGCAATAGACAGCCGAGAACACTCGGGAAGGCGAGCGCTCCGACCTTGGAAAGAATCGCCAAAAGCTCGGTCGATGCCAGAGTCATCTGTTCTTCGACAATCTGGTCGATGGTCGCTTCCTGCACAGTGGCTTGATATCCCGCGAACAGGTCCATCGTGTTCGTGCGATCCTCGCGCTTCTTCTCCTTGGCGTTGGCGCGGTTCTTCTCATGCTCGCGGAGCGCCGCATACTCGGTTTCACGGAACGCCTTTAGCCCTTCGATACTCTTCGTACCGTAGGCAATGAAAAAGTGCGGCCGCTCCGTCGTCACCTTGTCTATCTTCGTGGAAACGACGAACGCGAAATTTCCGGCTGATTTTAGCGTTTCCCGGAACAACTTCTCGGTCGCAGAACCGCGATCAAGATGGGGATCAAGCCGGTCACGCCATCCCGGTCCACCCAAAATGGGCTCCAGCGAGGCGATTGTGCTTTCGTCATCGCTGTGAACGAATCGATAAACGAAGGCGTACATGAAATTTATAAGCACCTCACATTTCGGCCGCGCGAAAAGAGGTTTGATTTTGTCGAACGGATATCCGGTCCAGCCGGTCGGATCGATGAAGATCAGAGGGAATGAATTGCCGATGTAGGTTTGTATATCAGCTACCGCGTCTTCGAAATTTCCGCAGTAAGTCTTGACCTCGAAACCTTTAGCCGGCTTGTTATAAGGCGCGACCGCCTGTTCGAGCTGCACGAAGGCTTGTGGATCGTTTTCTGAGAAGAAGCAGCGAATTTTTCGCCGTATGCCAGTCCGCTCGAAATATTGCTTCTGTGCGTCCAGCAGAACGGAGAGTGCGATCATGAACGACGAGTCAACAAAGTTCTCGGTGGCTGTCTGCCACGGCCCGGAGAAGCCATCGACGTAGGTGATGTCCTGAAACGAA
>JBKQTR010000278.1:0-6335 GCA_052143095.1 Allostellaceae bacterium
GAACAACGGATCTCTACATGATCTTTCGCCATGAGACTCCTGGCGTGCCATCGTGCGGGCAAACGGCATGCGCAGCCCGCCTGCGGTTGCTAGAACTCCTCGGCGTAAACGTCGGGAACCAATAAATCCTCACTCTGCGCGGTCGCCGGCGAAAACCGCGTGATGCGAGCGCGCACCGGTTGTCCATCCACAGCGACCTCGAACCTCTGGCCGCGCCCGGGCGCGTTTCGCAGCCGTCGCAGCCCGAGCGGACGCGCCATGGCTTCGTTCTTCATGTTCACAAAGAGCCTTACTTGCGTAGTCATGCTCTACCCTCCACGCGGCGCGACCTCTCAGGACCGCGCGCTGGCGTCTCTCTCAAGACCTGCCGCAAGTTCCACGGCGCCTAGCGTGCTAAAGCTCCTCGTCCGTCTCTACGGTGTAGCTTCCGGCTGCCCTCGCGATTCCGCTTAAGAGGAAGGAGCGGTTAAAGCTAATGCTCCGGCTGGACCGCATACCACACATGGTGACGCAATGCCGCATTTCCAATGACCAAATATCCACCCCGTAAAACAATGACCCGTGACATAGCGGTAGTATCACTGGCGAATATTATGGAAAATGCTCCGTTGGTAAGGGGCTTGAGGTGAAGGCTTGAGCTGTGGGAGCATCATCTGGGTTTCCCGATGTAGCAGGCTCCAACGAACACCGCAGTGGCGCTCCATCCTGCTAGGAGCTGCTTCCACTGCGCCTATGTGCGGCAGCAGGTGGCTGTCACCGGCGAGCACCAACCGCGCAACAGCGGATCAGCACCTTTGGTCATCCCGGAGGGGTAATCGCATGATCGAAGGTTGGACGTTCACGATCTTCACCATCGTACTTGGGCTTCTAATGCTCGTCGGCGTCACCGCCAATGCTTTGGATTTGCGCGATGAAGCGAGACGACATCGCAGATCGGAACACCACCTGCCGACCGGTGATCCCAAGAGAGGGCTGCGTCGATAGTTGGATGACGCGCTGGTACATCACCGGCATTGGCCTCATCGGCGGACTTTTCATTGACACGATCTCAGCATCGACGAGGTGCTATACTGATGTCCTCAGGTGTATCGCGCGCGCCGCTAACAATAAGCCGGCCCGCTTCATGCGCCAGCCCCGCCCTCACCGGCGGGGCTTTTTCTTTGGTCCGCGTTAGTGGATAAGTTGGGACGATGGCTGGGCTGCCGAAGCGCGATGTCATCACCGGGTCTGTTGCTGTCTATCGAATCGCCGCACGGCGGCGCGCAACTTATCCGCCGCGCCCGCCATTGTCACCGCCAGTTCCAATGAACCCAGTATGCCTTAAGGCGTCATGCCGAGCTATGCGGCAGCGAAGCCATATCGCCACCGATGCAGGCTCACGATCGGCTTCCGGCATTCGATTCTGCGCGCGACGAGGATCAGGCGTAAGTTGTGCCGTCGCTGTTTCAGCGCAAGAAACTGCCGCCACTCGTCCGCGTGCAGCTGAGAAGCATGGGGTTCGACTGACGCGATCAAGCGGTCCAGGCGCCTGAGCGCGCTCTCCAGCCGAACAGTCGTCAACAACACCGGGACCATTCCGTCGAGCCCATGGCGTAACGTTTGGTTGAGCGAAAAGGTCCATGGTCGAATCGCGGGCCGGTCGCTGAGGCCCGCACTGGCGCTGCGCGAATGCGGACGGTGCTCGCAGGGAGCGCCTCAGCGAGCTTTCGGTTCTTCGTGCTCTCGTAGCGGAACTGGAAACTCGGCGACATCTTCGGGGCTGGCGATCCGGTGAGTGTCGGGCCAGCCGTCATCGGAGCCGAAAAGTCCGCCGCTTGACGTGAGTATCGCCGTTTGCTGAGTCGGGGGTGTCGGGGACACAGCAGCCAGGAGGCCGCTATGCCCGACTTCGACGATCTCGCCTTCGATATCCGGTTCGCACTGACGCACAAGAGCGGCGGCGAGGCGGAGAAGCTCATTCGCTCTCTGCCGGACGATGCGATCGAGTTCCTGTGCAAACGGATCGCCGATTACCTTCGGCTTTCAAATTGGCAGAAGGGGCCGCCGGTCCCGCCAGGGAGGAGCCCACCGATGCGGTGACGGCGGGTTCGTCAAAAGATCGGCTGCAATCAGACCCGCCGCAAATCCCGGAACGTCGGCGCGCATGAAGCGTTTTCAATGCATACGAAACTTGCCGGAACCCCCTTCCCTGCCCCGCTCGGTTTTCCCGCCCGAGCGGGGCTTCGCATCTCTATTTCGGAGCTTGCTACCTCCCGTCGAAGCCAGCGCTGGCGCAGCGTTGCGGTGAGCATGGCAACCTGGGACCCGCGCGACCCCGAACTAATGGCCTGGATCGGCAGCCTGTCGCGGGAGGCCGAGTACGTCGTGCGTGAGCCCAGCTTATGCCATATAGTCGGGCATGCCACATCGCAAGAGCAGAGGCCACAAGCCAGCCTTCCCGGACCGCGAGGTAATCGCGAAGGCCGAGGGACGTTTCGCGAAGGCCGACAAGCAACGTGCCGGCGTTAAGGCTGATCCCAAAGGGCAGGTTGCCCGCGAGCAAGAGCGCGTCAAGCGTGCCAAGAAGGAGAAGCCGGACGCCTAAGGGACCCGGCCGCGGTCGCAATCGGAGCCCGTCCAGGCGCACGATCATACAAGGCGGCCGCCGCCGTCGGCGGATGCTACGATGAGGCCCGTCGAGACGCGTGGGAGACGGGCCCATGGCCCATCGTCCGCGCATCCATTTGCAACGGCCCGGCACCATGATCGCCGTCGACCTCGGCGAGAAGGACCTCGACGTTCGACCGGTCCGGTACGGCCGCGCCCAGTTCGAGCACGATGGCAAGACCGAGGTCGGGCACATCGAGCAGCTCGACCCACCCGACTGGGAGAGCAGTGGCGCCGTCCCAAAGGTGCTTGTGGTGCAGCGGCAGTGACGGCGTCTCGCTGGGCGGTCTTGCGCTGGCGCTCGGACAGGCCGCGGCATCGGCAGCAGACGTGCGCGATAGACGCGGGTGGCCGACCTCCTGAGTTTCAAAGGGGCTCCACCCTTGCTCCGCTTCACCTGCTGCAATAATTCGCCGCAGCGCCTAATCGCCCGCGCCTGGATGGAGCGGGTGAGGCATGGTAGCTGAAAGCAATTAAGCGGAGGTCGAGAGGCCAGAAGAGACCCGTGGTCGAGTGTTCGCTAGGACTGACGCTTGGAGCGCCGCTCCTCCAAATACACCCGTGTCAGCCCGCCAATGGCACCGACGAGGATGATGAGCGCGACGATGCCGAAGACGTGAACCATAACGTTCCCCAGGCCAGCACGGCAATTATGCTACCAAGGGTTTAATGGGTGATTACCGGCATCAGTATCAAGCCTCTGGGAGGCGAGCGCGCCGCCCAACATAATGATCGGGGCTTAAATATCGGTGCCGCGTCCAACTGCTGCACTGAGCCGCCGACGCCCCGCGACGCCATTCATCTGGGGCCGATGAAATCAGCGGCGGCTATTGCTCCGACGGCAGTGCGAAATCGACGGGCGGGGGCGGCGCGAAGGACTTGCTCTACTCATCTTATCTCTACTCATCCTATCTCTACTCATCCTATCTCTGCTCATCCTATCTCTGCTCATCCTATGGACCGACACTTTCGGCGATCCCGAAGGCTTCGTGCGGTGTCGCCAGCGGTCTGCCGCGACCAAGGTGACGGTCGCGATGACGCCAATCAGCGAGATGATCGCCAATATCATATTACCGTCGTTCATCGGAACTCCTCCCTAACAAAGGGTCCGAAACCTCCAGCAAATCTGACAGCGAACTCCCGTCCTACATGTGAGGGCAGGGTGCCGCTGCTGCCATTGAAACTTCGCCCACTGGAGCGTCTGCGGCGTTTTGTCCCGGACGGGTTTACACACCTTTTACCCGCTCCTGGGAGCGTGGCCGAAGCAGCGCCATCACAGCGCAGTTCTTGGTATTGGGGGTCTATGATGAGGCGGTTCAAGAAAGTCGAAGTTGGGCAGCGGTTTCAGTCAATCGGTGCGGTCACCGGGACGCCGGCATCGACTTATGAGGTGCAATCGGTGTTCCGCAGTCACATCGATCAACTGGTATACGCACGCCTCGCCGCCATCGACGATCCGACGGCTATAAAGAGCATCTCCGTCTCGACCTTGCTGAACGCGCGTCAGTTCAGCGTAGTGTGCTAGGCACGCTTGGGCAGCAACAGAGAGCTGATGTCGGGCGCTTCCGCGCACCGAATTCTGGCGGACGTGGCATGAGCATCAATCTGCAAAAAAATCGACCGACACAAGTGGGCACCGGGCAGCGCGAGCGATGACGTTTGCATGGCCTGCGTAGAAGAAGCCGAGATCGTCGCCGTCAGCCGCGAGAAAGAATGAGAGCCGGTACTTAAAGAGCGTCGCGGATATAGTTTGCCGACGTACAGCATCACGTCCTCCACGATGTTGTTCGCCGGCACTCTGTCACCCAAGCGGAGACGGGGCGGCTACAGCAGTGCGGTGAATCGTGGCCCGTCGTGTCGGATTGTGAAGCTGTCGCAAAACAATGGCGCGGCTGTCGCGCCCTTGGGACATCGGCCCGCATGCAAGCTAATCAGCTCGGCAGGAAGCTGCCGGAAAAGCGATGAGCGAAATCTGCGGCGTCTGCGTCGGATGCGAACTCGACGAGAACTAACCTCTCGTTGCTGCTACCCGTCGAGATGAACGTGTACGGGCACCGGCGCACATCCAACCATTGCCGCATCGCTTCAACGCGATTGGCAACGTCAGCGGGCGGAAGCCTGATCTCAATGCTCAGCATGGGCGACCCCGGTCGGAGAGACCAAATTCCCGCGCATAGTCGGGTATGTTGCGCAGTGCACCAACTTTCTTACAAGTTGAAAGACCTGATCGCGAAAATTTTCCTGTGGATAGATCAGCGGTATCAGTGGATAGAGCAGTCGTATCGGTGGATAGAGCAGCGGCATCAATTGCACTGCAACAAAAGCGTAGCTATCGTCACTCGTCCGCATCAAGGCGCCGCAGCTTTCACCGCGCGCCAAAAATAGGGAGGGACAGGGTGGTCGCAAAGGCTCTCTATGCGCAAGCAGAACGATACGACCGACTAGCCAAGGTGCCTCCACCTGATATAGCTCCTGGGGCACATTTTTTGGACTCGCCAAGACATCCAGATTTGGCCGCTCTCTGCGATCTCTGGCGCAGCAAACGCGGCCTGCGCTTGATGCCGTCGAGGTCAGACTTTGACCCTGCGGAGTTCCATCGACTGTTGCCGGACGTCTTTATGGTGCAGATAGACGGTCGCTACACAGTACGGCTGGTGGGCGAGAGAGTCGTGGAATTCTTTGGCCGCAGTACCAAGGGCTACCCCGCCGGAACGTTTATGCGTCCGGAAGGCCGCGACGCAATAAAGCGCCTCATGGACCTAGTGGTCCAACGCCGGACTCCCATTTTTCGTGCAGGCCCAGCCTACTGGTCAGAATCAAAGACGCACAAATGCTTTGAAGCTTGCTTCCTACCGCTCTCCGCCGACGACAAGGCGGTGGAGGTGATCCTTGCGGCAGTCAAGTTTGGCTGAGCTTCCAGCGCCTAGTTGTCCCTACCAGAAACTACGTCCGACAGTATTGGTGGTGCAGGCTGCCGAGGACGGGCAGCGACATGATCCGACCGATCCGGTGGATCGGTCGATGGGTCGGGGCGTCTTTGTTCAGTGACAGGTGAGTCCGGAGCTCGTTGTAATAAGAGACGTAGGCTGTGACGATGCGGCGGAGGTGAGCCTCGCCGAACACGACGAGATGGTCGAGACACTCCCGCCGGATCGAGCCGATCAGCCGTTCGACGTATCCATTCTGCCAAGGCGATCGCGGAGCCGTCGGCCGATCGCGGATGCCCATGCTCTTGAGGCGTCGGGTGACGACTTGACCATAGACGGCATCACGATCTCGGATCAGGTAGCGTGGAGCTTCAGTCCACGGAAATGCTTCGGTGATCTGTTGAGCGATCCACTCCGCTGTCGGATGGGAGGTGACGCCGAACGATAGGATCCGTCGCCGATGATGGCCGAGGATGACCAGCACATAGAGGAGGCGGAAGCCGATCGTCGGTACCACGAGCAGATCCATCGCGGCGATGCCGGCGGTGTGGTTACGCAGAAACGTCTTCCAGTTCTGGCTCGGCGGTCGCCGACATCGCGCCATGTACTTCGCCACTGTCGACTGCGCGACCTCGATGCCGAGCTTGAGCAGCTCGCCATGAATGCGCGGCGCGCCCCACAGCGGATTGGCAAGGCTCATCTCGCGAATAAGATCACGCAGGTCGCGCGGGATTCGCGGGCGACCACCGTGTGCGCGAGACT
>JBKQTR010000279.1:0-3648 GCA_052143095.1 Allostellaceae bacterium
ACTCAGTGCGTCCTTCGACTGCTCGCTACGCTCGCGCTCAGGATGAGGCGATTTTCTTTGTGCCATCAATAACTTTCCTCATCCTGAGCTGGTGCGCGCAGCGCGCCTGTCGAAGGACGCACCGCCATCCGTGCAGCGGAAACACGCGCTACGGCAATGGGTCCAACTTGCCTCGGACCACAAGGACATCGCGCCGCTCGTTCCGCTGCTGGTCGACGCCGTCGCCTACGCTCGGGAAAGCCGCCGAGAACGCTGAGCCATGCGGCGCCTGTCCCAGCGCCGCCGCGCGCCAGGGTCGGTCGCGCCGACCCGATCGGACTTTGCTCTCGGAGCTAGGCGGCGGTGTGCATGGCCGAGAGCCAGGTGTCGCCGACGCGGGTGAGCACGTGGCTCGATTTGCCGTTCAAGACCTTGCCCTCAGTGGCGCCGGAGCCATGGGCGGTGAAGGCGCAGGCGGCCAGCACCACGCCGCCGACCGAGCGCGCGTTGGTGACCGTGAGGGCGATTCTGGTCCAGCCTTGAGCGTAGAGCAGGCCGAGCAGCCGCGCGATTTCCGTCTGCCCGACGCCGGTGGCCGCGCCGACCAGCACGGCGTCTGGCGTGTAGAGCTGGGCGGTCGCGGCGGCGCCCTCGCTGTTCCAGGCGCTTTCCCATCTCGCCACGAAGGCGGCGGCGATGGCGGCGGGGTTTGGATCGCGCATGGGTCGTCCTCGCTGTCGATGCGAAAGCAGGCTCTGACACGACGTATATAAGGCGATCCGCGTCTCGCTGCAGGAGAGTCTGTTTCGGAACTGGGTCCGGCGGCAAATCAATCGACTCGCGCGCGATTTGATGCTGCTATGCCCGATCGCAGCCTGCCCGCTACCCTTGGCACGCTGTCTCGGGGCTCGTGACGAAGAGGGGCTGAGCCGAGAATGTCACGGCGCTTTCCGCTGGGCCCGCCGGCGGACATCGCATTGATCGCGGCGTTCATCGTCTTGGCGATCCTGGGCTACGTCGTCCTGTTCCGCGCGGCCGGCGGCGCATTTCTCAGCCCCGCTCAGACGGTGCCGTTGCCGGCTCAGTACCCGTGACCGCGCCGGCGTTGATGTCTGCGCCGTCGCCCCCTCAGCTTGGCCAACGTCCACGCGAGATCGGCGTGCCCCCGCCGCCGCCGGCAAGCTCGGCCGGCGCGAGATCGGCGCCGCCGGAGCGCCGCGTCATCACGGTGCCGCGCCAGGTGAAGCCGCTGCCCATCCAGGCGGCGACAAAGAGCGCCGGCAGCAGCAGGTCGCGCAGCAGGAGGGCGAACGGCAGGCGCGCCGACACATGCCAGCCGGCGGTGCGCGCCAGCGCCAGCTCGGTGCCGAACCACAGCACCAGCAGCGCCGCGACCGCCGGGACGGCGCCGATGCCGTGCTGCTGCGCGGCGAAAGCGGCGGCAAGCGCGGGAAAGACGCAACCGACCAGCAGCTCCGGCAGGAACATCACCGGGAAGGTCATGCGCCTGAGCCGCGCCCAGCGCACTTGCCTGAGCCACACCTCGCGTGCCGAGCGCCGCCCCAGCGGCTGCTCGAACGGGGCGTCGACGAGCTGGACCTTGCGGCCGGCGGCGCGCACCAGCTTGGTTGCCGCCGCGTCTTCCGCGATCTCCGCGCCGAGCGCGCGGATGCCGCCGCCGCGCTCGACGATGTCGCGCCGCCACAGCATGCTCTTGCCCTGGGCGAAGCCGAAACCCAGCGTATCCGCGCCATACTCCCAGCGCGCCTCGTAGGTATTGAGGAAGGCGCATTCGAGTTCCGCCCAGAAGTTCCGCGGCCGCGACGCGATCGGCACCGAGCAGACGAGGCCGGTCTCGGCGCTCCAGCGGGCGCGCAGGCGCTGCACGTAATCGGCGGGCATCAGCACGTTGCTGTCGGCGAGGATGATCCAGTCGTACCGCGCCGCGTCCCAGCCCTTCACGACGTTGTTGAGCTTGGGGTTGATGCTCGGGCGGTCGTCGCCGATCAGCAGGCGCGCCGGCACGGCGGGCGAGGCGGCGATCAGCCGCTGCACCAGCGGCACCGCCGGGTCGTCGGCGCGGGCGACGCAGAAGAGGATCTCGTAGCGGGGGTAGTCGAGGCGGAAGCTCGAGCCCAGCGTCTCCTCGGCGAAATTGTCGAGGCCGCAGACCGGGCGCACCAGGCTGACGGGCGGCGCATCCGTCGGGCAGGCAAGCGGCCATCGGCGCCGGCGGCAGCGTCGCGCCGCGATCGCGATGCTGGTCAAATGGGCGCAGATCGCCAGCAGGCAGAAGCCCACGGCGCAAGCGGCGAGCGTCGGGTGAACGGGGTTGATCAGGGGCATGGTCTCGCTCAAGCGGCGGTGGAGCGCAAATGCGCGAGGAATTGCTGCGTGGCATCGGCCCAGGAGAAGGTCATCGCATGGCCGCGGCAGTCGTCGGGCGCGATGGCGAGCGCGCTCTCGATCGCCTCGCCGAGATCGTCGCTGAGCGCGCCGGCGCCGCTGTCGCCGACCACGTCGAGCGGCCCGGTCACCGGAAAGGCCGCGACCGGCAGGCCCGAGGCCAGCGCCTCGAGCAGCACCAGGCCGAAGGTCTCCGACAGACTCGGGAAGACGAAGACATCGGCCGCGGCATAGCAGGCGGCGAGCGTCTCGTCGTCGACATAGCCGGTATAGCGGGCGTCGGGATATCGCGCCCTCAGCTCGCGCAGCTTCGGCCCGGCGCCGACGACGTATTTCGTGCCGGGCAGGCGCAGCTTCAGGAAATCGGCGATGTTCTTTTCGACGGCGACGCGGCCGGCATAGAGATAGATCGGCCGCTGGCCGCTGAGGAAATCCTTCGGCCGCGGCCGGAAGAGCTCGCCATCGACGCCGCGCGACCAATAGGCGAGGTTGGCAAAGCGCCGCGCCGCGAGCCGCTCCATCATCGTCGCCGTCGGCACCATCACCGCCTCGGACGGCGCGTGGAACCGCCGCAGCCAGGCATAGGCGGGGGTCAGCGTTCCCGGCACGCGTGCGGCGAGGTATTCGGGAAAGGCGGTGTGATAGGCGGTGGTGAAGGGGATGGCGTGGCCGAGGCAATAGCGCCGCGCCGCGCTGCCGAGCGGCCCTTCGGTGACGATATGAATGGCGTCGGGCGCGGCCGCCTCGATGCGCCGCGCGACCTTGCGGCCGGGCAGGATCGCCAGCGGGATCTCGGGATATGTGGGGCAGGGGATGGCGTGGAAGCCCACCGGCGAGACGACCTCCACGTGGTGGCCGAAAAGCTCGAGGTTGCGGATCGTCTCGGTGAGTGTCCGCACGACGCCGTTCACCTGCGGCGGCCAGGCGTCAGTGACGAACAGGATCTTCATCGCTGGCGGTGGCTGCTCAAGTCCTAGAGGCTCCTTCCGCCGGCCGCTACCGCCGGCGGTTCCCCATAGCTACAGCACAGCCATGACAGATTTATGTCCGCGCGACGCCCGCGCGACGCGTAGCGTCGTCGCGAGCGGGCGGCAGCGGCCGCGCGATGCGTAGCATCGTCGCGAGCGGGCGCCAGCGGTTGCCCTTGCAACCGCGAGAGCCCGCCCCCCTGCCAGCACCGCACCCCCCACCCCCTGGCACGTCGCTTGCATCGCATCCGGCAACGGCGAGGGAGGACACCAATGCCGCAGATGCCGGAATTTC
>JBKQTR010000280.1:0-16161 GCA_052143095.1 Allostellaceae bacterium
CGCCACATGGCCCTCCAGCGACGTCCCCGTGCCGAAAGCGATCACCGGCACCTTCGCCGCCTCGCACCGCCCGACGATCTCCGCCACCTCCGCGGTCTCGCGCGCGAACACCACCGCATCGGGCGATGCCGGCGTGTGGTAGCTCTCGTCCCGCCCGTGCTGCTCGCGCACCGCCGCCGCCGTGGAAAGCCGCTCGCCGAAGCGCGCGCGCAGCTGCTCGATCACGGCCTGGTTCGGATGGTTGCGGCGCAGCGCCGGCGCGGTCATGGCTATGCCCTTTGCCCGTGGAACACCAGGGAACGCAGGTTAGCCCAAGCCAGGCGCCGCTCCAACGCTCGACTCAGCCGGCGATTTTTCGCCTCCCTGCGGCGGCCGGCGAGCCGCGGGAGCGATTCATGCGCGCAGCCGGCTTTGCGCGACAGATTTACACCGCCTGGTGCGATCTCCGGGCACATTCATTGCGAAATGCAGCGCGACTATTTCGGACGATTGAGACGATCTCTCGATGGGATTAAGTATTTATTGTTGAGGAACTGTCAGACTAGAGATCGGTTCGGGAGAAGCCATGGCGCTCGCGGCTGTCACCCTCGACGACAAATACACGCTCGACACCGGACGCATCTATCTCACTGGCATCCAGGCGCTGGTCCGCCTGCCGATGATGCAGCGCCAGCGCGACCGTGCCGCCGGACTCAATACTGCCGGCTTCATTTCCGGCTATCGCGGCTCGCCGCTCGGCAGCCTCGATCAGAATCTCTGGCACGCCCAGCGCTTCCTTGCCGAGAACCACATCCGCTTCCAGCCCGGCATCAACGAGGACCTCGCCGCCACCGCGGTCTGGGGGAGCCAGCAGACCAACCTCTTCCCCGGCGCCAAATACGACGGCGTCTTCGCGTTCTGGTACGGCAAAGGCCCCGGCGTCGACCGCACCGGCGACGTGCTGAAGCACGCCAACGCCACCGGCACGGCGCGCCACGGCGGCGTGCTGGTCGTGGCCGGCGACGATCATGCGGCGAAATCCTCGACCTTGCCGCATCAATCCGAATACGCCTTCATCGACGCCTCGATCCCCGTGCTCAACCCGGCGGGGGTGCAGGACATCCTCGACCTCGGGCTCTACGGCTGGGCGATGTCGCGCTTCAGCGGCTGCTGGGTGGGCTTCAAGGCGATCGCCGAGACCATGGACAACTCGGCCTCGGTGCATGTCGATCCCCGTCGCGTCGCCATCGCGCTGCCCGAGGATTTCGCCCTGCCGCCGGGCGGGCTCAACATCCGCTGGCCGGATTACAACGCGCTCGAGATGGAGCGCCGGCTGCGCCACTGGAAGCTGCCGGCGGTGCAGGCCTTCGCGCGCGCCAACCGCCTCGACCGGGTGATGCTCGACAGTCCCAACGCGCGGCTCGGCATCCTCGCCACCGGCAAAGCCTATCTCGACGTGCGCCAGGCGCTGGCCGATCTCGGCATCGATGACGCCATGGCCGCGGCGGTCGGTCTCGGGCTCTACAAGGTGGCGCTCACCTGGCCGCTCGAGCCCGAGGGCGTCCGCCGTTTCGCCGCGGGTCTCGAGGAGATCCTCGTCGTCGAGGAGAAGCGCCCGGTGGTGGAGGGCCAGCTTAGGGACATCCTCTACGACATGAGCGCGCGGCCGCGCATCGTCGGCAAGCAGGATGAGCGCGGCGCGCCGCTGCTGGCCGCCACCGGCGAGCTCGATCCCATGCAGGTGGCGCGCGCGGTCGCCGCGCGCCTCCAGCGCTTCCATAGCTCGCCGCGCATCGCCGACCGCATCGCCTACCTCGCCGCCAAGGAGCGCCAGCTCAAGACCGCCAAGCCGGCGCTCGAGCGCATTCCCTATTTCTGCTCGGGCTGCCCGCACAACACCTCGACGCATGTGCCCGAAGGCAGCCGCGCCACCGCCGGCATCGGCTGCCATTACATGGCGATCTGGATGGACCGCGACACCGCGACCGTCACGCAGATGGGCGGCGAAGGCGTTCCCTGGATCGGCCAGGCGCCCTTCACCGAGACGCCGCACATCTTCGCCAATCTCGGCGACGGCACCTACTACCATTCCGGCATCCTCGCCATCCGCGCCGCGGTCGCGGCGGGGGTCAGCATCACCTACAAGATCCTCTACAACGACGCCGTCGCCATGACCGGCGGGCAGCCGATCGAGGGCCGCCTCACCGTGCCGCAGATCACGCGGCAGGTGGCGGCCGAAGGCGTCACGCGCATCACCATCGTCAGCGACGAGCTCGACAAATACCCGAGCGATGCCGACTTCGCGCCCGGCGTCGATTTCTTCCACCGCGAGAAGCTCGACGAGGTGCAACGCAGCCTGCGCGAGAGCCCGGGCGTCAGCGTGCTGATCTACGATCAGACCTGCGCGGCGGAGAAGCGCCGCCGCCGCAAGCGCGGCGAGTTCCCGAACCCGGCCAAGCGCGTCTTCATCAACGAACTGGTCTGCGAAGGCTGCGGCGATTGCTCGCGCGCCTCCAACTGTCTCTCCGTCCTACCGGTCGAGACCGAGTTCGGCCGCAAGCGCGCCATCGACCAGTCGAGCTGCAACAAGGACTACTCCTGCGTCGAGGGCTTCTGCCCGAGCTTCGTCACCGTCCATGGCGGCGCGCTGCGCAAGCATCACGCGCCGCAGGACCACGAGGAGATCCCAGCCTTGCCCGAGCCGGCGCTCCCGGCGCTCGCCGAGCCCTACAACATCCTCGTCGCCGGCATCGGCGGCACCGGCGTCGTCACCATCGGCGCGCTGCTTGGCATGGCGGCGCATCTCGAGGGCAAGGGCTGCTCGGTGCTCGACATGACCGGGCTCGCGCAGAAGGGCGGCGCCGTGCTGAGCCATATCCGCATCGGCCGCGCGCCCGAGGACATCCACGCCGCGCGCATCGCCACCGGCCGCGCGCAGCTTCTCCTGGGCTGCGACATCGTCGTCGCCGCCTCCCCCGACGGCCTCTCGCGGCTCAGCGAAGGCGGCAGCCATGCCGTGATCAACCATCACGAGACCATCACCGGCGCCTTCACGCGCGATCCCGATCTCGCCTTCCCGCGGCGCGCGCTCGGCCGCGACATCGCCGCGGCGGTCGGCGGCGACAAGGCGGAATTCATCGACGCCACGCGGCTCGCCACGGCGCTGCTCGGCGACAGCATCGCCACCAACCTGTTCATCACCGGCTATGCCTATCAGCGCGGCCTCATCCCGGTCGCCGCCGCGGCGATCGAGCGCGCCATCGAGCTCAACGCCGTCGACGTCGACGTCAACCGCCACGCTTTCCGCTGGGGTCGCTGGGCGGCCGTCGACCCCGCCATGGTCGAGCACATCGCCGCACCCAGCGCGCCCGTCGCCGAGCGCCTTTCCGAGACGCTCGACGAGATCATCGCCCGCCGCGTCGGGTTCCTGACCCGTTATCAGGATCGCGCCTATGCGCAGCGCTACGAGCGTCTGGCGCGCCGCGCCGAGAGCGCCGAGCGGCGGCAGGCGCCGGGGGCGTCCGGCTTTGCCGAGGCGGTCGCGCGCAACCTCTTCAAGCTCATGGCCTACAAGGATGAGTACGAGGTGGCGCGGCTCTATACCGACGGCGAGTTCCGGCGCAGCCTCGAGCGGCAGTTCGAGGGCGATTTCACCCTCGAATTCCATCTCGCTCCGCCGCTGCTCGCCGAGCGCGACGCCACGACCGGACATCTCAAAAAGCGCCGCTACGGGCCCTGGATGCTGCGCGCTTTCGCCGTGCTGGCGAGGCTCAAATTCCTGCGCGGCACGTCCTTCGACCCGTTCGGGCACAGCGAGGAGCGCCAGATCGAGCGCAGGCTCATCACCGACTACGAGGCGCTGGTCGACGAGCTCATCGCGGGGCTGACGCGCGACACGCACGCGCTCGCGGTCGAGATCGCCGGCATTCCCGCGCAGATCCGCGGCTTCGGCCATGTCAAACTGGCAAACCTCGCCGCGGCCCGCGCCAAGCAGGAGAAGCTGCTCGCTTCCTTCCACACGCCGCACGCGATCGCCGCGGAGTAAGCCCCGACGCCGCTGGTCTCGCGCGCGTGCGTCGGCTAGGGTGTCGCGCCCCGAGAGCGAGGCCGCGATGACGACCGATCCCGATTGCATCTTTTGCCGCATCGTCGCCGGCACGATCCCCTGCTTCAAGCTCTACGAGGATGGCGAGACCCTCGCCTTCATGGACATCAATCCGGTTCATGACGGGCATTGCCTGGTGATCCCGAAAGCGCATTACCCGACGGTGTTCGATCTCCCGGCCGAAGCCTTCGCCGCCGCCGGGCGCACCGCCATCAGGATCGCGACGGCGGTCAACGCGGCACTGGCGCCCGACGGGCTCAACCTGCTGCAGGCGAACGGGCCGGGCGCGGCGCAATCGGTGCCGCATTTCCATCTGCACATCCTGCCGCGGCGCATGAACGACGCGCTCGCCGTGAACTGGGCGCTGAAGCCCGGCGAGCCCGCGCGCATCGCCGAGATCGCCGAGCGCATCCGCGCCCGACTCTGAGCGCCGGCGCGCGCCGGCTAGTGGCGGCCGCCGCTGCGGCGCTTGGGCTCGGGCTCGTCGGTCGCGTCGGGCAGGTCGGGGACCATGCCGAGCGCGCGCTTGTAGGTGTCGAGCAGCGCCTCCTGCTCGTCGAGATCGTCCTGATCCAGCTTGCGGATCTTGATGATCTGCCGCATGGTCTTGACGTCGAAGCCGACGCCCTTGGCCTCGGCGAAGACTTCCTTGATGTCCTCGGCCAGCGCCCGCTTCTCCTCCTCGAGCCGCTCGACGCGCTCGATGAAGGATTTCAAACGCTCACCGGCGATGCCGCCGACATCCGGCATAGGGTCCCCCTCGTGTTTGGGCTTTCCGCGACCCTATCGAAGCGCGGCGCCGCGCGCAAGCGACGCGCCGTCGCGGCGAGGCTCAGTGCTTGTGGCCGCCGCCGGCGACCGGCTTCTTGTCGTCCTTCTGGTGCTTCGCCTTCCATTCCTCGTAAGGCATGCCGTAGACGATCCGGCGCGCCTCGGGATCGGGCAGCGTCATGCCGCGCTCTTCGGCAGCCTCGCGATACCAGCGCGAGAGGCAGTTGCGGCAGAAGCCGGCGAGATTCATCAGGTCGAGGTTCTGCACGTCGGTGCGCTCGCGCAGATGCTGCACCAGGCGGCGGAACGAGGCGGCCTCGAGCTCGGTGCGGGTCTTGTCATCCATCACTCTCTCCGTCACGGCCGGACTGTGCTTATTGTGGGGGGCCGGCGCGGCGATTGCCAGAGGCCGCTCAGCGATGCTCGATGCGATAGAGCTCGCGCCGCACCAGGATCGGCGACAGCGCTGCCGCCAGCCGCGCCGCCCAGGATGCCGCTCCTTCCGGCGCAGCGACGAGGTCCTGGCGCAGCTCGATCGCCACATGCGGCAGCCCACGCGCCTCGGCATGGTGGTGCACGGTAAAGCCGGGCGGCTCGCGCGCCGAATAGGGCTCGTTGTCGCCGACGACCAGCGACGGATCGGCACTGAGCGCCGCCAGCAGCGGCACCGGCAGGCGCGGGTCCCGGTTCCAGAGAATGCCAACCTGCCACGGCCGGGCGACGCCGTTCATCACCGGCGTGAAGCTGTGGATCGACAGCAGCGCCGGCACCCTGCCCGCCGCGCGCTGCGCGTCGAGCCACGCGGCGATCGCGCGGTGATAGGGCTCGAAGCAGAGGTGGCGCCGGGCGGCGCGCGCTTCGGGCGGCAGCTGCCGGTTGCCGGGCACGGCGATGCCGTCGCTCGTTTCCGGGATCGAGCTGGGATCGTCGAGATCGCGATTGCAGTCGATGACCAGGCGCGAATAGCCCGAGAGGATCGCCGGCGCGGCAAGCGCGCGGGCGAGCCGCCGCGTCACCGCAGCGGCGCCGATATCCCAGCCGACATGCTGCTCCACCACCCCCGGGGCAAGGCCGAGGCCGGCGAGCGAGCGCGGCACGGCATTGCTGGCATGGTCGCAGGTCAGCAGCACCGGCGCGCTCGCGTCTTCGCCGCAGAGCTCTACCTGAGCGGGATCGTCGGGTCCGAGCAGCGCGGGTCCAGGCGGTGGCATGAGATGAGTCCGATCAGGCGGGGTTGTCGTCGGGCCGCGGCGCATCCTATCTTTTCCCGGCCGAGGCGGCGAGGCCCGGCATGATGCTTGCGACAAGGGTGACCTCCCGTGACGCCTTCCGGCCACGACGACGCTCGTTCCCTGCTGCGCGCGCTTTTCGCGGCAGCGCTGCGCGCCGCCGACCCGGCGCGGGTCGTGCCGCCGCATCTGCCGCAGCCGCCGCGCGGCCGCACCGTGGTGGTCGGCGCCGGCAAGGCAGCGGCGGCGATGGCCAAAGCGGTCGAGGATCATTGGCCCGGCCCGCTCTCGGGCCTGGTCATCACCCGCTACGGCCATCGCGTGCCGACGCGGCGCATCGAGGTGGTCGAGGCCGGCCATCCCATGCCCGACGCCGCCGGCAGCGAGGCGGCGCACCGCGTCCTCGACAGCGTGCGCGGGCTCGGCGCCGACGATCTCGTGCTGGTCCTCGCCTCGGGCGGCGGCTCGGCGCTGATGGTGCTGCCGGCGCCGGGCATCGGCCTCGAGGACAAGCGCGCGGTGACGCGGGCGCTGCTGCTGAGCGGCGCCACCATCGGCGAGATCAACTGCGTCCGCAAGCACCTGTCCGCGATCAAGGGCGGCCGGCTCGCCGCCGCCGCCGCGCCGGCGCGCGTGGTGACGCTCGCCATCTCCGATGTCCCCAGCGACGATCCCGCGGTCATCGCCTCGGGCGCGACCGTGCCCGATCCCTCGACCTTCGCCGAGGCGCGCGCCATCCTCGCCAGATACGCCATCGCGCCGCCGGCCGCCGTCGCCGCGCATCTCGCCGCCGCCGCCGAGGAGAGCCCGAAGCCGGGCGATCCGCGCCTTGCCCGCAGCGCGTTCGTGCTGGTGGCGGCGCCGCAGCAGGCGCTGCTGGCGGCGGCCGAGAGCGCGCGGACCGCCGGCGTCACGCCGCTGGTGCTGAGCGATGCCATCGAGGGCGAGGCGCGCGACGTGGCGCTGGTCCATGCCGGGATCGCGCGCCAGGCGGCGTCCGGCAAGCTGATCATCGGCGAGCGCGCGCTCACGCTGCCGGCGGTGCTGCTGTCGGGCGGCGAGACGACGGTGACGGTGCGCGGCGCCGGCCGCGGCGGCCGCAACGCCGAATTCCTGCTGGCGCTCGCCGTGGCGCTCGACGGTCACCCGGCGCTCTACGCGCTCGCCGCCGACACTGACGGCATCGACGGCACCGAGGACAATGCCGGGGCGCTTTACGGTCCCGACACCGCCGCGCGCGCCGCCGCCGCCGGCATCGACCTGCGCGCGCATCTTGCCGACAATGATGGCTATGGCGCGTTTCAGGCGCTGGGGGATCTGCTCGTCACCGGCCCGACGCTGACAAATGTTAACGATTTCCGGGCGATTCTGGTGCTGGGGACGGGCTCGTCCGTCCGGATGGGGGAATAAGTCATGCGACGCCAACGCAGCGCCAAGATCGTCGCCACGCTTGGCCCGGCGAGCTCCACGCCCGAGATGATCGCCGCCTTGTTTCGCGCCGGCGTCGACGTCTTCCGCCTCAATTTCAGCCATGGCGAGCGCAGCGACCATCTGGCCCGGATCGAGACCATCCGCGCGCTGGAGAAGGAGACCGGCCGGCCGATCGGCATCCTGGCGGATATGCAGGGACCGAAGCTACGCCTCGGCACCTTTGCCGACGGCAAGGTGCGGCTCAAAGCGGGCGCGCATTTCCGCCTCGATCTCGACAAGAAGCCCGGCGACGCCGAGCGCGCGCCGCTGCCGCATCCCGAGATCTTCGCCGCGCTCGAGCCCGGCACCGAGCTGCTGCTCAACGACGGCAATGTGCGGCTCAAGGTGGAGGCCTGCAGCGACCGCTTCGCCGAGACGGTGGTGGTCGATGGCGGCGAGCTGTCCGACCGCAAGGGCGTCAACGTGCCCAACGCCGTGCTGCCGCTGGCGGCGCTCACCGAGAAGGATCGCGGCGACCTCGGCTTCGCGCTCGATGCCGGCGCCGATTGGATCGCGCTCTCCTTCGTGCAGCGGCCCGAGGACGTCGCCGAGGCGAGAAAACTCGTCGCCAACCGCGCCGGGATCATGGTGAAGCTCGAGAAGCCCGCGGCCGTGCGCCGGCTCGCCGAGATCATCGAGCTCAGCGACGCGCTGATGGTGGCGCGCGGCGACCTCGGCGTCGAGATGCCGCCCGAGGACGTGCCGCCGGTGCAGAAGCAGATCGTCCATGCTTGCCGGCTTGCCGGCAAGCCGGTGATCGTCGCGACGCAGATGCTGGAATCCATGGTCCACGCGCCGGTGCCGACGCGCGCCGAGGCGTCCGACGTCGCCACCGCGATCTACGAGGGCGCCGACGCGGTGATGCTGTCGGCCGAGACGGCGGCCGGCGAATACCCGGTCGAGGCGGTGACGATGATGGACCGCATCGTCCGCCGCGTGCAGGCCGACCCGCTCTACAACGCCAGCCTCCACGCCGGCGCCGCGGCGGAGCCCGAGCACACCTCCTCGGACGCCATCAGCGCCGCCGCCCGCCAGGTGGCGCATACCATCGGCGCCGCCGCCATCTGCTCCTACACCACCTCCGGCGCGACCGCGCTGCGCGCGGCGCGCGAGCGCCCGGACGCGCCGATCCTGGCGCTGACCTCGAGCCTGCAGACGGCGCGCAAGCTCGCCGTGGTCTGGGGACTGCACTGCGTGCACACGCGCGACGTCACCAATTTCTCCGACATGGTGCATCGCGCGACGAGCATCGCCCATCGCGAGGGCTTCGCCGAGCGCGGCCAGCGCATCGTCGTCACCGCCGGCGTGCCTTTCGGCACGCCCGGCGCCACCAACGTGCTGCGCATCGCCTGGATCGAGAGTTAGGACTAACCCTCCCCCAGACAGCGCACGAGCCCGTCGGCGAGGCCGTTCATCAGCTGGAAATAAAGCTCGGGCCCGCGCTGCAGCAGCGCGCCTTCGGGATCGAGCACGCCGGTGCGCGCGGCGCTGCCGGCAATGACGACATCGACCAGCCGCGGCTCGAATTGCGGCTCGCGGAAGACGCAGCGCGCGCCGAGCGTGCGGATCTTGTCGCGGATCGCCTGCAGGCGGCGCGCCCCGGGCTGGCTCTCGGGGGTCACCGTGATCGAGCCGATGGCGGCGAGCCCGTAGTGCCGCTCGAAATATTGATAGGCGTCGTGGAACACCACGAAGCGCACGCCGCCGAGCGCGGCAAGACGCTGCCGCAGCGCGCCGTCGAGCGCGTCGAGGCGGCGCTCGAGCGCGGCCCCGTTCGCGGCATAGCGCGACGCATTGGCGTGATCGAGCGCGGCAAGCCGCGCCACGGCGACTTGCACGATCGCCTGGGCGTTCTCGGGATCGAGCCAGAGATGCCCGTCCTGCTCGAGCGCCGAGGCGGCGTGGTGATGCTCGTCCGCTTCCCAGGTGCCGCCCTCGCGCGCCGGCAGCAGCGTGACGCCGGGCGCGCGATCGAGCTCGACGATCTCCGCTTTGTCGGCAAGCACGGTCAGCGGCTTCACGAGAAAGCTCTCGAAGATCGGGCCGACCCAGAAGACCATGTCGGCGCGCTCCAGGCGCGTCGCATCCAAGGGCTTGAGGGCATAGGAATGCGGCGAGGCGCCGCCGGCGACGATGAGATCGGGCTCGCCCACCCCTTCCATTACCCCGGCGATCAGCGAATGTATCGGCTTGATGCTTGCCACCACTTTGGGCGCCGCCTCGGCCGGCGGCGCGAGCAGGCTCGTGGCGACGAGCGCGGTGGCGAGGAAACGGGCGAGGCGCAGCAGGGAAACTCCGGATGCCTGACACGGCGACCGCTCGTCAGCCTCACCTCACCCTCCCGCTGCGCGGGTCCCTCCCTCTCCGCCCCGGGGGGCGGAGAGGGTTGGGGTGAGGTGGGGCGACGCTCCGACTTGCGATCGTCGGATACCGGCCGCTTCTATCGATTGATGATATGTTATATCATAACATCGTCAAGCCGGGAGAGGTGGCGGTGGCCCGTTCGCGCGCGCAGGCGGCAAGCCCGTTTCAGACAGCAAGCCACGACCACGTCAGCTGCATCGAGGACGCGCTCGACCGCGCGGCGCAGCTCTGCGCCGCGCGCGGCGCCCGGCTCACCGAGCTGCGCCGACAGGTGCTGCAGCTCGTCTGGCGCGGTCACGAGGCGGTGGGCGCCTATGCCATTCTCGAGGCGCTCCGGCGCTCGCATCCCGGAGCGGCGCCACCCACCGTCTATCGCGCGCTCGACTTCCTCATCGAGCACGGGCTCATCCATCGCATCGAATCGCTCAACGCCTATGTCGGCTGCCCGCGCCCGGAGCGGCGCCATATGAGCCAGTTCCTCATCTGCGGCAAATGCGGCGGCGCCGCCGAGCTCGACGATCCCGCCATCGCCGGCGCCGTGCTGCGCCGTGCCGGCGCGCTGGGATTTGCCGTGGAGCAGCAGACGATCGAGCTGCGCGGGCTCTGCCCGCGCTGCCGGCCCGCTGCCGACGCGCAATGAACGCCCTGCCGCCGCCTTCCCTGATCGAGCTTCGCGGCATCCACGTCGCCTTCGGCCGGCGCGTGGCGCTTGCCGACGTGTCGCTCGCCGTCGCACCCGGCGAGATCGTCACCGTCATCGGGCCGAACGGCGCCGGCAAGACGACCCTGCTGCGCGTCGCTCTCGGCTTGCAGCGGGTCCAGGCCGGACACGTCGAGCGTCGTCCCGGGCTGCGCATCGGCTATCTGCCGCAGCGCCTCGTCATCGACGAGACCTTGCCGCTGACCGTCCGGCGCTTTCTCACGCTGGCGCCGGGCGGGCGCGACCGCCTCGGCGCGGTGCTGGCGCGGGTCGGCGCCGCGCATACGCTCGACCTGCCGGTGCAGACGTTGTCGGGCGGCGAGCTGCAGCGCGTGCTGCTCGCCCGCGCGCTGTTGCGCGAGCCGGAGCTGCTGGTGCTGGACGAGCCCGTCCAGGGCGTCGATATCGGCGGCCAGGCGGAGCTCTTCGCGCTCATCCACCGCATCCGCGACGAGCGACGCTGCGGCGTGCTGCTGGTGTCGCACGACCTCCATCTCGTGATGGCGGCGACCGACCGGGTGGTCTGCCTCAACCACCATGTCTGCTGCAGCGGCCATCCGGAGCAGGTGAGCCGCGACCCCGCCTACCGTGACCTTTTCGGCGCGGCGGTCGACGGCTTCGCGCTCTACGCCCATCGCCACGACCATCGCCACGACGCGGCCGCGGAGGCCCATCGGGATGGATGAGTTCGTCGCGCGCGCGGCGCTCGCCGGTCTCGGCGTCGCCGCGGTGGCGGGTCCGCTCGGCTCGTTCGTCGTGTGGCGGCGCATGGCGTATTTCGGCGACACCTTGTCCCACTCCGCCTTGCTCGGCGTAGCACTGGGCTTCCTGCTCGGGGTCAATCTCAACCTCGCGGTCGTCGTGGTCTGCCTGCTGATCTCGCTGGCGCTGGCGGCGCTGCTGCAGCAGCGCCGGCTCGCCGGCGACACGCTGCTCGGCATCATGGCGCACAGCGCGCTCTCGCTCGGCCTCGTCACACTCGCCTTCCTCGAGACGGTGCGCGTCGACCTCATGGGCTATCTCTTCGGTGACATCCTGGCGGTGATGCCGAGCGATCTCGGCTGGATCTATGGCGGCGGCGCCGTGGCGCTCGGCGCCTTGATCTGGCTGTGGCGGCCGCTGCTGGCGATCACCGTGCATGAGGAGCTGGCGCAGGTGGACGGGATCAACGTGCCCCTGACGCGGCTCGCCTTCATGCTGCTGGTGGCGCTGGTCATCGCCGTGGCGATGAAGGTGGTGGGCATCCTGCTGATCACCTCGATGCTGATCCTGCCGGCCGCGGCGGCGCGCCGCTTCGCGCGCACCCCCGAGACCATGGCGGCGCTGGCGGCACTCGCCGGCGGCATCGCCGTCCTCGGCGGCGTCGGCGCCTCGCTGCGCTGGGACTTGCCGGCGGGACCGGCGGTGGTGCTGGCCGCTGCCGTGCTGTTCGCGCTCTCCGTCGCCTGGCCGCGGCGGCAAAAGGCGCCGGGCTGAGCACGCAGTGAGCACGGAGGCTCCCGTCGCGGTCGCGCGCGTCTCGCTGCCGGCGCTCATCGGCGCCTTCGCCAAGATCGGGCTGATGAGCTTCGGCGGCGCGCTGTCCGGCTGGATGTACCGCGAGATCGTCCAGCGCCGGCACTGGCTCGGCGAGGAGGAGTTCCTGAGCGGGCTGGCGCTGGGCCAGATCATGCCGGGCGCCAATGTGGCGAACCTGTCGCTGTTTATCGGTCAGCGGCTGCGCGGCGGCGTCGGCGCGGTCGCGGCGCTGCTCGGCATGCTGCTGCCGCCGATGACGCTCGTCCTCGTGCTCGCGGCACTCTATGCGCGCATCGAAGCGGTCGCCTGGGTGCATCGCGGCATCGGCGGCGTCGCCGCGGCGGCGATCGGGCTCACCGCCATGGTCGGGCTGCGCGCCGCGCGGCGCGTCGAGCGCCGCGCCGGCCCGCTTGCCGTCCTATCGCTGATCTTCCTCATGGTCGGCGTGCTGCGCTGGCCGATGGTGCCGGTGGTGCTCTGCCTGACGCCGCTCAGCATCGCGCTCGCCTGGCTCGCCGCGCGAGGCGGCGATGCCTAAGGATCCGCTCGTCGGCCTGCTGGTCGTCTTCGTGCCGCTGTCGCTGCTGTCGATCGGCGGCGGTCCCAGCATCCTCGCCGGCATCCAGAGCGCGGTCGAGGCGCGCCACTGGATGAGCCAGCGCGAGTTCATCGACCTCTTCGCCATCGCCCGCGCCGCCCCCGGCCCCGGCGTGCTGCTGGCGACGCTGGTCGGCTGGAAGGTGGCGGGGCTCGCCGGCGCCATTCTCGCCTCGCTCGCGCTCTTCGTGCCGTCCTCGCTGCTCTATTACGCGATCGCGCGGCACTGGAGCACGCATCGCGGCAAGGCCTGGCACAACGCCCTCGAGCGCGGCCTCGCCCCGGTCGCCGCCGGGCTCATCCTGGCAGGTTCGCTCGTCATCCTGCGCGCCGGCGCCACCGACCTCACGCTCTGGGCGATCGCCGCGGCGTCGACCGCGATCCTGCTGTGGCGACCGCAGCTCAACCCGCTCTGGGTGCTTGCGGCAGGCGGGATCGCGGCGATTGTCTCGAGCGGGTAGTCCAGAGGTCGCGCTCACTCGCGCCCGGGCTCACGACGTCATACATTCATACGGTGTCACAGTAGGAGCTATGGCGATGTCGGATGCCATGCTTAGAGCCCGTCTCGGCGTCAAGGGTCAAGTCGTCGTACCGAAGCCGGTGCGAGATGCGCTGGGTCTCAAGCCAGGCGACGAACTCGCGTTTGTCATCCACGGCCGCGAGGTGAGGATCATCCCGGCTCGGGCCCAAGGGGACGACCCATTCGCATGCTTCACGGAATGGGCGTCGCAAGCCGATCGGAAAGGCTATGCCGACCTTTAGCCAGTGCGACGTCGTCTCGGTCCCTTCCCTACGACGGCCCTCGAAAGCCGCTTCGGGCTGCTTTGGGTGCTGATGATAACCGCGGCCGAGAACGCGCCATGGGACGATGACGTTGCGCTTGGGGATCACCGGGCGGCGGGTCTCTCCATACCCTCGATCATCCGGCCGACAAAGGTGGCCACGGTCGAGGCGAGCGGCGCTCGCCTTCGCGGCAAAATTCCGCCCTCTGTCGCCGCTCGGGTTGCCGCGGTCGTCAAATCCATCATCATCTAATTGCCAGCGCCAGCGCCATCAGCTCTTCCACCTGCGGGAAGAGGTCGAGGCCGCCGGCGCGCACCTCCTCCGGCGTGAACCAGCCGAGCGCGCTCGCATCCTCGATCGGCGCGCCCTCGCCCTCGCGCCAGTCGAGCAGCACGACGACCAGCGCGAAATGCACCTTGACGCGGCCGTCAGCGTCGCGGCGGATCGTGTCGAGCACGCCGAGCGTCCTCACCGGCGCCGCGGCGATGCCGGTCTCCTCGCGCAGCTCGCGCTCGGCGCAGGCGTGGACGGTCTCGCCCAGCTCCTGCATGCCGCCGGGAAAGCCCCAGCGTCCGACGCCCGGCGGCACCGAGCGCCGCGCCAGCAGGATCCGGCTGCCGCGCCGCACCGCGGCGAGGCAGCCCAGGATCGGCCGTTGCGGGTAGAGCCGGTCGCCGCTCTTCATCAGGGATCGACGGGCGCCGCCTGTCCTTCCAGCACCTTGTAGATCTCGCCGCCTTGCTCGCGGAACTCCTGCGACTTCTCGGCCATGCCGGATTGAGCGTAGTCGCGCACCTCCTGCGAGATCTTCATCGAGCAGAATTTAGGCCCGCACATCGAGCAGAAATGCGCGAGCTTTGCGCCCTCGGCCGGCAGCGTCTGGTCGTGGAACTTCTCCGCCGTCTCGGGATCGAGCGAGAGGTTGAACTGATCGCGCCAGCGGAACTCGAATCGGGCGCGCGACAGCGCGTCGTCGCGCAGGCGCGCCGCCGGATGGCCCTTGGCGATGTCGGCGGCGTGCGCCGCGATCTTGTAGGTGACGACGCCGACCTTGACGTCATCGCGGTCGGGCAGTCCCAGATGCTCCTTGGGCGTGACGTAGCACAGCATTGCCGTGCCGAACCAGCCGATCATCGCCGCGCCGATGCCGCTGGTGATGTGGTCGTAGCCGGGCGCGATGTCGGTCACCAGCGGGCCCAGCGTGTAGAACGGCGCCTCGTGGCAATGCTCGAGCTGGAGATCCATGTTCTCCTTGATCTTGTGCATCGGCACGTGGCCCGGCCCCTCGATCATGACCTGGACGTCGTGCTTCCAGGCGATCTCGGTGAGCTCGCCCAGGGTCTTCAATTCCGCGAACTGCGCCTCGTCATTGGCGTCCGCGTTGGAGCCTGGCCTGAGGCCGTCGCCCAGCGAGAACGACACGTCATAGGCCCGCATGATCTCGCAGATCTCCTCGAAGCGCGTGTAGAGGAAGCTCTCGCGGTGATGCGCCAGGCACCACTTCGCCATGATCGAGCCGCCGCGCGAGACGATGCCGGTGACGCGCTTGGCGGTGAGCGGGATGAACGGCAGCCGCACGCCGGCATGGATGGTGAAATAGTCGACACCCTGCTCCGCCTGCTCGACGAGCGTGTCGCGGAAGATTTCCCAGGTGAGGTCCTCGGCCTTGCCGCCGACCTTCTCCAACGCCTGGTAGATCGGCACCGTGCCGATCGGCACCGGCGCGTTGCGGATGATCCATTCGCGGATGGTGTGGATGTTCTTGCCGGTGGAGAGATCCATCACCGTGTCGGCGCCCCAGCGGATCGCCCAGACCAGCTTGTCGACCTCCTCGGCGACCGAGGAGGTGACGATCGAGTTGCCGATATTGGCGTTGATCTTCACCAGGAAATTGCGGCCGATGATCATCGGCTCGCTCTCGGGATGGTTGATGTTGGCGGGGATGATGGCACGGCCGCGCGCCACCTCGTCGCGCACGAATTCCGGGGTCACGTAGTCGGGGATCGCGGCGCCAAACGACTCGCCGTCAATCTCACCCGCGCGCCGCAGCATTTCGCGGCCGAGATTTTCGCGGATCGCGACATATTCCATTTCGGGCGTGACGATGCCGCGCCGGGCATAGGCGATCTGGGTCACCGCCGCACCCGGTTTGGCGCGCAAGACCCGGCGCCGGCCACGGTCGAACAGCGAGACAGCACTCGCCTCGCCGCGCGTGAGCCCATTGTCTTCGGGCTTGACCTCGCGGGCCTCGTGGAATTCGACGTCGCCGCGCGCCAGGATCCACGGTTGGCGTAACTCGGGCAGGCCGCGGTTGATGTCGATCTCGGCACCCGGGTCGGAATAGAGCCCCGAGGTGTCATAGACCCGCACTGGCGACTCGCCGGCCGAGGCTTCGAGATCGATCTCGCGCATCGTGACCCTGAGGTCGGGGTGAAGCCGACCCGCCGCATGGATCTTTCGCGAGGACGGGAACGGCCCGGTCGTGACGCGCAGGTCCTCGATCTTCGGCGAGAGTTTTACGGTTGAGAGCGGAGCGGAATCGGGCATGGTGTCTCCGTTACCGAGATGAACGAAGATCCAGGCGATCTCGCGAAGAGGAGGGCGGCTTTTGCCGCGGCGTTCCTGTCCCTACGCCGGTACGACCC
>JBKQTR010000281.1:0-2586 GCA_052143095.1 Allostellaceae bacterium
CTCTGGGCGAGCGCGTCTACCTAATCGGGATTTCTATTAGCCCTCAGCCGAGCAGCTCGCGGCTTTGATCGCAGATCGCCCGGTAGCATTCGCAGGCGGTCGCTTCGAGCCCGCGCCGGTCGAGCACGATGATGCGGCCATGGCGGGTGGCGACAAGCCCGGCCGCCTTGAAGCCGGCGAAGGCGACGCTGACGCCGGCCCGCCTGATGCCGAGCAGCAGTGCGACGAATTCGTGCTTCAGCGGCAGCTCGTCGCTGTCGACGCGGTCGCGCACCATCAGCAGCCATCGCGCCAGCCGCTGCTCCAGCGTGTGCCGCCCGTTGCAGGCGACCGACTGGTAGATCTGCAGCAGGAGCGCGCGCCCGAAGCGGAGCAGGGCCTCCCTGAAGCCGGGATGGCGCTCCAGCGCCTCGAGCAGCGCACTCGTCGGCAGGCGCCAGGCGGCGCCCGGCATTTGCGCGACGGCCTCGAGCGGCGTGGTGTCGGCGCCAATCAACACCATGGCGCCGACCATCCCTTCGCGCCCCACCAGCCCGACCTCGATCGCCGCCCCGTCCTTCATCGGTTTGATCAGCGAGACGATCCCCGATTCAGGAAAGTGGACGTAGTCGATCGGGGCTTGCGCCTTCTGCAGCGTGCGGCCTTGCGGCAAGACGATGCGCTGGAGATGGGGCCGCAACGCCTCGATCTCGCCGGCGGAGAGCGCGGCAAGAAGACGGTTGCCGCCAGGCGCGAGGAGCGGTGCCTCTAAGTTGATCATCGTCGCCGGCCAATCTGGAGGCGCGCGCCGCTGCCGCCCCCGCCCGACAAAAACCGGAGTAAATGGTACAGTATCGTACAATTAGACGTCTTGCCGCCATCCTTTCGTAGTAGCCCGTGCTACAAGCAGCGCTAGCGCGAGGGTCGAACGTCGCCACTAGCGGAGTAATTGCATGCGCGGGGATCTAACTGTCGTCAGGATCGGGAAAGGCGCGGCGCCGCGCCGGGAGAAACAGCGCCGCGGCGCGGCGGCGAGACAAGGACCCGCGGTAAAGACACACGCGGTCGGGCGGCGGCTCGGGCACTATGAATCGCTGCTGCTGGATCACGGTGACGCAGAGGTCATCGAAACGCTCGAGGCGCTGCTGCGCGCCGTCGCCGCCCGGCTGGCGCGCCGGCCGCGCGCGCGATCCGGCCGCCGCAAGCGCTGACGGCGAGCGGCGGCGATCGCCTCGCGCATCTACTCTCGCGAGCGGCGTTGACGGACCTTCAAGAGGAGCGCGTGAGGGTCTATCAGGTGCGCGTCCATTGCATCTCCTTCGACCAACCGGATCGCGCGGCTTGCCATCGCAAATGCGGCAGGCCGGCGTCAGTAGTGATTTTGTGGCTGACATTCAGACTGGCGGCAACGGCCTCGGCCGCGCACGCATTGACTCCGCGGTTCCGCGCGCTCAGACTAAACTATTCTCAACCGTGGAGGGTGCCGACCAGCATGACTCCGCCAGGCTGTAGCGAGATGTCGACCCCTTGGCATCGACATCTCGAGACGAAGTCCAAGACAATGCTCGGCATTCCGGGCTCGGAGTTGCGGTTGCTCCGGCGCAGTTGCCGTCGCACGATAGGGCGGTGAGCGAGAGCCTTGTGGAGCGGTGTGCTCGGGTCGGGTGAGTCGACAAAGTCATTCAAGCACGACTTGGCAGCGATCGAGAAGGATCGAAAGACCAAGTCTAGGGAGTGTACGCCATGCCACAGCTAGTCGCGTTATCCCTGAGCATTGCCGTGCTCGGGGCGATCTGGGCGTTTTTCGCGCTTGGCCCGCTCAGTGGCTTCGTCCTGGTCTGGGCCGGCTTCATCGCCTGGGGTTGCTTCTTTCACACCGGCGGCGACCTCAAGGCGCTGCAAAAGACCATCGTCGGCACTGTCTACGGCGCGGTCGTCGCCTGGATCGCGCTGCTCATCATCGTCAATGTCCCGATCGCGGCAGCGGGCGCGGTCTGGCCTGCGATCATTGTCGGCGTCACCGTGTTCTGCCTCGTGATCGTGGCGTCGGTCGACCTGCTGTCCGCGGTGCCGGCCAATGTCTATGGCTACGCGGCGCTGGTCGGCTACTCGCTGCACCAGCCGTCGGCGCTGCAGAATCTCGGCGCCCCCAGCTTTGCCAATCCGCTGGTCCTGCTCGTCGTCTCGTTGGTGATCGGCGCGTTGCTCGGCTACCTCTCGGGCCTGCTCACCAAGACGCTGACCACGCACAAGACCACAGGCAAGACCGCGGCGGCGGCATAATCCGCCTCGCCTCGGCTGGCGCAGGCTGACGCGTCGGATCGACCGCGATCAGCCTGCGTCACTGGTGACACCACGCCGCGCGCAGCTCATTGCTGCAGCGCGGCGTTCGAGCTGTGCGCGCTGCCGTGGCGTCGTTATGAGGCCGCGGGAGCGAGCGGTGTCACGGTCTTTGACACATTAACTCTCGTCGTAGACGGCACTGCGACGAGCGGCGCCGCGGCATAGAAACGCGAAGACGGAGAAAGAGATCATGATTTCCGCTGACTTAAGAGGCAAAGCGGCGCTGGTCACCGGCGGCGCGTCGGGCATCGGGCTGGCCACGGT
>JBKQTR010000282.1:0-4597 GCA_052143095.1 Allostellaceae bacterium
TGGGAGCGTTCGCCATCGGCGTCGCCGCCGGCATCGTTTGCTACTGGGGGGTCACCAGCCTCAAGCACTTCTTCGGGTATGATGACGCGCTCGACGCGTTCGGCGTGCACGCCGTCGGCGGCGCCACCGGCGCGATCCTCACCGGCGTGTTCGCCATCGAGGCCTACGGCGGCACCGCCGGCCTGATCGAGGGCAATCCCGGCCAGGTGGTCAATCAGCTCATCGGTATCGGCAGCGTCTTCGTCTACGACGTGGTCGTGACCCTGATCATCCTCAAGATCGTCGACATGGTCATCGGGCTGCGCGTCAGCGAGGACGTCGAGCGCGAAGGTCTCGATCTCGCCTTGCACGGAGAGACCGTGCAGTAGCTGACGGACGATTGTGGGCGCAGACCCACTCCTCTGGCCAGAGGCCCCGGCATAAGCTGGGGCCTCTTCAGTTTTTGCACGCCCGTCCGTGCCGCGCTCTTGCCTTGCAGAGATCTCACAGACCAGCCGGCAATCGGCCTGCTGAACGGCGCGACCGCGGCCGCTGAGACAACCTGCGTCTGGACACGAGCCCGCCGGAGTTGGTATGCCCGGTTGAGGCGCTCAAAATCGCCGTGTTCAGGGAGGAATCTATGGTGCGCAGCTACGCCGTCGCGGCAGCCCTCGCCGCGCTTTGGCTTTCCGCGGCGGACAGTGGGTTCGCGCAAGATACCGTCAAAATCGGCTTCATCCTGCCGATGACCGGCCAGCAGCAGTCGACCGGCAAACAAGAATCCGCAGCGATCAGGCTCTTCGTGGCGCAGCACGGCGACACCGTCGCCGGCAAGAAAATCGAGCTCATCATCAGGGACGATTCCGCGGTGCCCGACAATACCAAGCGCATAGCGCAGGAGCTGATCGTCAATGACAAGGTCGCGTTCGTTGCCGGTTTCGGCATCACGCCAACCGCGCTCGCAGTCGCTCCGCTGTCGAAGGAATCCAAAACACTCGAAATCGTCACCGCGGCCGGCACCTCGATCATTACCGAACGGTCGCCCTACATTGCGCGCACCAGCTTCACAATGGCGCAATCGACCGTGCCGATGGCCGACTGGGCGGCGGACAACGGCATCAAGAAAGTGGTGACGATGATCTCCGACTATGGGCCTGGTATCGACTCCGAGCAATCCTTCACGGCCGAATTCAAGAAAAAAGGCGGTGAGGTGCTCGAGGCAATCCGCTTCCCGCTCGCCAGTCCCGATTTCGCGCCTTTCCTGCAACGCGCCGCCGACCAAAAACCCGATGCGATCTTCGTCTTCGTTCCTTCCGGGCAAGGCGGCATTTTCGTCAAGCAGTTCGTCGAGCGCGGCCTCGACAAGGCAGGCATCAAGCTCATCGGCCCCGGCGACACCATGGATGACGACCTGCTCAACGGCATGGGCGACGCGGTGATCGGCACCGTCACGGCGCATATGTACTCGGCCGATCACGACTCGGCGACCAACAAGGCGTTCGTTGCCGCGTTCGAGAAAGCCAATGGCGGCATGCGGCCGAACTTCATGGCGGTCAGCGCCTATGACGGCATGCACCTTATCTACGAGGCGCTGAAGAAGACCGGCGGCAAGACCGACGGCGACTCGCTCATCGACGCCATGAAGGGCATGGCCTGGGAATCGCCGCGCGGCCCGATCTCGATCGATCCGCAGACGCGCGATATTGTTCAGAACATTTACATCCGCAAGGTCGAGAAAAAGAACGGCCAGCTCTATAACGTCGAGTTCGCCACCTTCCCGGCCATCAAGGATCCAATCAAGGCCGCGGAGCAGAAGTAATTCACCTTTCCCCGCCGGCGGGGGAGGAGGTCGTCGCGCGAAGCGCGGCGGGTGAGGGGCCTCGCCGTGATTCTGAGCGTGGCGGCGACGCCCCCTCACCCCACCCTCTCCCCGCAAGCGGGAGAGGGAGAATGGGGCACTGATGCTGACGATCCTGTTCGATGGTTTAGCCTACGGCATGCTGCTTTTCGTGCTGGCATGCGGCCTTTCTGTCACGCTCGGCCTGATGAATTTCATCAATCTGGCGCACGGCGCCTTCGCCATGGCCGGCGGCTATTGCACGGTAATCCTGGTCAACCGTCTGGGCGTGCCGTTCGCGCTCGGGCTGCCGATCGCATTTCTGGTCACGGCGGCGCTCGGCGCTCTCTTTGAGCGCACGCTCTACGTCCACGTCTACCGCAGGAGCCATCTCGACCAGGTGTTGTTCACGATCGGGCTGGTGTTCATGTCGGTCGCGGCCGTCGATTACGTGATGGGCTCTTCGCAGCAATTCGTACTTATTCCCGAGGCCCTGCAAGGCCATTTCATCGTGTTCGGCATCGGCATGAGCAAATATCGCCTGCTCATTATCCTGATCTGCGGCCTGCTTACGGTGGCGCTGCAACTGATCATCGGCAAGACGCGGTTCGGCAGCCGCTTGCGCGCGGCGGTCGACGATCAGCGCGTGGCGCGCGGTCTCGGCATCAATGTCGGCGCGGTTTTCGCCATCACTTTCGCCTTCGGCTCCGGGCTGGCCGGACTTGGCGGCGCTTTGGGCGCGGAAATTCTCGGCCTGGATCCGACCTTCCCGCTCAAATACCTGATCTACTTTTTGATCGTGGTCACGGTCGGCGGCACGTCGAGCATTACCGGGCCGTTCGTTGCCTCGATCCTGCTCGGCATCGCCGATGTCGCCGGCAAGTACTACGCGCCGAAGCTCGGCGCCTTCGTCATCTATACGATCATGATCGTGGTCCTGATCTGGCGGCCGCAGGGCTTGTTCGGCCGGAGCGCGGCGCGGTGAGCGCGATGCTTCCCCCTACCCACGGCGTCGCCGCTTTCCTGGCGCGCCGCGCCCGCTGGTCGCCGCTGGAAATTGCTTTTTGGGTGTTCGCGTTCGCCACCATCTGGCTGTTCCCGGGCAAGCATCTGATTCTGACCGAGACGGCGATTCTCGCGCTGTTTGCGCTCTCGCTCGACCTGATCCTCGGCTACGCCGGCATCATCTCGCTGGGCCAGGCGGCCTTTTTCGGCCTCGCCGGCTATGTTTCCGGCCTCCTCGCCAAATACGGCATCGTCAACGAGCCGGTCATCGCGCTCCTCGTCTCGGGGCTCTTTGCGGCGGCGCTCGGTTTTGTCACCAGCTTTCTGGTTCTGCACGGCTCGGACTTGACCCGGCTCATGGTCACGCTGGGCGTTGCGCTCATGCTCGGCGAGCTCGCCACCCGCTATTCCATTATTCCCGGCGGCGCCGACGGCCTGCAGGGCGTCACCATCGCGCCGTTATTCGGCATGTTCCGCTTCGATATGTTCGGCCACACCGGCTATGTCTATTGCCTCATCGTGCTGTTCGTTTGCTTTGTCGTCGTGCGCCGCATCGTCTATTCGCCGTTCGGCCTGTCGCTGCGCTCGCTCAAGGGCAACCCGTTGCGCGCGTCCGCGATCGGCATTCCGGTCAGTCGCCGGCTGGTGGCGGTCTATACCGTCTCCGCCGGCATCGCCGGGATCGCCGGCGGGCTGCTGACGCAGACGACCGCGTTCTGCTCCCTCGACGTGTTCTCGCTGGAGCGCTCGGCCGACCTTCTCCTCGTCCTCATCATCGGCGGCACCGGCTATCTCTTGGGCGGCCTGATCGGCGCGGTGATCTACAAGTTCCTGCAAGTCTGGATCGCCGGCCTGACGCCGCAATATTGGCAGTTCTGGATCGGTCTGGTGCTGGTTGCGATCGTTCTGGTCGGCCGCGAGCGGGTGGACGGATGGATTACGGCGCTGCGCGCCGCGATCGTTCGGCTCGGCGGTCGTCTGGTGGCGCGCCCGGCGGCGCTCGGCAGCTAGCGCCATGCCGATCCTCGAGACCATCGGCTTGGAAAAGCGCTTCGGCGGCGTGACGGCGGCGCATGGCGTCTCACTGGCGTTGGAGAAGGGGGCGCGGCACGCCTTGATCGGACCGAACGGCGCCGGCAAGACCACCGTGATCAACCTGCTCACCGGTGTGCTCAGGCCGACCGCGGGCAGCATCATGCTCGACGGGCGTGACATTACGGCGCTGGCGCCGTACCAGCGCGTCCGGCTCGGCATGGCGCGCACCTTTCAGATCAACCAACTGTTCTCGGACCTCACGCCGCTCGAGACTATCGGGCTTGCAGTCTCCGAACGCCTCGGTTTGGGCAGCGACTGGTGGCGGCTGGTCGGCAGCAGACCCACGGTGACCGAGGAGATCGTCGAGATCGGCGAGCGTTTTCGTCTGACCGACGTCATGCACGAGCGCACTGCGATCCTGCCCTACGGCAAGCAGCGGCTGCTTGAAATCGCGCTCGCCTTCGCCTGCCGGCCGCACGTGCTTTTGCTCGACGAGCCGGCGGCCGGCGTGCCCGACGCGGAACGGCAGGAGCTTCTTGCCACCATCGCCGCGCTGCCCGAAGACGTCACCGTGCTCTTGATCGAGCACGACATGGATCTGGTGTTCTCCTTCGCAGACCGCATCTCCGTCCTGGTCAACGGCGGATTGCTGGTGGAGGGCGCGCCCGAGGATGTTGCCCGCGATCCCCGGGTCAAGGCGGTCTATCTCGGCGAGGACCTCGATGCGTGAGCTCTTGAGCG
>JBKQTR010000283.1:0-18559 GCA_052143095.1 Allostellaceae bacterium
GTCCGGAAGAAATAGGGTCAGAGTCGACAAACGACCCGCTTCCAGTCCACCTACGCCAAGGCTTCGGGGGACACCCTACGCTGTCGCTTCGGGTGGCGCGCCACCCGAAGCCTTGGCGTAGGGTGGCGTCCCCGACGGGATTCGAACCCGTGTTACCGCCGTGAAAGGGCGATGTCCTAGGCCTCTAGACGACGGGGACGTGGCGCCAGGGTCTACCGGCTCGCGGCGGGCAAATCAAGCCGCGCCGCCGCCCGGAGCGAAATGCTGCGCGACATAGGCGAGGATCTGCTCGATGCAGGCCTCGAGCGGACGCTGCGCCGTGTCCACCACCAGCGACGGCGCCGACGGCGGCTCGTAGGGCGCGGAGATGCCGGTGAACTCGCCGATCTCGCCGGCGCGCGCCTTGCGGTAAAGCCCCTTGGGATCGCGCGCCTCGCAGGTCGCGAGGTCGGCGCTGACATAGACCTCGTGGAAGCCGCCGGGGGGTGTCGCGGCGCGCGCGCGGGCGCGGTCGGCGCGATAGGGCGAGATGAAGGCGGTGATGCAGAGGAAGCCGGCATCGGCGAAGAGCGCCGCCACCTCGCCGACGCGGCGGATGTTCTCGACGCGGTCGTCGGGCGAGAATCCCAGATTGGCGTTGAGCCCGCTCCGGACATTGTCGCCGTCAAGGACATAGACAGCATAGCCCTTGCGGAAGAGATGCTGCTCCACCGCCATGGCGAGCGTCGACTTGCCGGCGCCGGACAGCCCGGTGAACCACAGCACCCCGCCCTTGTGGCCGAAGCGCGCCGCGCGTGCCGCCTGCGTTACCTTGTGCGACACCAGGGTGAGGTGGTCGTCCTTGCCGGTGGCGGTGCGGCGCTGATCGGCGATGCCGCGCAGCAGCACCAGCCCGCCGCCGACGGTGACACCCTTGTCGCGCAGCACGAAGCGGCCGCTGCGCGGCAGCTTCACGTGATCGTCGAGCGCCAGCAGCATCGGGCTGCGTAGCACCACCTCCGCCACCTGGTCGCGCTGCACCGCCTCCGACGCAAGCGGCGCCAGACTGTCGGTGTCGATGACGCGCTCGACGCGCTCGACCGTCACCGGCGCCTCAGTCATGCCGAGCCTGAGGCGATACTCGCGCCCCGCCACCAGCGGCTCGGCGCCGAGCCAGAACAGGCTCGCGCCGAAGCGGTTGGCGATGAGCGGCGCGTGCTCGACATGGCTCGCCACCACGCCGCGCTCGAGGAAGAGCGGCCGGTCGAGGGTGATGCCGACCGAGCGCCCGGCGCCGGCCGCCTCGGGCGGCGGGCCCGGCCAGGTTTCGAAGCTTTTGACCCGCGCCAGCTTGTTCGACGGCGAGAACAGCAGCGTGTCGCCGGCTTTGAGCCGGCCGGTCTCGATGCGGCCGACCAGGATGCGCTGATCCTCCTGGCGATAGATGTCCTGCAGCGGCAGGCGCAGCGGCGCCTCCTCGGCCGGCGCCGCCGCGCCGAACGCGACCAGCGCCTCGACCAGCGTCGGCCCCTTGTGCCAGGCGAGGTTGTCGCTGGCGCGGGCAAGGTTGTCGCCGTGGCGCGCCGAGAGCGGCAGGACGATGCGGGGCGTGAGGCCGAGCTCGGCGAGAAACGCGCGCGCCTCGCGCTCCAGCGCGCGGAAGCGCGCCTCGGCGAAGCCTACGAGGTCGAGCTTGTTGACGACGACGGCGATCTGCTCGAGGCCCAGGAGGCGCAGCAGATAGGCGTGCCGCCGCGTCTGGTCCTTGAGCCCTTCGGCCGCGTCGATCACCAGCACCGCGGCATCGGCGCCGGCGGCGCCGCTCACCATGTTGGCGAGGAATTCGCGATGGCCGGGCGCGTCGATGATGACGAGGTCGCGCCCGCCCAAACTGAGCCAGAAGCGCGTGGTGTCGATGGTCACCGCCTGGTCGCGCTCGGCCTGCAGCGAGTCCAGCGTGAAGGACCATTCGAGCGGCACGCCGCGCCGCTCGCTCACCTTCTGCAGCTCCTCGACCTTGCCGCGCGGCAGCGCGCCGGCCTCGTGCCGCAGCCGGCCGATCAGGGTGGATTTGCCGTGGTCGACATGGCCGACCACGACCAGCTTCAGCGGCGGCGCGCTCATCACATATAGCCCTGCGCGCGCAGCCGCTCGAAGGCGTCCTCGCTCTCGTGATCCATGGCGCGGCCGGCGCGCTCGGGCTCGCGCGAGGCCGCGAGCTCGGCGATGATCTCGGCGATGCTGCCGGCCGTGGAGGCGATCGGAAAGGTGATGTCCTTCTCGCCCAGCGAGCGGAAGCGCTTGCCGCCGCGAGCGAAATAGAGCGGCACCACCGGCATGCCCTCGCGCTCGATGTAGCGCCAGACATCGAGCTCGGTCCAGGCGAGCAGCGGATGGACGCGGATATGGCCGCCCGGCGGCGGCTCGGCGTTGTACTGGTCCCAGAATTCCGCCGGCTGGTGCTTGAAGTCCCAGCCGCCGCCGGCGTCGCGCGGGCTCATCACCCGCTCCTTGCCGCGGATCGCCTGCTCGTCGCGCCTGATGCCGAGCATCACGCCGCGAAAGCCGCGCGCCGCGATGATGCGTTTGAGGCCCAGCGTCTTGCGCGCCGCGGCGCGCGATTTCGGCGGCAGCGACGGGTCCGTCTCCTCCACCGCGGGGCACGGCGCGTCGATATAGCTCAGGCTCCATTCCTTGATGATGCGGTCGCGGAAGGCATAGACCTCGGGGAACTCGTTGCCGGTATCGAGCAGGATCACCGGAAACGGCACCCGGCCGAAAAACGCCTTGCGCGCCAGCCACAGCAGCACGTTCGAATCCTTGCCGACCGACCAGAGCATGCCGAGCGGCGTCAGCCGGTTCACGGCTTCGCGCAGGATGAAGATGGTTTGGGCTTCGAGATCGTCGAGACGGTCCAACGGAAAAGTCCTCACCTCAAATACAAAACAGCGCCGGCCACCGCCTCGCCCGCCGGAAGATAGGAAACCGCCCGTGCCGGAGCAATAACCTCTCCCGCCAGCGCGGGGCCTGGCGCAGCGCCGCCGGGCGCGGCCTTTAGCACGACCGAGCGGTTTCCCCTATAACAGCCACGTCCTAATTTTTTACTGCGAGCCTGCCGATCATGCTGCGTTCTCCGGCGCCGTCGCGCGACACCCCGCCGCTCGCCCGGCAGGTGCCCGGCACCGCCTTGGCGCTGGCGGGGCTGGCCGCGCCGCCGCTCGCGGTGTTCGCGCCGCTGAGCCTTGCGCCGCTGCTGGCGCTGGTCGCGCTGGCGCTGCTCGCCGCGGGCGGGCGCGGCGCCGTCGCCGCCGCCCGCCCCTATGCCGGGTTTTTCGCGCTGCTGGCACTGCTCGCGGCCTGGGCGGCGATGACGGCGCTGTGGTCGCCGGTGCCGCTCCACAGCCTCTTCGAAGCCGTGCGGTTCCTGGTCATCGCCGCCGCCGGCCTGCTCGTCACGGGCGCCGCCGCCGCGCTGTGCGACCGGGAGGCGGCGCGCGCCTTTTGGGGCCTCATCGCCGGCCTCGTCCTCGCCCTCCTGCTGCTGCAGCTCGAGCGTTACGCCCACCAGCCGATCGCGCGCGCGCTCGGCGGGCTGTCGGCGACCCAGTACGTCCCGATCGAGCGCTACGACCGCGGCATCACCGTGCTGCTGCTGCTGGCCTGGCCGGCGGCGGCAGCGCTCGCCTCGCGCCGGCGATGGCTCGGGCTGCTGCTGCTGGCGCTCGCCGTGGGGGCCACGATCGCTGCCTTCGACAGCCATGCCGCCGGCCTCGCCTTCGCTGTCGCGCTCCCGGTAGCCCTCGTTGCCGCGCGCCTCCCCCGCCTCGTCGCCCGCGCGCTCCTCGCCGGCGTGGTGCTGGTCGCCTTCGTCCTGCCGCTGGCAGCACCGGGCGGCGCCGGCATCGAGCGCATCCGCCGGAGCCTGCCAGAGCTGCCGCCATCGGCCATCCACCGCCTCGCCATCTGGCGCTTTACCGCCGATGAGATCGCCGAGCGCCCGCTGCTCGGCTGGGGCATGGACGCCTCGCGCGCTGTACCCGGCGGCGAGACCCCGGTCCATCAGCTCTTCCCGGAGGTGACGATCACCCCCCTTGCCCAGGCCCTGCCGCTGCACCCGCATGACGCGGCGCTGCAATGGCGCCTCGAGCTCGGCCTGCCCGGCACACTGCTCGCCCTGGTGCTGCTCGGCCGCGTGCTGGAGCGGCTCGCCGGCATCAGGGTGCGGCCCCCGTGGCGCGCCCTGGCATTGGGATATGCCGCGGCGGCGCTCGCCGTGGCGCTGCTGAGCTTCGGCGCCTGGCAGGCCTGGTGGCTCTCGACCCTCTGGCTTGGTGCCGCGTTCTTGGGCAGGCTAGGCCGTGAACCCGGAGCCGAACCGGGCTGACGCCGGCACCGGCGCAACAGGGAGGAAGGGCACGATGCGCGGCTTGATGATGGACATGCCTTTGCTGCTCTCGGGCTTCATCGATTACGCCGCCGAGCATCACTGCGGGACCGAGATCGTCGCCCGCACCATCGAAGGCGACCTCCACCGCTACACCTATGCCGAGGCGCAGCGCCGCACCAAGCAGCTCGCCCAGGCGCTGCTGCGGCTCGGCGTCACGCCGGGCGAGCGCGTCGCCTCGCTCGCCTGGAACACCCACCGCCATTTCGAGATGTTCTACGGCGTCACCGGCATGGGGGCGGTGCTGCATACCGTGAACCCCCGCCTCTTTCCCGACCAGCTCGTCTACATCATCAACCACGCCGAGGATGCCGTCCTGTTCTGCGACGCGGCGACGCTGCCGGTGGTCGAGGCGATTGCGCCCAAGCTCACCAGCGTGCGCCACTATGTCGTCATGGCGGATGCGGCGCGCATGCCCGGGACCAGCCTTCCCGCGGCGCTGTGCGAGGAGACGCTGCTCGCCGCGGAGGATGGCGACTACCGCTGGCCGGCGCTCGACGAGCGCGACGCCTCGACCATCTGCTACACCTCGGGCACCACCGGCAATCCCAAGGGCGTCGTCTACTCGCATCGCGCGGCGGTGCTGCAGACCATGACCGCGGCGTCCTTCGACTTCCTGCCGGGCCACCGCCACGGCGCGCTCGAGGTGATGATGCCGATGGCGCCGATGTTCCACGGCAATGCCTGGAACATGCCGTATCTCTCTTGCTACACCGGCGCCAAGCTGGTGCTGCCCGGGCGCAACTACGAGCCCGACAAGCTCTATGAGCTGTTCGAGAGCGAGAAGGTGACGCTCACCGCCGGGGTCCCGACTTTCTGGCTCATCCTCACCGACTGGATGGAGCGCCACGGCAAGAAATTCTCGACACTGCGCGCGACGCTCTCGAGCGGCTCGGCGCCGCCGCGCACGCTCGTCGCCAAGCTCGAGCGGGATTACGGCGTCGAGACCATGCAGGCGTGGGGCATGACCGAGGCGCTGATGGCGACGAGCTGCTCGCTGCTGCCGGGACATGGCGATCTGCCGTTCGAGGAACGGCTCGACTACCGCATGAAATCCGGCCGCGGCATCTTCGGCGTCCGGACGCGCATCGTCGACGATGCCGGGCGCGCGCTGCCGCATGACGGCGAGACCTTCGGCCATCTGCGCGTCAAGGGCCCGTGGATCGCCTCGGGCTATTTCAAGGACGAAGGCGGCGCCGCGCTCGACGAGGAGGGCTGGCTCAAGACCGGCGACATGGCGGTGATCGACCCGCAAGGCCACATCCTGCTGACCGACCGCTCGAAGGATGTGATCAAATCGGGCGGCGAGTGGATCAGCTCGATCCGGCTCGAGGACGCCGCCCTCTCCCATCCGGCGGTGCTGCAGGCGGCGGTCATCGCCGTGCCGCACCCGACCTGGCAGGAGCGTCCCTTGCTGCTGGTGGTGCGCAAGGAGGGCGCGCCGCTGACCGCCACGGCGATGCTCGACCATCTGCGGGCGCGCGTGGCGAGCTGGTGGCTGCCCGATGCGGTGGAGTTCGTCGAGAAATTCCCGATGACCGCCACCGGCAAGGTGCATAAGCTCACCTTGCGCGCGCAGTATTCCGACTACGTGCTGCCGACGACCCGGAAGGGCACGGGCTGAGCCGCCGGCGCCGGTTGTCCGGCGACCTTGAGCGCCGCCACGTTGGAGATGGCGAGCGGACGGCTCAGGCCCTTGAAGCTCAGCGGTCCGATTTCCCGGACATCCGCCGCCTCGGCGACGGCGGCGGCAATTCTGGAAGTGACCAGGATCTGGCCGTCCTTGGCCGCCTCGCACAGGCGCGCGGCGGTATTGATGACGGTGCCGACCGCGCTGTAATCGAAGCGCCCCTCGAAGCCGATCTGCCCCAGCGTCGCGAAACCCTGCGCGACGCCGATGCCGAAGCCGATCTTATAGTCGCGCCGCCGCCAGCTCTGCGCCAGCACGGCCACCGCATCGCGCATCGCGACCGCAAGCCGGACGGCGCGCTCGGCCGGGTTCGGGCACGGCAGCGGGTCGTTGAAGAAGACGATCAACCCGTCGCCGACGAAGCGGTCGAGCGTGCCCTCGAACGCCTGGATGAGCGGCACCAGCGCCGCGTGATAATCGTGCAGCAGCGCCATGACCTCTTCCGGCTCGGCGCTTTCGGCAAAGGCCGTGAAGCCGCGCAGATCACAGAACAGGACGGCGATGTCACGGCGGTGGCTTTCCAAGATGCGCTCGTTTCCGGACGAGACGATCAGCTCGGCAAGCGACGGCGCGAAAAACCGCTTGAGCCGGGCCATCCGCTCGATTTCCGTGAGCTGCGCCGCGACCCGCTCTTCGAGGGTCTTGTTCCAGGCGGCAAGCTCGGCCGCCTGCGCCTGCACCTGATCATGGGCGAGGACCAGCGCCTCGCGCGAGGCTTCCAACTCGCGCTGGGTCTGAAGGAGCGCCGCATTGGCCGCCTCCAGCCGCCGATTGAGCAGCGCCTCCCGCTCCTGCAGCAGCGTCATGTCATAGGCTTTCTGCTGCACGCGCCGGGCCGCATCGCGCTCGGCCGTGACCTCGAGCAGCACCACCCAGACCGTGTCGGCGTCGAGATGGAAATGGAGATCGGCGGCGCGACCGCCGGCGAGCTCGACCGACGGCACGACATAGGGCGTCTCGACCAGCGGCAGGAGGCCTTCGAGGAAGAAGGCCTGCTCGACGGCCGGCTCGCCGAGCCGCAGCGCCGCCAGCCCATAGGTCTCGAGATGTCCGCCGGCGGCGACCAAAGTGAGCTCGGCATCGATCTGCAGATAGGCGACCGCCCGCTCGCTATAGGTCAAAGCCTGCAGCCGCTCTGCGACGCTCGCGGGCAGACCTTCCATGGCTCAGCGTGCGACGCGCATGGCGAGGTCCTTGAAGGCGTCCTCGACGCCTTCGCCGGTTCGCGCGCTGCTCGACCGCACCCACCAGCCTTGTTGGCGGAGGTCCTCGAGCTCGGCGTCGCCGATCGCCCACTGCTCCCTGAGATCGCTCTTGTTCAGCAGCAGCACGAAGGGCAAAGGACCGCAATCCGCCTCGACGCGCCGGCGCAGCGACAGCGCCACCTCAAGGGTCGAGGGACGCGTCCCGTCGGCCACCAGCACGTATCCCGCGGAGCCGCGCAGATAGCTCATGCGGAGCGATGAAATATCGTCCTCGCCCGCCAGGTCCCAGAGGATGAGGCTCACCATCCCGTCGGGCAGTTCGACGGTCTTCTTGTCGATCTTGACGCCGACTGTGGTGAGATAGGTCTCGGAGAAGACGCTCTGGACGTAGCGCTTGACCAGGCTGGTCTTGCCGACCGAGAAGCCACCGAGCATGCAGATCTTCCTCTGCAACGTCTGCAGCGTCGCGGTCACGGCTGGTCCTCGATCCCCACGGTGAAGGAAACCCGGCGGTTGGCCGAACGCGCGGTGTCGGTGAGCCCCTCCTCCTCCGGCTCCAGCGGGCCGGCGCCGCGCGAGGTGAGCTGATCCGGATTGACGCCACGCTTCTTCAAGAGCGCGCGGACCGCGTCGGCTCGCGCCGAACTCAGCGACAGGTTGAACGTGCCCCGGCCGGTGTCATCGGAATGCCCCGTCAGCGTCACCCGCGTGGTCACGCGCAGGGTCGACGACAAGGCGGCGAGGCTGTTGAGCTCCTTGGCCAGCTGGTCAAGGACGGCGTCCTGCCCCGGCGCCGGCAGCGGATCGTTGGAATTGAAGCGGATCTCGTGCGACTGGATCGCGTCGCGCAGCTTGGCGATCGCCCCTTCATCGACGTTCCGCACCTCGGAGAGATCGAGGCCGGGCCCGCCTGCCGGCAGCATTCGGGCGGCGGTGTGCGCGCGCGCGATCCAGGTGGGCCGCGCCGATCCCGTTGCCACGATGCGGTCGCCGACGACCGCGAGCGTCACGCTCGGCGGCGGATCGAGCGACGCCTGCAGCCGCTTCAGCACGAACTCCGGATCAAGCCCCTGATAGGGGACCCACCGGCTGACGACGCGCGCGGGATCGATCCCCGATTGGTGCATCACCAGAAGCGGGTCGATCGCGAGCGGATCGCGCAGGCCCGCGACCAGGAATTTGTCGTCGTGCCGTCCCTCCTCGGTGACGACGATGCCGGGCTGTGCCCGAAGCCGCGTGATGTAGCCGTCCCAGAGCCGCTGCTCGCCCTGGCGGAACCGCTCCTCGACCTGGCGGAGCTGGTCGTTGTGCCACCAGCGCAAGCCCCCCGCCACCGCGAGCCCCAGCAGCAGCAGCCCGACCAGGGATACGAGCCACGGGAAGCCGGCTCTCGCCGATCGCGGCGCCTGCTGCCTCAGCGCCGCGCATTCGCTCAGATACGCCTCGACATCGGCAAAGCCCGAACTGTCGCCGTCGAAACTCTCCAGCTTCTGACGGTGCTCGGCATGGATCCGCGTCAGCACGCTGCGCAGCGTTTCGTGCAGCTCTTCCGGCGGGTTGCCTCGGATCACCGCGACCAGCGTGGCGAAGGGCCCCTGCTCGGACCACAGCCTGAGCTCGCCGAGCCGTACCGTGTCGAGCCCCTGCTGCTCGGCGCCGGCGAAGGAATCCCGCACGAAATCCTGGATCGCGACCAGCATCGACGACACCAGCTGCGGATCCTGGCTCGCCGCATCCTCGGCCGCGACATGGGAGATCAACAACCCGGTGTGGCGGTGGATCAGGAAGACATGCTCGACCTGGTAGACGAGCGTGTGCTTGAGCACGACCTCGGCGAAGGAAGTTCCCGTCCGCCAGGCTTCCCAGCGCCATCTGAGCCCGCGCCAGGTAAGGCTGTGCTTCAGCGACTCATTAAGCGACTGGAAGGTGTTGTCGATGGTCTCGCCGATCGACTTGCGGATCGCCGGGACGATGAGCGGATAGAGGATGTTCACGAGCGTCCGCGGATTGCTGCGGATCGAGCTCTCCGTCGCCTTCTCGAGCGCGGGCGCCAACACCTGTCCCAGCCGGGCATCGCTCGTCGCCCAGGCGATCGCGCCGGGCAGGACGCGTCCGACCGCCACCGCCAGCTGCTCGGGATCCTCCACCACCTCGCTCAGCCGCGACAGCACTTCGATCTCGCGGCCCAGCAACAGGCTGCGCAGCTGTTCGAGCCGCGGATCGACCCGGGGCACGTCGATCGGCTCCACCCGGTACTCGGGCTCGACGTTCCGTGCGAGCTCGACCAGGAGACCGGCCAGCGCCTTGCGATCGATCTTGGTCTCGCTCGAAGGCGGGCGGAGCAACCATTCGAGCGTCGCCGCGGCGGACGTGCTCACCTCGCGCGGCGGATCAGCTGGCCGGCCAGCCGCGTAACGGCTCGGCGGCACCCTTGCCGGCGCTCTTCGGTCCCACATCCTGGTTCAGGCATTTGGCGACCTCGACGAACAGCCCGGCGAGCAGGTTGCGATCGGTTTTGACGTTGCTCAGCTCGGCAAACATCTTCTCGAGCGCGTGCTGCATGTCCTCGTTCTTGCGCTTGATCTCGTCGCGCAACGCCTGTGCTTCCTGGGTCAGGCGGTCGGCCTGATCGCGCTCGAGCTGGCTCACCTGATCCGATATCGAGCGCAGGCGCTTTTCAATCGTCTGGTTATGCTCGCGCAGCGTCCGCTCGATCTCCTTGTCGGCATCGGCGCGCAAGTCTTTCTCCTCGCGCAGTTGAGCCGCGAGCGATTCCACCTGCTTCTTCGCGTTCGATTCGAAGGCGCTGAGATTGCGCGCCGTCTCGGACTCGATGTCCTTGAAGCGCTGCAGAAACCGCTCTTCCAGCTTGGAGAAACGTCGGTCGTAATCTTGCATTTGATTGCCGAACAGCAGATCGCGGATCTTGTCCACGCCCACCACGTCGCCAGCAGGTAGTGGTCCGTTGCCGACTTGCCCGACCGTGATGGGGTCAGTTTGCTCTACCTCTGATTTCGTAGTTTTCACGGCCACAGCCACCTCCAGTTTAATTTGTTAAATAGTCTTGCCGTTTTTTAGATGTCACGACTATGCCATTACTTCGACCTAGCGTACAAGCTCTCCGTGACCCGACGCGCTCGACTTGAACGCGTGGCGGCGCCACCCGCCGAGGACCGGCACGGTGCTTGTCGCAGCGCACGGGATAGCCGCTCCTCGGCGTGCAACTCAGACGGTGTGGATGTCGGGTAATCGCTCGCGTGATCGGCGTCTCCCGCCGAGCGGCAGGCAGAGGCGCGCCGCGCTCGGCCGAGTGACGTCGCGATGCGTGTCGTCGACGAAAAGCGCACCCTCGCCGCCGACCCGCTCGATCCAAATGCTCGCGAAATTCGGACAGACCGATGGCGCAGACCAGCGCTATTTGCCGGCGGGTGACGGCCGGGGCTCGAGGGCGCGCAGCATATCGTTGATCGCCTTGCCGAGCTCGGCCGGGCGGAAGGGCTTGGCGATGAAGCCGCAATGCAGCTCGCCGCCGATCTCGGCGAAGGTCGCGGGCGAGTAGCCCGACATCAGCAGCACCGGCAGATCGGCGCTCAGGTGCCGCACCGCGCGGGCAAGGTCGATACCGCTCATGCCGCGCGGCATGACGAGATCGGTGAGCAGCAGGTCGATCGACCGCCGCCGGCGCACGATGTCGAGCGCGGCGCGGCCATGCGCGGCGGTGATCACGTGGTAGCCGAGCGCGGCCAGCACTTCCGCGGTCGCCGAGCGGACCTCCTCATTGTCCTCGACCAGCAGGATGGTGCCGGAGCCACTGGGGACGATGGGGCTGTCGCGCTCATGCTCGCTGCGCTCGGCGGCATCGGCAAGCGCCGGGAGATAGAGCAGGACGCTGGTGCCGCGGCGCGGCGTGCTGTCGATCTGCGCGGTGCCGGCCGATTGCTTGGCGAAGCCGTAGACCATGGAGAGGCCGAGGCCGGAACCCTTGCCGACCTCCTTGGTGGTGAAGAACGGCTCGAAGGCGCGGGCCCGCACCTCTTGCGTCATGCCGGCGCCGCTGTCGGTGACCGACAGCAGGACGTAGTCGCCGCCGGTCAGCTCGCTGGTATCGGCGGCGACCGCCACCCGGCGCGTGGCGATGCGCAGCGTGCCGCCATTCGGCATGGCGTCGCGCGCGTTGATGACGAGGTTGAGAATGGCGGTCTCGAACTGCGCCGGGTCGATCAGACAGGATGGCAGGTCGGGGGCAAGCGCCAGCAGGATCTCGATCGCCTCGCCGACCGCGCGCTGCATGAGGACGCGCATCTCCGCCAGCAGCTCGTTGAGGTTGACGAGCTTCGGCTGCAGCATCTGGCGGCGCGAGAAGGCCAGCAGCTGCTGCGTCAGCCGCGCGCCGCGCCCGGCCGAGCGCAACGCGGTGGTCACCATCCGCCGCGTCCTCTCGTCCGGCTCCTCGCTGCCCAGCACCATCTCCAGGCTGCCGAAGATCGCGGTCAGGATGTTGTTGAAGTCATGGGCGACGCCGCCGGTGAGTTGCCCGATCGCCTCCATCTTCTGCGCCTGGCGGAACGCCTCCTCGGCGGCGAGCCGCGCCTTGATCTCGGCGGCGACGCGCTGCTCCAGGGTCTCGTTGAGGCGGTAGAGCTCCTGCTCGGTGCGCCAGCGGCCGATGGCGATCGCCGCCTGGCTGGCGCAGACGCCGAGCAGCAGCCGCTGCGCCGCGCTGGGGAAGCCCGGCTGGTGCGAGCCCACCACCAGCAGCGACAGCTCGCCGCTGCCCACCGGCGCGAACAGCGCGCGCAACCGGCCCTTGCCGAGCGGGTTGGGCAGCGTCACCGCCTCGGTCGGCTGCGGCTTGCCGAGCCAATCCGCCAGCGCCCGGCGCAGCAGCGCCGTCACCTCGGCGCCGCCGGTTGCCGGCGCGCGCGCCACATCGATCGCCGGCGCGTCGCCGGGCAGACGCAGCCAGAGATAGGCGAAATCGAGGCCGAGCCTGTCGACCAGCACGTCGGTGACGCTCTCGGCGACCTGGCGCGCGTCATAGCGCGCCCAGACCGCCGGCAGCGTCAACACCGCCTCGAGGTCGCGCAGCGTGCGGCCCAGCTCGCGCAGGTCATGCGACAGCGCCTGTTCCGGCGGCGGCGCTTGGCGCGCCGCGCGCGCGAGCGTCGCGCCTGCTTTGCCCTCGACGGTCACGCTGGCCGCACCCGCCAAGCCGGAAGGCTTGGTTCTGTCATGAGCTCTCCCTTTCCTCCCATCGCGGCCCGCCGCTGGCCGGAGGGCACGGCGTCTTTCCGCATGTGGCATCGCCGCCGGGCTTTTCTCAATGCGCCCAAAGGGGCCGCCGGGGGAACGTCCCCTCCCTCCGAAAGTTCAATCCTTCTACCCCGCCTGGGCTGGGCGGGGGAGGATCGACGGTCCGTTGTGCTGCTATGCAACCCGCGCGTGCTCGGAACGGCGCCGCGGATCGCGGCGCGCGATCTCAGCCTTCGCCGACGCGCTCCAGCCGCTTGGCGCGCGCTTCCAGATCGTCGGCAATCTGCGAGAGATCGTCGGCGAGCTTGGGTTCATCCTCGCTCATCTGTTCGCGCACCAGCTTGCGAAGCGAAGCCGCGCGATCGCGCAGCAGCCGCGCGGCTTTCGGCCCATTCATGGCAAGTGCCTCATGCCTGGAGCGAGCGACCCCATGCCCTCGCTCCGGCATTTCCTCGCGCTCTTCGAAGGTAGCGTCAAACCCGGGGGCTTCCAGTTGCCCTTTCGGGGGGCGGCGGCGCGTGCCGCTTCCTCAGGGCTGGAAGGGAATGGCTCGCTCGCCGCCGAGCACGATGATGGTCGCCTGGCCGGTGTGGTTGAGATCGAGCAGGGAGCGGCCCACCTTGGCGGTGCTGTCGGCGGAGAGCGCCACCGCCGCCAGCGACACCAGCAGCAACCCCGCCGCGAGCGCCGGGCGCACCAGGTGCCGGGCGCGGCCGAGCATTGTCTTGCGCCGCGCCTGCTCGAGCCCGCCGATGGTGATTTCGAACCGCCGCCGCTCGAGCTGCCAGATCGAGCGCTGGTGCTCGTGCATCAGCTTGAGATCGGCGACGACGCGCTGATGCTGCGCGCCGGTGCGTTCGGCCGCCTGCAGCGCCGCCTCGGCCGCCGCCTGCGCCTCGGCGCATTGCGCCTCGAGCAGCCGGATCTGGCCGTCCCAGGCTTGGCGCTCCTGCTCGCGCGCCTCGAGAATCCGGCGCAGCCAGCCCATCAGCTTGACCCGCTCGGCGGGATCGCCGGCCGTCGCGACCGGGCTCAGGCTGGTCTGCTCGGCCTTGACCGCGGCGACGAGCTGCATGATCCGGGCGACCGGCGGCCCGGCATCGCCGCCGGCCTCGACGTGCGGCCTCGCCCGCGCCTTGCCGCGCCGCGGTGCCGCCGTCGCCAAGCTCTCGCCGCGGGCGCTGTCGCCCGCTCCGGTGTCGGGCACCATGCCCAGAGCCCCCTTCTTTGTCGTTGTGGTCGATTATCGCCACCCATGGTTAACCATTGGTTGCCTGGGTTGAGGGCGGCCGCCGCCTGGTGTAGGGTCAGCGCCCTAGGAGGCCCTCATGGCCGAGCTTGACGCCTTCCGTGCAGAGACCCGCGCTTGGCTCGAGGCGAACTGCCCGCCGAGCATGCGCACGCCAATGCCCGACGACGAGGTGGTCTGGGGCGGACGGCGCGCAAGCTTCAAGAACCCGGACGCCAAGCTCTGGCTCGAGCGCATGGCGGCGCGCGGCTGGACGGTGCCGAGCTGGCCCAAGCAATATGGCGGCGGCGGCCTCGCGCCGGCCGAGGCGCGCCTCGTCGAGGAGGAGATGCGCCGGCTCAATTGCCGGCCGCCGCTGCAGAGCTTCGGCATCTGGATGCTGGGGCCGGTGCTGCTGGAATACGGCACCGAGGCGCAGAAGGCGATGCATCTGCCGCGCATCGCCCGCGGCGAGATCCGCTGGTGCCAGGGCTACAGCGAGCCCGAGGCCGGCTCCGACCTCGCCGGCCTTAGGACCCGCGCCGTGCCGCAGGGCGAGCATTTCCTGGTCAACGGCCACAAGATCTGGACCTCCTACGCCGATCTCGCCGACTGGATCTTCTGCCTCGTGCGCACCGATCCCATGGCGAAGAAACATGAGGGGATCAGCTTCCTGCTCATCGACATGGACGATCCCGGCGTGCGCACCCGGCCGATCCGCCTCATCAGCGGCGCCTCGCCGTTCTGCGAGACCTTCATCGAGAATGTCCGCGTGCCGCAGGACAATCTCGTCGGCGGCCTCAACAACGGCTGGACCATCGCCAAGAAGCTGCTGGAGCACGAGCGCAAGATGATCGCCTCGATCGGGGAGCGTCAGCGCGGCGCCGAGCGCTCGCTTGCCGAGCTCGCCAAGAGCTATGCCGGCGCGCACGACGGCAAGGTGGCGGACGCGGCGCTGCGCGACCGCATCGCGCAGCACGAGATCGACCAGCGCGCCTTCCGCCTCACCCAGCGCCGCGCCGCCGAGGAGGCGAAAGGCGGCGCGCCGGGTCCGGCCTCGGCGATGTTCAAATATTACGGCACCGAGCTCAACAAGCGGAAATTCGAGCTGCTGCTGCAATGCCTCGGGAGCCAGGCGCTGGGCTGGGAGGGCGACGGCTTCGCCGCCGACGAGAAGCGCATCACGCGCGAATGGCTGCGCTCCAAGGCGAACTCGATCGAGGGCGGCACCTCGGAGATCCAGCTCAACGTCATCGCCAAGCGCGTGCTTGGCCTGCCGGACTGAGACGATGGCGCTCGTCCTCGACAGCGACACCGCGCTCATCCGCGACACCGCGCTGGATTTCTTCGCCAAGCGCGCGCCGGTGAGCGCGCTGCGCAAGCTGCGCGACGACAAGGATGTGCTGGGCTTCTCGCTGCCGCTGTGGCGGCAGATGGCGGAGCTGGGCTGGGCCGGCTTTCTCGTGCCGGAAGCCTATGGCGGCGCCGATTTCGGCTGCCTCGGCCTTGGCCAGGTGATGGAGGCGGCGGGCCGTACGCTGGCCGCCAGTCCGCTGCTCGCCACCGCGATGATCGGCGCCAGCGCGTTGGCGCTCGCCGGCAGCGCGCTGCAGAAGGAGGCGCATCTGCCGGCGCTGGCCCGGGGCGAGCGTCTCGTCGCGCTGGCGCTCGAGGAAGGCGCGCATCACGCGCCCGCTGGGATCGCCGCCACCGCTCGCCGGCGCGCCGGCGGCTTCCGCCTCGACGGCGAGAAGCGCTTCGTCCTCGACGGCCATGTCGCCGACCTCCTCATCGTCGCCGCGCGCACCGCCGGCGCGCCGGGCGATCGCCACGGCATCACGCTCTTCCTCGTGCCCGGCGATGCCAAGGGATTGACGCGCACGCGCACCTTCATGGTCGACAGCCGCAACGCCGCGCGCCTCAGCCTCGATGGCGTCGAGCTCGCCGCGGAGGCGGTGCTGGGCTCTGTCGATGACGGCGCCGCCGTGCTCGATCCCGTGCTCGACCGCGCCCGCGCCGGGCTTGCCGCCGAGATGCTCGGCAGCGCCGCGGCGGCGTTCGAGCGCACCGTCCAGTATCTCAAAGACCGCAAGCAGTTCGGCGTGCCGATCGGCTCGTTCCAGGCGCTGAAGCACCGCGCCGCGGCGATGTTCTGCGAGATCGAGCTGGCTCGCTCGGCGGTGGTCGCCGCGCTGGCCGCGCTCGACGCCAAGGCCGCGGATGCCGGCGCGCTCGCCAGCCTCGCCAAGGCCAAGGCCGGCGACGCCTTCTTCCTGGTCGGCAATGAGGGCGTGCAAATGCATGGCGGCATCGGCATGACCGACGAGCACGAGATCGGCTTCTTCCTCAAGCGCGCGCGGGTGGCGCAGGCGGCGTTCGGCGACAGCGCCTTTCACCGCGACCGCTACGCCTCGCTGATGGGATACTAGCCGGCGACTGAGCACGACGAGCGGAGCGGAGATCGGCGCCGCGGCTCTATTGGGCCGGCGACCGCTCAGGCGAGCGCGGCGTCGTCGAGGATGAGTTGAACGTCCTCACGCCCTTGCCAGCTATCGGCGCGGAGATGGCCCGCGACATGAAAGCCGCGGCCCTGGCCGTGCAGCAACGCCGGGCCGAGCTCGCCCTCGAGGCAGCGGAAGGCGATCGCCTTGAGCCGCGTCGCGCCGGCGCCGTCGCCGAGGATGCAGCGGACGTGCTGACCGCCGACGACATCGGCGCGCAGGATGCGCTGATTGGCCAGCGCGAAGCGCGGCTCGGCATTGCCGGCGCCGAAGGGCCCGAGCCGCTCGACCAGCTGCACCAGCTGCGGCGTCGTGGCGCCCGAGGCAAGCACGCCGTCGATGCCGAGCTCCGGCGCCCGCCCGACCGCGCCGAGGGCCGCTGCGGCGCGCGCGGCGAGGAAGTCGCGCAGCGCGCCGAGCCCGGCCGCGGCGACGGTGAAGCCCGCCGCCATGGCATGGCCGCCGCCATTCATCAGCAGCCCCGCCTGGCGCGCGGCGAGGATGGCGGGGCCGAGGGCGAGACCCGGTACCGAGCGGCCGGAGCCCTTGCCGATGCCGTCGGCCACGGCGGTGACGCAGGCCGGGCGGTTGTAGCGCTCCTTCAGACGGCTGGCGACGATGCCGATGACCCCGGCGTGCCAGCCCTCGCCGGCGACGAAAAGCAACGGCGCGGAGCGCTCGCCGCTTTCGACCTGATCGATCGCCTGCGCCAGCACCCGCGCCTCGATCTCGCGCCGCTCGACATTGAGCGCCTCGAGCTGCTGCGCCAGGGCGCGCGTCTCGATCGCATCGTCGCTCGCCAGCAGCCGCGCGCCGAGATCCGCCTGTCCGACCCGGCCGCCGGCATTGACCCGCGGCCCCAGGATGAAGCCGGCATGGTAGGCGTCGAGCCGCTGACCCAGCCCGGCCGCATCGGCGAGCGCGGCGAGGCCCGGATTGCCGCGGCGCTGCAGCAGCTTCAGCCCCTGCGCCACCAGCGCGCGGTTGACGCCGGTGAGCGGCACCACGTCGCAGATCGTGCCAAGCGCCACGAGATCGAGCCACTGCACGAGATCGGGCGCCGGCCGGTCGGCATACCAGCCGGCCTGGCGCAGCGCGCGGTTGACGCCGACCACCAGCAGGAAGGCGACGCCCACCGCCGCCAACATGCCATGCGCGCTGGTCTCGTCGAGGCGGTTGGGGTTGATGATCGCGAGCGCACGCGGCAGCGCCGGCTCGGCGACGTGATGGTCGATGACGATGACGTCGAGCCCGGCCTCGGCCGCGGCGGCAAGCGCCGCATGCGCGCCGGTGCCGCAATCGACGGTGATTGCCACCGCGACGCCCTCGTCCTTGAGGCGCAGCAGCGCCGGCGCGTTGGGGCCGTAGCCCTCGCGCTGCCGATCGGGGATGTAGAGCCGGGCGCGGCAGCCGATGGCGGCGAGGAAGCGCTGGATGAGCGCCGCCGAGGTCGCGCCGTCGACATCGTAATCGCCGAACACGGCGATGAGCTCGCCGTCGGTGATCGCGCGCACCAGCCGCGCCACCGCCACGTCCATGTCCTTCAAATGCGACGGGTCCGGCAGGAAGTCGCGCAAGGTCGGCGCGAGGAACCGCTCCGCCGCCTCCACCTCGACGCCGCGCGCGGCGAGCAGCCTGCCGACGATCTCCGGCAGGTCGAGCCGCTGCGCCAGCGCCAAGCCGGCGCGGTCGTCCGCCGCGCGCTGGCGCCAGCGCCGGCCCGAAAGCGAGCACTCGACGCCGAGAAAGGCGGTGAAGCCGTCAGGCATGAGGCCAGCATCGCCGCCGCCGTCGAGTCGCGTCAATGGCGGCATCGACCGGCGCTGCGCGCTCAGTGCGGCACGTCGAACTGCACCTTGCGCTCGAAATTGTGCTGCGCCTCGATGATGCGCACCGTGCCGGTCTTGGAGCGCATCACCATCGAATGCGTCACCGCGCCGCCGGCGAAGCGGCGCACGCCTTGCAGCATGGTGCCGCTGGTGACGCCGGTGGCGGCGAACATGACGTCGCCCTTGGCGAGGTCGAGGAGCTGGTATTTGCGGGCGAAATCCTTGATGCCGAAGCGCTGGGCGCGGCCGCGCTCGTCGTCGTTGCGGAACAGCAGCCGGCCCTGCATATAGCCGCCGATGCAGCGCAGCGCCGCGGCGGCGAGCACGCCTTCGGGCGCACCGCCCGAGCCCATATAGATGTCGACGCCGCTTTGCGGCCGCGAGGTCGCGATGACGCCGCTGACGTCGCCGTCGGAGATCAGCATGATGC
>JBKQTR010000284.1:0-7344 GCA_052143095.1 Allostellaceae bacterium
TCCCTATTCTCGCAATTAACGGTTACCCGCGCAATCAATTCATCCACCGGCCCGCGCAACGCCGCCAGCACCGCCATCGCCTCCCTAAACGCCTCCCGGCCTAGGGCGTCGGTGCTTTTCGCCGCAGCCCTGTCCAGCTCGGCGGCGAGCGTCGCTTCCGCCGGCTCCTGCAGAAGCTTGGGATCGGGCTCGCCGGGATAGGTCGTCGCGTCCTTCTTCTCCTCGATGCGCACGATGTTGGCGGCGCGGCTATACGCCACCAGCAGATTGGCGCCGTCATCGGTCCTCAGAAAGGCATCGAGTGCCGCGACGCGGGCGAGCAGCCGGACCAGATCATCCTCGCCGCCGAGCGCAAAGACGGCGGCGACGAGATCGTGACGCACGCCCTGCTCGCGCAGATGGACCTTGAGGCGGTCGGCGAAGAAGACCAGGAGATCGCCGGTGGGATCGGCGGCAAAGCCGTTCGCGCGGCCGAGCACGAAGGCCCGGCCGAAAGCCTCTGTGAGCGGCAGCCTCAGGTGGTTTTCGAGGATCAGCCGGATCACGCCTAGCGCCGCGCGGCGCAGGGCGAAGGGATCGCGCGAGCCGGTCGGCTTCTCGTCGATCGCGAAGAATCCGACCAGCGTGTCGATCTTGTCGGCGAGCGCGACCGCGACGCTGACCGGCGCGCCGGGGCAGCGATCATTCGGTCCAAGCGGCGAGTAATGCTCGGCGATTGCCGCCGCGACCTCGGCGGGCTCGCCGTCATGGAGCGCGTAGTAGCCGCCCATGATGCCTTGAAGCTCGGGAAACTCGCCGACCATGCCGCTCGACAGATCGGCCTTGGCAAGCTCTGCCGCCCGCCGCACCTTCGCCTTGTCCGCGCCCTCGATGTAAGGCACGAGGTCCTCGGACAGGCGCTCGAGCCGCCCGACCTTGTCGAGGACGCTGCCGAGCCTGGCGTGAAACACCCGCTCGGCCAGTTTCGGGATGCGCGCGGCGAGCGCAATCTTGCGATCCTGCTCCCAGAAGAAACGCGCGTCCGACAGGCGCGCGCGGAGCACGCGCTCGTTACCGGCGACGATCGTCTTGCCGCGGTCATCGGCGATCATGTTGGCGACGACGAGAAAGCGCCCGGCGAGCCCGCCGTCGCGATCGAGACAGGTAAAGTACTTCTGATGCGCCCGCATCGAGGTGGTCAGAACCTCGGCCGGCAACGCCAGGAATTCCGGATCGATCGTGCCCATGAGCACGACCGGCCATTCGACGAGGCCGGTCACCTCCTCGAGCAGCGCCGGATCCTCCTTCACCGCAAGCTGCGCCTCGGCAGCCTTCTCATGGAGCGCCTGCGTGATCGCCTGGCGACGGTCCTCGGCGCGCAGCATCACATGCGCGTCCTGCAGCTTGCGCCGATAGTCGGCGAAATCCTTCACCTTGAACTTTTTCGGCGCGAGGAAGCGATGGCCGCAGGTCTCGTCGCCCACCGGCACGCCATCGAGCGCCAGCGGCAGAACCTTGCCGTCGAGCAGGCAGAGCGCGCCGGTCATCGGCCGTACCCAGCGGAAGCTTGCCGCCGGAAAGCGCATGGATTTGGGCCAGGGCAGCCCGAGCACGATCTCGCGCAACAGCTCCGGCAGCACCGCGGCGGTCCGGCGGCCGGCCCGGCGGATCACCGCGAAATAGAAGACACCCTTGCCGCCGTCGCGCTGCTCGCATTGATCGATCGAGGCGAGGCCGGCGGATTTGAGAAACCCGTCGATCGCGCTTGCCGGGGCGCCGACGCGCGGGCCGCGGCGTTCCTCGATCGCATCGGGCTGCCGATCCGGCAGGCCCTCCACCACCAGCGTCAAGCGCCGCGGCGTCGCATAGGCATGGGCATAGGAGGGAACAAGACCCGCCGCACCGAGCTTGTCGGTGGCGAGCTTCGCGAGGTCCTCTGCCGCGCGCGGCTGCATGCGCGCCGGGATCTCTTCGGTGAGCAGCTCCAGGAGAAGCTCGGCCATCGGCTCAGGCGGCGCTTGCCTGCCGCGCCAGCCAGCCCTCGCAGCAAGCCTTGGCGAGCGCGCGCACGCGGCCGATAAAGGAGGCGCGCTCAGTCACGGAGATGACGCCGCGCGCGTCGAGCAGGTTGAAGGCGTGGCTCGCCTTGATGCACTGGTCATAGGCCGGCAGCGGCAGATCGCGCGCCAGCAGCGCCTTGCATTCCTGCTCGGCGTCGGCGAAATGACGGAACAGCAGCTTGGTGTCGGCGTGCTCGAAATTATAGGCGGAGAACTCGATTTCGGCGCGCTTGAACACGTCGCCATAGCTGACGCCGGCGCCGTTATAGTCGAGGTCATAGACGTTCTCGACGCCCTGAACATACATGGCAAGGCGCTCGAGCCCGTAGGTGAGCTCGGTCGAGACCGGATCGCATTCGATGCCGCCGACCTGCTGGAAATAGGTATATTGCGACACCTCCATGCCATCGAGCCAGACCTCCCAGCCGAGCCCCCAGGCACCGAGCGTCGGGCTCTCCCAATCATCCTCGACGAAGCGGATGTCATGCCGCTGGGCGTCGACGCCGAGGGCGGCGAGGCTGTCGAGATAGAGCTGTTGGCTCTCGGCCGGCGCCGGCTTCAGGATCACTTGGAATTGGTAGTAATGCTGCAGCCGGTTGGGGTTCTCGCCGTAGCGGCCGTCGGTCGGGCGCCGCGACGGCTGGACATAGGCGGCGCGCCAGGGTCGGGGGCCGAGCGCGCGCAAGGTCGTGGCGGGATGGAAGGTGCCGGCCCCCATCTCGACGTCATAGGGCTGCAGGATGACGCAGCCTTGCGCGGCCCAATAGGCTTGCAGCTTGAGAATCAGCGCCTGAAAGCTGTTCCCGGTCGCCGCGGCCACCGCCACCATCCATTTGTTCCGAAAAGACGTTTGAGGTTGCGGCGCACCATAAGCGCCGCCCCTGCGGGGGTCAAGGCGCGGGGCTATGCGCGCGGGGCTATCCGTTGTTGATCGTGGTGTAGCCCGGGAGCGGCGTGCCGAGGGTCGGATCGACCGGCTGGCCGGCGCCGTTGCGCGGCGTGCCCGGCCCCCAGGCCGGCCGCGCCTCGCTGCAGCCGGCCAGCAGCATCGCCACCAGGCACAGCCCGGCGGCGACCGCCGTCGGCATCATCGGCCGCGGGCGCATCGCTGTGCCGGTTGAGGCGATCAAACGCCCCACGGACAATCCTTGCGCCCGCAGGAGGAGGCGCTGCGCGCCGCCACATAGGCGCCGCATTGCGTGCATTTGACGAGATCCTCGGCCTCGATGCTCACCGGCCCGCGCGGCCGCTGGCGCCGCTTCATCTCCTCGCGCACGTGCCGCCGGATGGCGTCGACGCGGCTCACATAGCGGAAGCCGAACCAGACGACAGCGATCATCAGGACGAGCAGCAGAAGTTTGGGCAAGGAAAAGCCAAGCATGACCCGGTTTAGGGGAGAGCGCGACGGAGGGTCAAGCTTAGAGCCCGAAGCGCGCCCAGATCAGCCGTTCCTCGAGCCGCGCCAGGAGATCAGCGGCGACGTCGCCGATATCGGGTCGGCGCGGCAAGCCGAAGCGCGGCAGCAACAGGCGGCGGCGCTCCGGCTCGACCACCCGGAGCCTCACCGTCTCGCCATAACGCTGGCGCATGGTGCCGCGGAGGTCGCCGATGCCGTCGATGAGACCGAGCTCGAGCGCGCGCCTGCCGGTGAAGACTTCGCCGCTGAAGACCGTCGCCTCCTCCGCGATGAGCCGGGCGCCGCGGCGGGCACGGACCATGTCCTTGAAGACGTCGTGCATGTCGCGCTGGAGCGCGGTCAGGCGCTCGACGCCCTTGGGATCCTCGGCCAGGAAGGGATCGAGCAGCGATTTGTTCTCGCCGGCGGTATAGAGGCGGCGCTGCACCCCGAGCTTGCGCAGCGCATCGGCGAAGCCGAAGCTCGCGGTGATGACGCCGATCGAGCCCACCAGCGAGGTGTCCTCGGCGAAGATCTCGTCCGCCGCCAAGGCAAGCCAATAGCCGCCCGAGGCGGCGACGTCCTCGGCGAAGGCGACGACCGGCACGGCCTTCTCCTGGGCGAGCTGGCGGATGCGACGGAACAGCAGCGAGGATTGCGCCGGCGAGCCGCCGGGCGAGTTGATCGCCAGCGCCACGGCCTTGAGGTTGCGCAAGGCGAAGGCGCGCTCGAGGGCGGCGGCAAAGCGGCGCAGCGACAGCCCGCGCGGGCCGCGCCCGCCGATCAACCCGTCCAGGCGCAGCACCGCCACCTGGGGCGGCGGGTTGCGGAAGCGCTCCATCGGGAGCTTTTCCAGGAGGTCGTCGACGAGGCTCATCATCTTAGAACATGGGCATGAGCCCCGGGAATTGACAAGCCGCGTCGACGCTCGCTCAAAACATCGGCTGCGAGCCTGGCAGCGGTGTCCCATAAACCGGATCGACGGGCACGCCGGCGCCATTGCGCCAGACCTTTTCGGCAGGCGCGCCGTTCTGGCCGGCGCCGCAGGCCCCGGGCAGGATCGCGATCACGCCGACCAGAGCTGCCGCCCGCGCCACAATCATCGGTCGTTTCCCCATGCGCGCTCCAAGACCGGACCCGTCCGCGGCGAGCCGGCGACGGACCGAAGGAAGGTGGGCGGGGCGCGAGCTTCGGTCCAATCACGAGAGCGTCAGCGGCGCGCCTCGGCGCAGCACGGCGTCGGCCGCCGGCGTATAGCGCCCGTCGGCCTCGTGCAGCACCAGGCCGGGCGTCAGTCGCGTCGGCGTCTCGACCCCTTTTCTGGCGCGCAGGATGATGCGTTTTGCCGGCCTGTCAGGGCCGGCCCAGAGCGGGAAGACGATGATCTCGCCGGCGCGGCCCATGAGCTGCGCCAACAGCTGCTCCATGCGGTCGGCGCGGTGGATGAAGGTGAGGCTGCCCTTGGGCCGCACCATGGTGAGGGCAAAACGGACCCAGGCGGCAAGATCCGCCTCGCCCTCGACCGTCGCGGCGGCCTTGCCGGCGTCCGGCGCGGAGGTCGCCGCGCCAGCCTCGAGGAAGGGCGGGTTCGCCATGACATGGGCGAAGCTGCCGGGCTCGAGCCGGGGCGGCGGCCGCAGCAGGTCGCCGGCCATGACGACGACGCGGCCCTGGACATCGTTGAGCAGGATGTTCTCGCCCGCCAGCCGGACGAGGTCGCGCTGCGCCTCGATGCCGGTGATGCGGCAGCCCTCGACGCGCGCCGCCACGCAGAGCGCCGCCGCGCCGACGCCGCAGCCGATGTCGAGCACGCTGTCGGCCGCGCCTGCCGGCACCGCGGCGGCGAGCAGCACGGGATCGATGGCCGCGCGGTAGCCGGTAAGCGGTTGGCGCAGCTTGACGCGGCCGCCCAACAGCGTGTCCTCGCTCACCGGCATTTGGGCGGCAGGCTCGCTCACCCCGGCGTCTCGCCGGCCTCGGCAAGCGCGGCCAGGGCGCGACGATGGTCCTGGTCGCGCACCATCAGCCGGCGCTGGAGAGCGGAGATGCCGCCTTCGATCGCCGCCGTATTGTGATCGAGGACGAAGGTCTCGATGCCGGCATCGTTGAGCAGCGCCTGCAGCCAGGACAGCCGGACGAGGTCGTTGGTGCGCAGCAATTCCTTCATCAGCCTCGCCCGAATTGTCCTGCCGACGAGCCGGGCTTGACCCCTTCTCCCAGCATTCTATGCTCGCCTGCGGGCAAGGCTCCGTCAAGCGAGGGGCGACCGCAGCGGTGGGGGAAAGGGGAAGTGGGCGTGGCCCTTGTGGCAAGTGCGCAGGACGAGAACGCCAAGAAAGCGGCGACGCTCGACGGTCTTACCGCCCTCGTCAAGGCTGATCTCAGCCGGGTCAACACGCTCATTCTCGAGCGCATGCAGAGCCCTGTGGCACTCATCCCGCAGGTCGCCGGCCACATCATCGCTGCCGGCGGCAAGCGGTTGCGGCCCATGCTGACCTTGGCCGCGGCGCATCTGTGCGGCTATCGCGGCGAGCGTCACGTGGCGCTGGCCGCCGCGGTCGAATTCATCCACACCGCGACGCTGCTGCATGACGACGTCGTCGATGACAGCGACCTCCGCCGCGGCCTCGCCACCGCGAACGCCGTCTGGGACAACAAATCCTCGGTCCTGGTCGGCGATTTCCTGTTCAGCCGCGCCTTCCAGCTCATGGTCGAGGACGGTTCGCTCAAGGTGCTGGCGATCCTGTCCGAGGCCTCGGCGGTGATCGCCGAAGGCGAGGTGCTGCAGCTCGTCACGTCCAACGACACCGCGACCACCGAGGAAGCCTATCTCGCGGTGATCCAGGCCAAGACGGCCCAGCTCTTCGCCGCAGCGAGCCGCATCGGCGCCGTGCTCGCCGACCGGCCCGCCGCCGAGGAGGAGGCGCTCGCCTCCTATGGCCGCAATCTCGGCATCGCCTTCCAGCTCGTCGACGACATGCTCGACTATTCGGCGCGCCAAGCGGAGCTCGGCAAGACCGTGGGCGACGATTTCCGCGAGGGCAAGATCACCTTGCCGGTGGTGCTGGCCGTGCGTCAGGCCGGCGATCCCGAGCGCGCTTTCTGGCGCCGCACGCTGGAAGAGCTCGACCAGCAGGACGGCGACCTCGAGCGCGCCATCGAGCTGATGACCCGGCTCGGCACGCTGCGGGCGACGCTCGACCGCGCGCGCCACTATGGCGAGGCGGCACGTCGCAGCCTCGCCCTGTTTCGCGATGGCGCCGAGCGGCGGGCACTCGACGAGGCCGTCGACTTCTGCCTCGCTCGCGGCCACTGACAGCCGGCCAGGGGTTGCGGCATGCTGCATAAGGCAGTATATCGCCGGCGCCGGAGTGTAGCTCAGCCTGGTAGAGCACTAGCTTCGGGAGCTAGGGGCCGGAGGTTCGAATCCTCTCACTCCGACCATTTCATGGTCACAACCCGGTTAAGCATCGGGAATCCCGCCGAAACGGCCGCTTTTCGACAGGCGGCCGTTTCGCCGTCCGGCCAAACGGTTAAAAATGGAGCGAACCGTCAAGGTTCCGGTGTCGCTTGCGCGCAAGCCGCGCTAGATTGGCTGTGGCGGGCCGCTTTCAGGCGCGGACCGCCCAAGAGGTCCTAAAGAGGTCGGTTATGAACATGCGGGGACGGGACAGCGAGCCCGTCGAGTTGCGGCCCGGCACCGGCGTGCGCGAGGCGGCCAAGCAGGCTGAGCTCGAGCAATGGGCATGGCGCCGGGTGCGCGCGTTGCGGCTCTTCTATTCCCACCTCACCATCTACGTGCTCGTCAACTTCATCCTGTTCATGATCGATTCGACCACGCCCGGCCCGATGTGGTTCTACGCGCCGCTGGTGGGCTGGGGCCTGTTGCTTTGCCTCCACGCGCTCCAC
>JBKQTR010000285.1:0-6029 GCA_052143095.1 Allostellaceae bacterium
GCCGCTCGCGCCGAACCGCTTCCGCCTCCGCGTTTGACCGCAGCGAGACAAACGGAGAAGGACGATCATGGACAAGATCGCAACCCTCGACGGCAACACCGCCGTCGCCCACGTCGCCTACCGCATCAACGATGGGTGCGCCATCTACCCGATTTCGCCGTCGTCGCCGATGGCCGAGCTTGCCGATGAGTGGTCGGCGCAAGGCGAGAGGAATCTGTGGGGCGCGGCGCCCTTCGTCCAGGAGATGCAGGCGGAGGGGGGCGCCGCCGGCGCGGTGCACGGCGCGCTCCAGGCGGGCGCGCTGACCACGACCTTCACCGCCGCTCAGGGCTTGCTCCTGATGATGCCGAACATGTTCAAGATTGCGGGCGAGATGACCGCCTGCGTCTTCCATGTTGCGGCGCGGGCCCTCGCTGCCGGCGCGTCGTCCATCTTCGGCGACCATCAGGACGTCATGGCGGTCCGCGCCACCGGCTTCGCCCTGCTCGGCGCGGGATCGGTTCAGGAGGCGCACGATCTTGCGCTGGTGGCGCAGGCGGCCACGCTCGAAGCGCGGGTGCCGTTTGTCCATTTCATGGACGGGTTCCGCACCTCGCACGAGGTGAATACGCTCGTGATGCTGTCGGACGAGCAGATCCGAGCCATGATCGACGACGATCTCGTGCGGGCCCACCGGGAGCGCGCCTTAAGTCCGGAGCATCCCGTCATCAGGGGCACCTGGCAGAACCCGGACACTTATTTCCAGGTACGCGAGGCGGTAAACCCGCATTACCTCGCAACGCCCGGCATCGTGCAGCGCGCCATGGATCGTCTCGCGGCGCTCACCGGCCGCCAATATCGCCTGTTTCGCTACGACGGTCATCCAGACGCGGAGCGTGTCGTCGTCGCGATGGGCTCGTCCGCCGAGACCCTGCGCGCGACGGTCGCGCACCTGAACGCGCAGGGAGAGCGCGTCGGCGTCCTTCAGGCGCTCCTCTACCGGCCGTGGTCGGCCAAAGATTTTCTCGCGGCGCTGCCGGCAAACGTGCGTCGCATTGCCGTGCTCGACCGCACCAAGGAGCCCGGCGCGCCGGCCGAGCAGCTCTGCCTGGACGTCGCGCAGACTGTGTCCGACGCCGTCGCGCGGGGCGCGCGGGGCGCTCTGCCGCTCATTGTCGGCGGACGATATGGCCTGTCATCAAAAGATTTCACGCCGGCGATGGCGAAGTCCGTCTTCGACCACCTCAAGGATAAGGACTCGCGTAGCGGCTTCACCGTCGGCATCATCGATGATGTCGGCGTAACGAACCTCCCCATCGATGCGCGCTTCGACATCGGCCCGGCGTCCGCCGCGCACTGTTCTTTGGTCTTGGCGCGGACGGAACGGTCGGAGCGAACAAGAACAGTGTGAAGATTTTGGCCGAAGACCAGGGACGCTATGCCCAAGGCTACTTTGTCTATGACAGCCACAAGTCCGGAGCCGAGACCATCAGTCACTTGCGTTTCGGCGACGCTCCGATCGCCGCTCCCTATCTGCTGCAATCAGCCGATTTCATCGGCGTTCACAAGTTTGATTTTCTGAAGAAATTGGATGTCTTGGGTCCTGCCAGACAGGGAGCGACGATCCTCATCAATTCCCCTCACGACGCAGCGTCCGTGTGGGACCATCTGCCTCGACCGGTGCAGCAGCATATCATCGAGAAGGGCTTGCGCCTCTTCGTGATCGACGCGAGCGGCGTCGCGCAGCGCCTGGGCCTGGGGCCGCGGGTGAACACCATCCTGCAGGCCTGCTTCTTCGCCATCAGCGGCGTGCTGCCGCGGGAGGAAGGCGTTCGGCGCATCCGCCACTCGATCGAGAAGACTTACGGCGACAAAGGCCGTGCGGTTCTCGAGAAGAATTTTGCCGCCGTCGATACCGCGCTCGAGCATCTGCATGAGGTCACGGTTCGGAAGACCATGACCTCTAAAGAGGAGTTGCGGATTTTTATTCCAGCGGATGCGCCCGACCAGATGAGACGCATCGAAGCGTTGCAGTTCGCAGGCCGGGGGGATGAGATCCCCGTCAGCGCGTTCCCGATCGACGGCACCTATGCGGGCGGAACGACCCGGTACGAGAAGCGTAATATCGCCTTCTCAGTGCCGGTCTGGAAGGCGGATCTCTGCATCCAATGCGGCCAGTGCAGCATCGTCTGTCCGCACAGCGTGATCCGGGCCAAGGCCTACACGATGGCGAGCTGCTCAAGGGGGCGCCGGAAGGCTTTCCATCGGCTCCGGTCAATGCGCGCGGTTATCCCGACAAGCGCTTCACCCTGCAGATCGCTGTCGAAGACTGCACGGGATGCGGGATCTGCGTCGATCATTGTCCGGCCCACGATCCGCTCGATCCCGGGGTCAGGGCGATCAACCTTAGCGACCGGTCGCAGCAAGTCGAATCCGGACGGCGCAGTCTCGCGTTTTTCGAGTCGCTGCCGGAACACGCCCGAGAACAGGTCGAGCTGCATCTCTCGCGGGGACTGCAGTTCGTGCGACCGCTGTTCGAATTCTCCGGCGCCTGCGCCGGCTGCGGTGAAACCCCGTACCTCAAGCTCCTTTCACAGCTGTTCGGGGACCGCTTGCAGATCGCCAACGCGACCGGCTGCTCCTCGATCTACGGCGGCAATCTGCCGTCGCTGCCGTGGCGCGCCGGTTCCGACGGGCGTGGCCCGGCGTGGAGCAACAGCCTTTTCGAGGACAACGCGGAGTTCGGTCTCGGCATGCGTCTCGGGGTCGATCAGCAGGCCGCCATGGCGCGCGCCCTCGTCCGCGCGTTGGCCGATCGCATAGGTCCGCGCCTCGCTGAAGAGATCCTCGATGCGCCCCAGCGCACCGACAGCGAGATCGTGGCGCAACGTGGCCGAGTCGCCGAGCTGAGGCGCGCGCTGGGGGGCGCAACGGATGGGCCGGCGCGCGATCTGCTGGCTTTGGCCGAGTATCTGGTGCGGCGGAGCCTGTGGATCGTGGGCGGCGACGGATGGGCCTACGACATCGACGCTGGCGGGCTCGACCACGTGTTGGCCCAAAACCGCGATGTCAACGTCATAGTGCTGGATACCGAGGTCTATTCCAACACCGGCGGTCAGTCCTCGAAGGCGACGCCGTTCGGGGCATCGGCGAAGTTTGCCTCTGCGGGCAAACGCATACCGCGCAAGGACCTGGGGCTGCAGGCGATCGCCTACGGCTACGTCTATGTCGCGCAGATCGCGTTGGGCGGCAGTCCGGAACAAGCGATCCAGGCTCTGCGCGACGCTGAGGCTTATGAGGGGCCGTCGCTCATCCTCGCATACAGTCATTGCATCGCGCATGGCTTCGATCTGCGCGATGGGATGAACCAGCAGCATCGGGCGGTCGCCAGTGGGTATTGGCCGCTCTTCCGCTACGATCCGAGGATGCGCCGGGCCGACATGAATCCCTTCCGCCTTGACAGCACGCGCCCGAGACTGCGCCTCGAAGATGTGCTTTACCGCGAACTCCGCTTCCGCATTCTCACTCAGACGCGGCCCGAAGAAGCGCCGGTGTTGATGCGTCAGGCGCAAGCCACGGCGGACGCGCGCTACCGCTTCTATGAGGACATGGCTTCGCGCGAGGGAACGCGATTCCACCCGTTCTGGCAGGATGAAGCTGTTACCCGCGAACAAACGAAGGGGGAGGCCGCGCGATGAACCTCCAGACGAGCTATCTCGGCCTGTCTTTGCGTCATCCCATTATCGCCGGCGCCTCGCCGCTTTCCGCGACGCTGGACGGCATACGCCGGCTGGAGGATGGGGGGGCGGCGGCGATCGTCGCGGCGTCGGTTTATGAGGAGGAGGTTCGCGGCGAGGAAGCGGCGTTCGAAGCCGCCGGCGCGATCGGAGCCGAGAGCCATGCCGAGGTGACGACCTATCTGCCGCCGCTTCCGGGTTACCGGGGTGCGCTCGCGGCCCATGTCGAGATGATCCGGCGCGCGGCCGAGAGCGTTTCGGTGCTGCTGATCGCCAGCCTGAACGGGGTCACGCGCGAAGGCTGGACTGACATCGCCGCCGTTCTGCAGCAAGCGGGGGCGGCGGCCCTCGAGCTCAATCTCTTCCACATCCCCACCGACCCGCTGGAGACCTCCGCCGAGGTCGAGAACAGACTGGTGCAAACCGTGCGCGAAGTGTGCACGTCGGTAACGATTCCCGTGGCGGTCAAGCTCAGCCCGAACTTCACCGCGCCGGCTAATCTTGCCTTGGCCCTCGCTGGCGCCGGCGCGAAGGGCATCGTCCTGTTCGGCCGGTGCTACGAGCCCGACATTGATCTCGAGAGGCTGACGTTCCGTCCCAGCCTGCGTTTGTCGACAGCGGAGGAGATCCGCTTGCCGCTGATGTGGATTTCCTTGCTGGCGGGAAAGACATCGCTGAGCCTCGCCGCCGGACGAGGCGTGGAAGGATCCGAAGAGGTGATCAAGTACTTGCTTGCCGGCGCGGACGTGGTCCAGGCGGCGTCTTCATTGCTGCGTCACGGACCCAGCCATCTCGATCGATTGGCGGCGGGTTTGGCGGAATGGATCGAGGCACATGACGCCGATTCGGTAGAGGAGATCCGGGGGCGCCTGCGCGCCGATCGGTTCGCCCAGCCTGAGGCGCTGCTTCGCGCGGAGTATGTTCGCGCGTTGCTGCAGGAATATCCCGTTCTCGATAGGGGAGGAGCGGCATGAAGATCGGGGTCGTCGGAGCCGGGCAGGTCGGCGCCACCGCCGCCTATGCCATGATGATGCGTGGCGTCGGTTCGGAGATCGTGCTCGTCGACCGCAAGGCGGATCTAGCAGTGGCCCAGGCGCACGACATTCTGGATGCCACGCCTTGGGCGTATCCCGTCCGGGTCCGCGCCGGGGAGGCGGCCGATCTCGACGGCGCGGGCATTGTCGTGCTTGCGGCCGGGGCCGCCCAGAAGCCCGGCGAGAGCCGGCTGGACCTCTTGTCGCGCAACGCCGCTATCTTTGCAGAGATCGTGCCGGCAGTGCTGGCGGCGGCGCCGGGCACCATCTTCCTGGTGGCGTCGAATCCGGTCGACATCATGACCCAGATTGTGAGCGTCATCGCCGCCCGACACGGAGTCCCGGCGGAGCGGGTGATCGGGTCCGGCACGATCCTCGACTCGGCGCGCACCGTGGTCGGTGAACCAGCAGCCGCCCTTGTCGAACACCAGATCGTTTGAGCCAGTAACGGTCGCCGCGCCGTGCATGTTAACACGGCGGCCGACGTTGAATAATGTTTATCTCCCAATTGCAGTCCCCATTGGACTATAGAAGCGCCTCGGACTCGCCGTCATTCAGCTGCCGTTCATGCAAAAAGGCTCTTACTTCGCGAACGGGGGCCGCGGAGCCTTCGAAAGCCGAGGGGACGAATATGAGTGAAGACGTCTCGCGCCGAAAGGCGCTTTCCCTGCTTGGCTTCGGCGCGGCGTTGGGCTTCACACTATCGGCGGGCCTGGAGCCGTCGGAGGCCGAAGCACAGGAGGCCACCGCGCCCCCCGCCGGAACCCCTGAGGCCACCGGGACCCACGGCATGAACCGACGCCAGTCGAGGCGCCACGGCCGCCATGAGCGACGCCACGAGCGGCGAACAGGTGAGAAACCGGAAGCGACAGCGCCTGCCGGAACAGCGCCCCGCCGCAATAGGCTAGCTTAGCTAGCTAGGCCTCGCGCAGGCAAAGCATGCGCGGCTGTCGTCGCTCTCACGACAAAACCGCCGCCGTATGGCGGGCGATTAGCCGCTCCTCATCGGTCGGGACGGCCCAAACCGAAACGGCCGAGTTGTCGGCGCTGATCCGGAGGTCGCCACGAGAATTGCGATCCGGATCGAGGACGGCGCCGATCCATCGCGAGCCGTTCACGACCTCGGCCCGGGTCATCGCATCGTGCTCGCCGATCCCACCGGAGAACACCAGCGCGTCGATGCCACCCAAGGCCGCGACCAGCGATCCGAGCTCCCTGACAATGCGATAAACGAACAGCGCGATCGCTTCGCCTGCCGCCGGCTCGGATGAAGCGCGCA
>JBKQTR010000286.1:0-30258 GCA_052143095.1 Allostellaceae bacterium
AATTCGACGTCGTCTAATGGCTGGTCCGGCTCACGGCGGCGCGCGCGACGCCGGACAGCCCCAGCCTGCACGGCGCGATGGCGCTCAACGTAAGCTCGCCCTCATCCGACGTCGGAGTGATGGCGCGCTATTTCTCATCGGCCAATTTTTCGCCGAACGGCTTCAATTTCGAGCAATGGAAGGACGACACGTTCGACGAGTCGCTGAAGACGCTTGCCGAGGCGACCGATCCGCAGACGATCGCCGACGCCGCTCGCGCCGCGCATGAGCGCCTCATCGACAATCCCCCCTGGCTCTATATCGTTCACGACCTCAACCCGCGCGCGATGAGCACGAAGGTCAAGGGTTTCGTCTCGCCACAATCCTGGTTCGTCGATCTGACGCTCGTCAGCATGCAGTAGGAGCATCGCGCCATCGTCGATCCGGCCCTCAGGCTGCAGGCCTTGCTGCTATCGTATGGCGTGATGACGCGCGATCGCGCGTTGCCGCCACCATGGCCGAGGAGGGAGGTCGAGAGCGCGCGATGCTGATCTATCTACTGAAGCGCCTGCTCTACGTGGTGCCGGTCGCCTTCGGCGTCAGCATCGTCTGCTTCCTGCTCGTGCACATCGCGCCCGGAGACCCCTTGAGCGCGGTGCTGCCGCCGGACGCCTCCGCCCAGTTGCAGGAGGAGATGCGCCGCGTCTACGGCTTCGACCGGCCGCTGCCGATCCAGTACGGTCTCTGGCTGGTGAAGGCGCTGCAGGGCGATCTCGGCAGGTCGATCGCCACCGGCCGGCCGGTCCTGGACGAGGTCCGCAACGCGGTCGGCTACACGCTGATGATCGCCACGCTCGCCACCATCATCGGTTTCGCCTTCGGTTGCTCCTTCGGCTTCGCTGCCGGCTATTTCCGGGGCTCCTGGATCGACCGGGCGGCGTCCACCGTCGCGGTGCTCGGGGTTTCGGTGCCGCATTACTGGCTCGGCATGGTGCTGGTGATCATTTTTTCGGTGCAGCTCGGCTGGCTGCCGGCCATCGGCGCCGGCCCCGGCGGCTCGTCCGACTGGGCCTCAGATTGGGATCATTTCCGCTTCATGATCCTGCCTTCCGTCACCCTCTCGGTCATCCCGATGGGCATCGTCTCGCGCACGGTGCGCGCGCTCGTCGCCGATATCCTCAGCCAGGAATTCGTCTCGGCGCTGCGCGCCAAGGGCCTCACCGATACGGGGATCTTCCGCCATGTCGTCAAGAACGCCGCCCCCACCGCGCTCGCCGTGATGGGTCTGCAGCTGGGATACCTGCTCGGTGGCTCGATCCTGATCGAGACCGTGTTCTCCTGGCCGGGCACCGGATTGCTGCTCGGCAATGCCATCTTCCAGCGCGACCTGCCGTTGCTGCAGGGCACGATCCTGGTGCTGGCGATGTTCTTCGTCCTCCTGAATCTGATTGTCGACATCATTCAGGCGCTGCTCGACCCGCGCGTGCAGCGGGCCTGACCGGCATGACCGCCGCCGCCAGCGACATCGCGCTCTCGCCCGCACCGCGCTCTGCCGGCTATTGGACCGGGGTCGCGCGCCGCTTGCGTCGCGATCCCGTCGCGCTCGCCGCAGGGGCCGTGATCCTGGCGATCATCCTGCTTGCGATCGCCGCACCCTATCTCGGCCTCGCCGATCCCTACCACTCCTCGATGCTGCGCCGCCTGATGCCGATCGGCACGCCGGGCTTTCCGCTCGGCACGGACGAGCTCGGCCGCGACATGGTGACGAGGCTGATCCATGGCGGCCGGCTCTCGCTCTTCATGGGCGTGACGCCGGTGCTGATCGCGTTCGTGATCGGCTCGGCCATCGGGATCGCGGCCGGTTATGTCGGCGGACGCTTCAACACCTTGGTGATGCGTACCATCGACGTGTTCTTCGCCTTCCCATCGGTGCTCTTGGCGATCGCGCTGTCGGGCGCTCTCGGCGCCGGCATCGGCAACGGGCTTCTGTCGCTGACGATCGTCTTCATTCCGCCGATCGCCCGCATCGCCGAAAGCGTCACCACGGCGGTGCGCGGCGTCGACTACGTCGAGGCGGCGCGCGCGTCTGGCGCCGGCGGCTGGACGATCGTCCGCGTCCATGTGCTCGGCAACATTCTGGGGCCGATCTTCGTCTATGCGACGAGCCTGATCTCGGTTTCGATGATTCTCGCCTCGGGGCTGTCATTCCTCGGCCTAGGCGTCAAGCCGCCGGAGCCGGAATGGGGATTGATGCTCAACACGCTGCGCGGGGCGATCTACGTCCAGCCATGGGTTGCGGCCTTGCCCGGCGCGATGATCTTCATCACCTCGATTTCCTTCAACCTGCTGAGCGACGGCCTGCGCACGGCCATGGATATCAAAGCGTGAGCGCGCTCCTGAGCCTATCCGGCCTGGTCAAGCATTTCCCCATCCGGTCCGGCCTGCTCGGGCGCACCAAGGCGGTCGTGCGCGCGGTCGACGGCGTCTCCTTCGACGTCGCGAGCGGCGAGACCGTGGGCCTGGTCGGCGAATCCGGCTGTGGGAAATCGACCACCGCACGTCTGTTGATTGGCCTGATCCCTTCAGATGCCGGCAAGATCGTGTACAACAATCGCACGGTCGGCGAGAGCCTGACGCTGACGGAATTGCGCCGCGGCATCCAGATGGTGTTCCAGGATTCCTACGCCTCGCTCAATCCGCGCCTGACGATCGAGGGAACGATCGCCTTCGGCCCCAAGGTGCACGGGATGCCGGAGGGGAAGGCGCGCGCTTTGGCACGCGATCTCATGGGCAAGGTCGGGCTCGATCCCGCCCGCTTCGCCGGGCGCTACCCGCACGAAGTGTCGGGCGGGCAGCGTCAGCGCGTCAACATCGCCCGCGCGCTCGCGATATCGCCGCGCATCGTGATCCTTGATGAAGCCGTCTCCGCTCTCGACAAGTCGGTCGAGGCGCAGATCCTCAACCTGCTGCTCGATCTCAAGGAGGAGTTCGGGCTCACCTTTCTCTTCATCTCGCACGACCTCAACGTCGTGCGCTACATCAGCGATCGTGTCATGGTCATGTATCTCGGCGAGGTGGTCGAGATCGGCCCGGTGGAGGACATCTACGCCGCGCCGCGACACCCCTATACCCGTGCCTTGCTCGCCGCCATGCCGTCGATGGATCCCGATGCGCGCACCGAGCAGGCGCCGCTCTCCGGCGACCCGCCGAACCCGATCAATCCGCCTTCCGGCTGCCGTTTCCACACACGCTGCCCTTACGCGGAGCCGGTCTGCTCGCATTTCAACCCCGGCCTCTACGTGACCGGCACCGCCGGCCACCTGGCCGCCTGCCACATGAACATTCCCGCCTCCGGCCACACCCAGGCGCGGGCCTCCCAATGACCGGCTCCGCCACCGTCGCGCCGCTCGTCGAGGTCGAGGACCTCACGGTCAAATTCCTCGGCACGCCCACCGTTCACGCGGTGAACGGCGTGAGCTTCACAGTGCGGCCCGGCGAAGTGCTGGGCATTCTCGGCGAATCCGGCTCCGGCAAGAGCGTCACCCTGAAGACGCTGTTGCGCATCAATCCGGAACACCGTTCGCAGACGACCGGCAAGGTGCGGGTGGCCGATCAGGATGTCCTGGCGCTCTCCGGCCGGGCGCTCGCCGATTTTCGCGGCGGCACCGCGGCGATGATCTTCCAGGATCCGATGCTGGCGCTCGACCCGGTCTACACGATCGGCGACCAGATCGCGGAAACCGTCTGCCGCCATGAGGGGGTCGGTCCGAGGGAGGGCATGAGGCGCGCGCTCGAAATGCTGGAGCGGGTGCGCATTCCATCACCCGAGCGCCGGCTGAAGGCCTATCCTCACGAGATGTCCGGCGGCATGCGCCAGCGCGCCATGATCGCGCTCGCGCTCGCCTGCGGCCCAAAATTGCTGCTCGCGGACGAGCCGACGACGGCGCTCGACGCCACCGTGCAGATCCAGATCCTGCTGCTGCTGCGCGACCTGCAGCGCGAATTGGGCATGGCGGCGATTTTCGTCACCCACGATATCGGCGTGGCCGTGGAAGTCGCCGACAAGCTCGCCGTGATGTACGCCGGCGAATTCGTCGAGACCGGCTCGGTGCGCGCTCTGATCCGCGACGCCCGCCACCCCTACACGCGCGGGCTCTTGGCCGCCAACCTGCACGGCGCGCGCAAAGGCGAGCGGCTCGAAGCCATTCCGGGCGCCCCACCGGCGCTCGACCGTGCGCCGATGGCGTGCTCTTTTGCGCCGCGCTGCCGCTTTGCCGAGGCGATCTGCCGCAGCGAAAGGCCCGCGGCGGTCGACCTCGGCAACGGCCGCCTGGTGCGTTGCATTTTGGCGCGACGCGAAGCGTCGTCGCCGGCGGGCGACAGCGCCCCGGACTCTTGATCCGGGGCGCGAGAGCCCGCACCGTGCGGACTAGCTCCAGATTTCTTCCCGCTCGGCCTCCCCGGCGGGAGGAGAAACCCGTTCGATCGCTCGCGATCGGCTGAGATTGACGCAAGAAGGGGCTTTAATGACAACAGGCGATGCCTGACGACGTTCGACGCGAGCGCGCTGTCCCGCTGCCAACGACGAGCCGCATCACCCATCTGTTCGCGGGGGCCGAATTGGCGGATGCGTATGCGATTCGGCTGCCGCCAGAGAGCAGCCGCGATATCGAAACGCTCGCCCGCGTAGTGTTTGGCGAGCAGGCGCCTTGGGTTCACCTCCTCATGAGGTTGCGCGATGTGATCGTGACCGGGTTCGGCATCAAGACGTCACGGCAACTCCGCGAGGCGCCGATCAAGGAAGGCTCGGATCGACTCTCTATTTTTCGGGTCTACGCGGTCGGCAGCGACGAGATGATCCTTGGGGAGGATGACAAGCATCTCGACTTCAGGATTTCCGTCCTGCTTCGATCCGATGGCGCCGAGAGCGAAGGGAAAAACGAAATCGTCGTTACGACGGTCGTGCACTGCCACAATCTTCTGGGCCGAACCTACCTGGCCCTGATCTCTCCCTTTCACCGCATTGTCGTCAGGTCGAGTTTGCGGCGGGCGGCGCGCAGAGGATGGCCCGCAAGCGCAACGCCCCGAGCGCCGCACTGATCTCCGCGCAAGTTCCAAGACCTAGGGTTGGCGTTGGCTTGCGCCGCTGAAATCGAATCCTGATCAAGCTCGCAGAGGTAAGTTGGGCGGGGCCGTGGCGCGTGGCCAGCGCGCGGCTGGTTCGGCCGCCCGCCGCAATGCTGGACTGCAACAATTGCACTGTCCACGGAAGTCCCAGCGATATATAGCTCATCGCGCGGTGCAAATGCCCGCGCTTCTCCTTAGATTGGAAGGATGTAATGGCAAAGACTGAGACGAGCAAAAATGGGTTCTTCGACGTGACGAAGGCGTTCGGCAATTTTCGTCCGCCGGAGCTTGACGTTGAGGCCGTTGCGGCGACCCAGCAAAAGAACTTTGAAGCGCTGACCCACGCAAATCAACTTGCGGTCGAGGGCGTGCGTGCGCTCGCGCAGCGTCAAGCGGAGATTGCGCAGCAGGCTGTCGAGGAGGCATCGGCGCTCGTTCGTGAGTGGATGCAGCCGGGGGCGCCCGAAGAGCGCTTGGCCAAGCACGTTGAGGCTGCCAAGCAGGCGTTCGAGACGGGTCTCGCGAATGCGCGCGAGCTGAACGAGCTGAGCGCCAAGGCGAGCATGGACGTGTTCAGCGTCATCGCCAAGCGCGTCAGCGAGGGCTTCGACGAAGTGCGCCTCTACGCCAAGAAGCATATGTCGGCCAGCTAAGACAAGCACCATCGTCCGGTAGGTCTTGCCCCTCGAAGGGCGGAGCAGACACTGGGTGGCTCGCAGCAGCGTGTGCGAGCCACATTCGTTTTGATGCTTTAACGATCTTCAAGGCTGCGGCGCGGACGCCCATCGGGCGTTGCCTCGTTCTGCCGCGGCGTTCGACACACGAACGCGAACCGTAACCAAAGCTTGTTGTGGCGCTCTCCGCCGCGCTCGCACTCCGTACCTCGCAAGTTTTGTGCAGTCTCGGTGGTGGCAGTGCCTCACACGCAATCAATAGCCGATACGATAACTCCCCAAGTCTTGCAGTTTATTTTTTTGCCTTCTCCGAGATGCCTCCATGGGGGTGACGGCGATCGCCTCGCCGATTGGCCTTCCGGACATACGTAATGACTGCGTCGGGATGCTCGTGCTTAGCCTTCAGGGCAGCGATGAGTGCGTCCTCAGCCTCGATCGTGAGCACCTCGGAGCGTGTTTGAAGTCTAAGCCCGACCGTGTATTCGGTGGTCATGATCGGCTCCGATCCTGCTGACGCGACGGCGACTATCAATGTAGTGTGGCGAGCCGCTTTGGTCACGACCCGCGGATACCATCGCCCCGGCCAGACCGCGGTCGGCAACAGACCGCCGCCATCCGCGGACTGCGCCGATGCTCAGAGGCTGCCTCGCCGCTGCGATCCTTACCGGTCGTATTCGGCCGAGATATCGCGGCCGGTGTAGTCCTTCAAGAACATGGTCGCGACGATCGAGATGATTGCGCAGATCAGGATATAGATCGCGATTGGCGTGGCTGACTTGTAGGCGGCGAAGAGCGCGGTTGCGATGAGCGGTGCCGGGCCGCCGGCGATGATCGAGGCGAGCTGGTAGCCGAGCGACGAGCCACTGTACCGCAGCCGGGGCGTGAAGCTCTCGGCGATGAGCGCCGCCTGCGGCCCGTATTGCATATCGTGTGGGATGAGCGACAGGACGATGGCGATGAAGATCAGCACCGGCGATGCGGTGTCGACCAGGCCAAAATAGATGAAGCCGAAGATCCCCATCGTTGCGCAGCCGATGATGTACATCTTCTTGCGGCCGATCCGGTCGGAGAGGTGGCCCGAGAGCGGGATCGTCACTGCCGAGAGGCACACCGCGGACAGCACCCCCAACAGCAGCAGGTCGCGCGAGACATGGAGCGTGCCTGTGCCGTAGGCGAAGATGAAGGCGGTGAAGACATAGAAGGGGGCCTGCTCCGACATGCGCGCCAAGGCCGTGAGCAGAATCGTTCCCGGCTGCTTCCTCCACACCTCGATGATGGGCGCCCTCTCGATCTTGCGCTCGGCGACGAGGTTGCGGAACACCGGCGTCTCGAGGATGCCGAGACGGATCCACAACCCGATGCCGATGAGCACGATGCTGAGGGCGAACGGGATGCGCCAACCCCAGGCGAGGAACGCGTCGCCCGACATCTGGCTGAAGGCCAGCACCGCGAGGTTGGCGAGGAAGAGGCCGGCAGGGCCGCCGAACTGCGGCCAGGAGGTGATGAAGCCGCGTTCGCCGTGATGGCGCGCCCATTCCATGGTGATCAGGACCGAGCCGCCCCACTCGCCGCCAACGCCGATGCCCTGCAGCAGGCGGAGCATCGTCAGGAGCACCGCCCCCCACACGCCGATCGAGGCGTAACCCGGCAGGAACGCCACCAGGAACGTTGACGCGCCCATCAGCATCAAGGTGACGATGAGCGTCGACTTTCGGCCGATGCGGTCGCCGTAGTGGCCGAAGATGAAGGCGCCGATCGGGCGCGCGACGAAGCCGACGAAATAGATCGCGAAGGCGTTGAGCGTCGCGGTCAACGGCGCCTCATTCGCGAAGAAGACCTTGCCAAAGACCAGCCCGGCCATGGTGCTATAGAGCAGGAAATCATACCACTCGATCGTCGTGCCCACCGTGGCGGCGATGAGGGCGCGACGCAGTTCGCGCGCATGTGCGTCCGGGGTAAGCGGAGCGGTCGCGTCGGTGATCGTAGCCATGAGCATTCCTCCCTGGGGTCTTGCCCAGCGACCCGGCCGCGCGAATTCTTCCGATTCCGGCCGGCGCGGCGCGCCCGACAAGCGGAGGCCGCGATGATGTTGTCCTGCTCTATTGGCAATAGTCTTATGCGGACGCTTCAGGAAGACAAGAAAAATGCGGAAACCTGGAGCGGAAAGCGGCTGATTCGGCGGTACGGCAAGGAGACCGGCCGCTCACCCATGCAGCGATGTAAGTGAGGTCAGAGCGGACTTCTGCACCGGGCGCCCCGCGCTCCGCGCTGATGTCCGTGCAAGTTCCAAGACCTGCGGCATCCGCCTACGGCTTTTTCGGTATCCGCTGTGCCGGATCGTAGAAGAACGTCTCCTCCGCGATGCGCTCGCCCTCCCAGCGCTGGCAGGCGATTTCTTCCATATGCGTGATCGTTCCATCCAGCCATTCAAAGTGGAAGATCCAGCGGATGACCACGCGGTCGCCATTTAGGAATACCGGCCGTACGCACTTTGAGGATAGCGTCTTCGCTCTGGAAAGAACTTTGCGCTCGTTGGCGATATGGGCATCGCGCCCAACGCGGGGCGTCGCCTGGTTCTCCTGCATCGATGCGTCTGCGGTGTAGAACTCTTCGACCGCCTCGACATGCGCGTTCTCTTCTACCCGCGCTATGAAGCGCTCGAGCGTCTCGGCTGTGGGCATGGGCGTCTCCGGTGATGGAATGAGTATCTCGGGCCTCACGCGCCGCCCGGCCACCCCCTCACTCTGCCGTCGCGAACTTCCGATAGTCCTCGGTGATGTCCCGGACCGCCGCCTCGACGAATTTCGCGCCATGCTCGGGCGACGCCAGGGTCGGGTCCGACGCGATGCGGCCGTCGGGGAAGAGGCGCCGGTAATCCTCGGCGTCGCCGAAGGCGCGCACGCGGCCATTGGCCTCGCCCATGGCGACGCGCTTGATCGCTTGGGGATAAGCGTATTGCGTCACCGACACCTCGCTCGGCGTCGCATGGCTGCCCTCGGCGCGGCCGAACAGCTCCTTCGACAGCTTCTGCACCCCCGGCGTCTCCCACCAGTTCCTCAGCGCGAGCCGCAGGCCCGGCGCGTTGCCGCCGCGGGTCAGCGAGGCGCCGGCATGGATCTCCTGGAACGCCGCGCCCACCGTGCTGATGTTGCCGCCATGCCCGTTGAGGAAGAAGAAGCGCTCGAAGCCGTGGCGGGCGAGCGAGGCGACGTAGTCGCCGATCACCGCGATGAGCGTCGAGGGCTTCAACGTGATGGTGCCGGCAAACGCCATGTGGTGCTGCGCGTTGCCGACATTGATCGTCGGCCCCACCAGCGCGCCCGCCGCCTCGCCGATCCCCGCGGCGATCACCTCGGCGCAGATCGCGTCGGTGCCGATGAGCCCGTTGGGCCCGTGCTGCTCGGTCGAGCCGATCGGCACGATGACGCTCTTGGCGGTTTGGAGATAGGCCTCGACCTCCTGCCAGGTCTGGAGATGCAATAGCACGGGGAGCCTGCCCTTCGCGGTTGTTCGGCACCGCACCATAGCACGCCGCGCCGGCACGCAAGATAGCCCTTGCCGGCGCCGCGCGGCCACCTTACACCGCAGCGCAGCATGGCGAGCGAAGCCCCAGAGACGATCGGCACGCTGGCGGTGGTCCGCAGCCGGGCGGCGTTGCGCCGTCGCGTCGCCGCTTGGCACGCCGCCGGCGAGGCGGTGGCGCTGGTGCCGACCATGGGCGCGCTCCATGCCGGCCATCTGGCGCTGGTGGCGCGCGGCCGGGCGCTGGCGCCGCGCGTCGTCGCCAGCCTCTTCGTCAACCCGACCCAGTTCGCGCCGAGCGAGGATTTCTCGCGCTATCCCCGCGACGAGGCCGGCGACGCCGCAAAGCTGGCGGAGGAGCGCTGCGACCTGCTCTACGCCCCGGACGTAGCCGAGATCTATCCCGGGGGCTTCTCCAGCACCGTCAGCGCCGGCGCCATCGCCGAGGGGCTGTGCGGCCGCTTCCGCCCCGGGCATTTCGCCGGCGTCGCCACGGTGGTGACGAAGCTGCTGCAGCAATCGGGCGCCGACATTGCCTGCTTCGGCGAGAAGGACTACCAGCAGCTGCAGGTGATCCGCCGCGTCGCGCGCGACCTCGACATTCCCGTGCGCATCGAGGGCGTGCCGACGGTGCGCGAGGCGGACGGCCTCGCGCTGTCCTCGCGCAACCTCTATCTCTCGCCGGCCGAGCGCCAGGCGGCGCCGGCGCTGCAGCGCGTGCTGGCGGCGACCGCCTCGCGCATCGCCGCGGGCGAGGGCGTCGCCGCCGCGCTCGCCGCCGGTCTTGCCGCGCTCGCCGGCGCCGGCTTCACCCGCATCGACTATCTCGAGGCCTGCGACGCCGAGACGCTGGTGCCGCTGACGCGCAGCGGCCGCCCCGGCCGGCTGCTCGCCGCCGCCTGGCTCGGCAAGACCCGGCTCATCGACAACGTGCCGCTGGCGCCGCTCGGCTAGCAAGCCTTTGTCGCGGACGTCGACGGGTGACGCCGTCCTAGAAGGAACCGTCGCGCCAGAAGCCCGCAAGCCGCGCATGCGGCAGCGGCGTGACGCGGTCGCGCGCCAGGAGATGCACCGCGAAATCGCCGGGGAAGAGCGCGCGCAGCGCCGGCTCGAACACGTCGAGCCCGCCGGCATAGGCGCCGAAGGCGGGCAGCACCAGCCGGTGTTCGTCGAGCACGAAGCAGCGGCCGGAGAGCCGCCGCCCGCGCAAATCGATGCTGGCCTTGGGATGGAAATGGCCGCTGACCTCGCCGCGCGCGAAGAGCGGCTCGGCGATGTGGCGGAAGGTGAGCGGCCCGAGCCGGAGCTCGCCCTCGACCACGCGGCCGCCGAGTCCGGCCGGCGGCGCCGGGTCGTGATTGCCGGCGATCCAGATCAGTTCGACCGCTTGCGCCAGCGCCCCGAGCAGGGCGGCATCGGCCGCGTCGAGCCGCGCCGGCGCCTCACCGTCATGGAAGCTGTCGCCGAGGCAGACGATGCGCTGTGCGTCATGACGCGCGGCGACTCGCGCCAGGCGCTGCAGCGTCGCTCGCGTATCGTAAGGCGGCAGCATGACGCCGCGCCGCGCAAAGCTCGAGCCTTTCTCCAGATGGAGATCGGCGACGATCAGGGTGCGCTCCTCGGGCCACACCAGCGCGCCCTCAACCGCGGCGAGAAGGTCAACGCCGTGGAGGCGGATCGGCTGCGGTTCGTCGCGTCGCGCGGGCTCCGGCATCGGCGGCAGGCATAGGCGATTTCCGCCGCCGTCGCCAGCGCCGCGTCAGGCGGCGTCGCGCCGCTGCGGCGCCGCCGCTTCGCCGCGCATCGCCGGCTGCCACGCCATGAGGCTGTCGAGCATCGCGCGCGTGCCGAGATCGGCGAGCTTGCCGGCCTCGTCGAAATAGGCGCGTACCGTCGTGCGCGTGTAATCCGCTTGCAAATCCATCGCCTCGTCGATGCTGCCCGAGCGCGCGATCGCCTTGCCCGCCTCGAGGCTGCGGTCGAGGCGCGCGCGGCCGAACTCGAGCAGCTCCGAGCTCATCGCCGCCCAGCTCTCGAACAATTTGTTGCCGGCGGTGAGCAGCGGCTCGAGCCCGCTCAGCGCCTGGCTTGGATCAAACAGCGCCGTCACCTGTCCATTGCCACGCTTCACCCGCACGTCTTCTGCTTGGGTCTTGGCCATAGCCATCTCCCTCTACCGTTCCCGCTGGATGTCTCTCTGTGCGCGTCGCTGCTGGCGCAAGCGCGTGCCGCGAAAACAAGCATACGACTTGCAGCGGCATTGGCAAAGGCGATTTGGGATTATTTGGTATGAATTAAATGCTATTCACGCTGGTTGCCGGCCGGCCGCCGTCATGAAACCGACTTTCTCTCCGCCTGCGCCGGCGTGATCCCGGCCTCGGCGAGCAGCTCTGCGGTGACATCGTCGAGCAACTGGTCAAGCGCGCTGCCATAGACCGCCTCGCGACCGATCTCCAGCAGCACCGGTACGGCGAGCGGCGAGACGCGGTCGAGTCGGCGATGCCTGATGCGTCCCTTGACCCGCGCCAGCAGATCGCCGAGCCGGCGGATATCGGTGAGGCCCGATGCGGCGTCGGCGCGCGCCGCGCGCAGCAGCAGGTGATCGCCCTGGTGCTTCCTCAGCACGTCGTAGATGAGATCGGCGCTGAAGGTGACTTGGCGGCCGGTCTTCTCGTGCCCGGGATGCTTGCGCTCGATGAGGCCGGCGACGATCGCTACGGTGCGGAAGGTGCGGCGCATTAGCGAGGATTCCGCGAGCCAGGCCTCGAGGTCGTCGCCCAGCATGTCCTGGTCGAGCAGCGCTGCGACATCGCGCGCCGGCTCGAGGCTCCACGCCGCCAGCACGTAGTCGGTGGCGACGAATCCCAACGGCTTCAACCCGGCGCGCTCCATGCGCCGCGTCAGCAGCATGCCGAGCGTCTGATGCGCGTTGCGGCCCTCGAAGCAATAGGCGACGAGATAGTGATGCGGCCCGCGCGGGAAGCTCTCGACCAGCAGCCCCTCCGGCCCCGGCAGCAGCGAGAAGTAGCGCTGGAGCCGCAGCCATTCCTGCACCGGCTCCGGCAGATCCTGCCATTCCCGCGGGTCGGCCAGCAGCGCGCGCACGCCGTCGGCCAGATGCGTGGTGAGCGGCAGCCTGCCGCCCTCATAGGCCGGCACCTTGGGCGCGCCGCCGCTGGCGCGGCTGGCGATGACGTCGTTGCCCTGCATGCCGTCGAAGGCGAGCAGCTGGCCCGCGAACATGAAGGTGTCGCCGGGGCTCAACATGCCGGCGAAATATTCCTCGACCTCGCCCAGTACCTTGCCGCGGCCGAGGCGCACCTTGAGCATCGAGGCCTCGACGATGGTGCCGATGTTCATGCGATAGCGCCGCGCCACCGCCTCGGAAACCACATGGTAGCGCCCGAGGCTGTCGCGGAAGAGCTTGCGCCAGCGCTCGTAGCTGCTGAGCGCGTAGCCGCCATTCTCGACGAAGCCCAGCGCCGCATCGAAATCGGCGCGGGCGAGCGCGGCGTAAGGTGCGGCACTCGTCACCTCTGCAAAGAGCGCGTCGGCGGTGAAGGCTCCGGCACACGCCATGCCGAGGATGTGCTGCGCCAGCACGTCGAGCCCGCCCGGGCGCGGCCGCTCGCCGTCGAGCTCGCCGCGGCGCAAGGCCTGGAGCGCGGCGCGGCATTCCAGCACCTCGAAGCGGTTGGCCGGCACCAGCAGCGCGCGGCTCGGCTCGTCGAGCCGGTGATTGGCGCGGCCGATGCGTTGCGTCAGGCGCGACACGCCCTTGGGCGCGCCGACTTGCACCACGAGATCGACATCGCCCCAATCGATGCCGAGATCGAGCGAGGAGGTCGCCACCACGGCGCGCAACCGCCCCGCCGCCATCCACGCCTCGACCTTGCGGCGCTGCTCCACCGCGAGGCTGCCGTGATGCAGCGCGATCGGCAGATGGTCCTCGTTGAGCCGCCACAACTCGTGGAAGCACAGCTCCGCCTGGGCGCGCGTGTTGACGAAGACCAGCGTGGTGCGATGGCGCTTGATCGTCTGGTAGACCTCGGCGAGCGCGTGCAGCGCCATGTGCCCGGCCCAAGGCAGCTCCGCGCGCGTCGCCAGGATGCGGACCTCCGGCTTGGCGCCGCCGTTTGCTACGAGCCGCGCCACCTCGGCGCCGCCGGAGCCGAGCCAGAGCGCGAGATCGTCCGGCCAGGCGACGGTGGCGGAAAGCCCGATGCGGCGGCAGGCGGGCGCCAGGCGCTGGAGGCGCGCCAGCCCCAGCGCCAGCAGATCGCCGCGCTTGCTGCCGGCGAGCGCGTGCAGCTCGTCGATGATGATGGCGCTGAGCCCGCTGAACATCTGCGCCGCGTCGCCATAGGAGAGCAGCAGCGCCAGCGATTCCGGCGTCGTCATCAGCATCTGCGGCGGATGCTCGCGCTGGCGCTGGCGCTTATGCGCCGGCGTGTCGCCGGTGCGGGTCTCGCAGCGGATCGGCAGGCCGAGCTCCTCGATCGGCGCGGTGAGGTTGCGGTGGATGTCGACCGCCAGCGCCTTCAACGGCGAGATGTAGAGCGTGTGCAGCCCCTCTCGCGGGCGCTCGGCGAGGTCGACGAGGCTCGGCAGGAAGCCCGCCAGCGTCTTGCCGCCGCCGGTCGGCGCGATCAGCAGCGCCGAGCGCCCGTCGCGCGCCGCCTCGAACAGCGCGAGCTGATGCGGGTGCGGCGTCCAGCCGCGTCGGGCGAACCAGTCGGCGAACAGCGGCGGCAAGGCGGCGGGCGGCGAGGGCATGGCCAACTATGCCGCGCGGCGGCCGCCTTCGCCACGCCGGCAACAACGGGCTCGTGCTGGCGCAGAAATTGCACTAATTTTGAGCATCGGGCGTCGTCGCGCGGAGGGAGGGTCATGGCGGAAGCGAAACTGATCATTGCCAGCAAGAATTACGGGTCCTGGTCGCTGCGCGGCTGGCTGCTGGCCAAGATGGCAGGGCTCGACTTCTCCGAGGAGATCATACCGCCGGACGATCCGATGATGCGTGCCGAGCTGCTGCTGCTGGCGCCGTCCTATCTGATCCCCTGCCTGGTCCATAACGGCATGAGGATATGGGACACCCTGGCGATCGCCGAATATCTCCACGAAATCCGCCCAAAAGCTGGGCTGTTGCCCAAGGATCGCGCAGACCGGGCGCGCTGCCGTTCGATCTGCGGCGAGATGCATCAGGGGTTCAGCGCCTTGCGTTCCTCCATGCCGATGAACATCCGGGCGCGCCATCCAGGCTACACCCCCCATGCCGGCGCCCGGGCCGATATCGAGCGCATCTTCGCCATCTGGCGCGACTGCCTCGACAAATCCAAAGGCCCCTATCTCTTCGGCGAGCTCACCGCTGCCGATGCGATGTATGCCCCGGTGGTGACCCGCTTCATCACCTGGGACGTGAAGCTCGACCCGGCCTGCGCCGGCTATGCGCGGCATATCCTCGACTGGCCGGCCATGGCCGAGTGGATTGAATCCGCCCGGAAGGAGCCGGAGGAGGTACCGGAGTTCGAGGCGGAATTCTAAGCGCGACGCAAGGCGTCGTCGCTGGCGGGCGCCAGCGGTTGCTCCTGAGCCTGTCGAAGGATGCAACCGCGAGAGCCCGCACGGTGCCTGTGATTCTCCTTCGGGGATGCGGACAAACGCCCTGCGGGCGTTCGCCTAGCGCCGGAGGCATTCCGCCGGCCGCCGTTCACCCCAGGAGGAGATGGGGATGGACGGCCCGGCAGCGATCAGGACCAACGTGCCGGCCCGGCTCGACCGGCTGCCCTGGAGCGCCTTTCACCGCCTCGTCGTCGCCGCGCTCGGCATCACCTGGATCCTCGACGGGCTCGAGGTCACCTTGGCCGGCTCGGTCGCGGCGGCCCTGCAACAGAGCCCGCGCCTCCATCTCAGCGCGCAGCAGGTCGGCCTCACCGGCAGCGCCTATCTCGCCGGCGCGGTGTTGGGGTCCCTGTTCTTCGGCCATCTCGCCGACCGGCTCGGGCGCAAGCGGCTGTTCAGCGTCACCCTCGGCGTCTATCTCGCGGCCACCGCGCTCACGGCGCTGTCGTGGAATTTTCCTGCCTTCGCCGTGTTCCGCTTCTTCACCGGCGCCGGCATCGGCGGCGAGTATGCCGCGATCAATTCGGCGATCCAGGAGCTGATCCCGGCGCGGCTCAGGGGCCGGGTCGACCTTGCGGTCAATGGCAGCTTCTGGGTCGGCGCGGCGGTGGGCGCGGCGGGCACGGTCTGGCTGCTCGATCCCCGCCTGCTGCCGCCCGATCTCGGCTGGCGGCTTGCCTTCGGCACCGGCGCCGCGCTCGGCCTCTTCATCCTCTATCTCCGCCGCTTCGTGCCGGAGAGCCCGCGCTGGCTGATGACCCATGGCCGCGTCGCCGAGGCGGAGCGGGTGCTCGACGGGATCGAGGCGCGCATCGCCGCCGGCGGCGGCGCGCCGCTGCCGCCGCTCAGCGCCGGCATCGCGCTGGCGTCGACGCATGTCTCGCTCGGCGTGGTGGCGCGCACGCTGCTCAGGGCCTATCCCGCGCGCACCGCCCTCGGCCTCACGCTGATGGCGGCGCAGGCCTTCTTCTATAACGCCGTCTTCTTCACCTATGCGCTGATCCTGACGCGCTTCTTCGCCGTGCCGGCCGATCGGGTCGGCCTCTACATCCTGCCGTTCGCGCTCGGCAATGTCTCGGGCCCGCTGCTGCTGGGGCCGCTCTTCGACACGCTCGGGCGCAAGCCGATGATCTCAGTGACATACGCGCTCTCCGGCATCCTGCTGGCGCTGTCGGGCGTGCTCTTCGCCGCGGGGCTGCTCGATGCCGTGACCCAGACGCTGATCTGGACGGTCGTCTTCTTCTTCGCCTCGGCGGCGGCGAGCGCCGCCTATCTCACCGTCGGCGAAAGCTTTCCGCTGGAGCTGCGCGCGCTTGCCATCGCGCTGTTCTACGCCTTCGGCACCTTGTTGGGCGGCGTCGGCGGTCCCCTGCTCTTCGGCGTGCTGATCGAGAGCGGCGCGCGCAGCGAGATCCTGCTGGGCTATCTCCTCGGCGCGGCGCTGATGCTGGTGGCCGCCGCGGTCGAGCTCAAGCTCGGCATCGACGCCGAGCGCCGCCCGCTCGAGGAGGTGGCCTCGCCGCTCTCGCTCCATCGCGGCCTCGAGGATGCGTGAGGCGCGCGCACTTCCTATATTCTGCCCGCCATGCCCAAGCCCGAGACCTGGCTCAAGCCGACCTCCAAGGGGCTCTATTGCGAGCCCGGTGATTTCTACATCGACCCGGCCTCGCCGGCGCCGCGCGCGGTCATCACCCATGGCCATGGCGACCATGCGCGCGCCAACAACAAGCATGTGCTGGCGACGCCGGAGACGCTCGCCATCATGCAAGACCGCTTCGGCGACGCGGCCGGCGGCAGCCTGCAGCCCCTCGCCTATGGCGCGGCGGTCGAGCTCGGCGGCGTCCGCGTGAAGCTGGTGCCGGCGGGCCATGTGCTTGGCAGCGCGCAGGTGGTGCTGGAGCACCAGGGCGCGCGCGTCGTCGTCTCCGGCGACTACAAGCGGCGCCCCGATCCGACCTGCCCGCCCTTCGAGCCGCAGGTCTGCGATGTCTTCGTCACCGAGGCGACGTTCGGCCTGCCGGTCTTCCGCCATCCGCCGGACGCGCAGGAGATCGGCCGGCTGCTGCACTCGCTGCGCCTCTTCCCCGAGCGCTGCCATGTCGTCGGCGTCTATGCGCTGGGCAAATGCCAGCGCGTGCTGACCCTGCTGCGCCGGGCGGGCTATGCCGAGCCGATCTTCATCCACGGCGCACTGCAGTCGATGTGCGCGGTCTATGAGCGTCTCGGCGTGGCGCTGGGCCCGCTGCTGCCCGCCACCGGCGCCAGGCGCGGCGAGCTCGCCGGCCGCCTCGTCCTGGCGCCGCCCTCGGCGCTCTCCGATCTCTGGTCGCGGCGCCTGCCCGATCCCGTGATCGCCATGGCCTCGGGCTGGATGCGCGTCAAGCAGCGCGCCAAGCAGCGCGGCGTCGAGCTGCCGCTGGTCATCTCCGATCACGCCGATTGGGACGAGCTCACCGGCACCATGGCGGAAACCGGCGCCGGCGAGATCTGGGTGACGCACGGCGCCGAGGAAGCGCTGATCCGCCAGGCGAGCCTGCAGGGGCAGAAGGCGCGCGCGCTGTCGATCGTGGGATTCGAGGACGAGGCGGAATGAACGGCTTCGCGGCGCTGCTCGACGCGCTGCTCTTCACCCCGGCGCGGCTCGGCAAGCTCCGGTTGATGAGCGAGTATTTCGCCGCGACCCCCGATCCCGAGCGCGGCTGGGCGCTGGCGGCGCTCACTGGCGAGCTCGCCTTTGCCGAGGTGAAGCCGGCGCAGATCCGCGATCTCGTGCTGAGCCGCGTCGATGCCGAGCTCTTCGGCTGGTCCTATGATTTCGTCGGCGATCTCGCCGAGACCGCCTCGCTGATCTGGCCGGCAAAGCCGGGCACCAACCGCGTGCCGGCGCTCTCGGAGATCGTCGCCGAGCTCGATGCGGCGACGCGCGCCAGCGCCGGGGCGCGGCTCGAGCGCTGGCTCGACGCGCTCGACGCCACCGGACGCTGGGCGCTGCTGAAGCTCATCACCGGCGGCTTGCGCGTCGGCGTCTCGGCGCGGCTCGCTAAGACCGCGTTGGCAGAGGGCGCCAAGGTGCCGCTCGACGAGATCGAGATGCTCTGGCACGGTCTCGCCCCGCCCTATGCCGAGCTCTTCGCCTGGCTCGAGGGCAAAGCCCCGCGTCCGGAGATCTCGGGCAAGCCCACCTTCCATCCGCTGATGCTGGCGCAGGCGCTGGAGGAGGGCGATCTCGACGCGCTCGCCGCCTCAGCCTATCGCGCCGAATGGAAATGGGACGGCATCCGCGTCCAGCTCGTCGCGCGCGGCGGCGAGAGGCGGCTCTACTCGCGCTCGGGCGACGATATCGGCGCGGCGTTTCCCGACATCCTCGCGGCGATGCCGCGCGACATCGTGCTCGACGGCGAGCTGCTGGTGCTGCGGGACGGCGAGGTCATGCCGTTCAACGAGCTGCAGCAGCGCCTCAACCGCAAGACCGCCTCGGCCAGGATGCTGCAGGACTATCCCGCCTGGGTGCGGCTCTACGATCTGCTCGAGGAAGGCGGCGCCGATCTCAGGCCGCTGCCCTTCGACGAGCGGCGGCGGCGGCTCGAGCTGTGGTACGGCGGGGCGCCGCGCGAGCGTCTCGATGTCTCGCCGCTCATCCCGTTCGCGAGCTGGGAGGAGCTGCGCCTGCTGCGCGAGGGCGCGCGTGCCCGTGGCATCGAGGGGCTGATGCTGAAGCGCGGCGATGCGCCCTATCTGCCCGGCAGGCCCAAGGGCCCGTGGTTCAAATGGAAGCGCGGCGCGCTCACCGTCGATACCGTGCTGATGTACGCCCAGCGCGGCCACGGCAAGCGCTCCTCCTTCTATTCCGACTACACTTTCGGCGCCTGGCGCGACGGCGCGCTGGTGCCGGTGGGCAAGGCCTATTCCGGCTTCACCGATGCCGAGCTGAAGCGGCTCGACCGCTGGGTGCGCGACAACACGGTCGACCGCTATGGCCCGGTGCGCGAGGTAGCGCCCGGCCTGGTGCTGGAGATCGCCTTCGACAGCGTCCACCGCTCGACCCGGCACAAATCCGGCATCGCCATGCGCTTCCCGCGCGTCCACCGCATCCGCTGGGACAAGCCCGCCGCCGAGGCCGATACGGTGGAAGCGTTGGAGCGGCTGGTGACCTAGTGTACTCGCGCCCCTGTGCCCGTTGCCCGACGCGGATGCCCGAGTTTGGGCATGCGGCCTGGACCGGACAGGACGCCAGACCGAACAACGTGTCAGAATGAGTTTACGTCGCCCAGTTTCAGTTCCGATATAACAACGGGACTAGGGGCTGCTAGTCGTGGGGCATGCACCATTGGCGTTGCCGCTTTAAGGTAGTTTTGTCCCGCGCAAGGAAAAATAGATTTGTTTTTCCGCCCCCTTTATCCCATGGCACAATTTCAGAAATAACCAATTCCGACATCACCAAGAGCATTATGTCACGCTCATTGCTATCGAGCTGCCTTTTGATCGATGATGCGGTCAAACGACCTTCTCTGATTTCTCTTGCCGCATCGTCCCAAAATTTAGACGTTGTATTATGCGCCAGGATAAAACGTTGATATTCCAGCGGCGGAAGAATGCCGCTTCGCTCTGCGTCTGGAACGCTCTCATAAAGTTGCCTAAGAAAATCGATTAGCTGCTTGCTCGTCGCTTCCCATGCGGCTGCCGCCATCCATTCTGATATCGGCCGATCTTTGGGCGGCGGGAATTCATTTGGGAATTGTACGGCGTCAACAAGATCAACCAGAGACCTATTGGTTCTGTGAATGTTATTGAGGCTGCAGTACTTTGTATAGGCCTTTTCTATGCCTAACCGGAAATCCTGCCGACCCGCGACGAAATCGAGATTGCGGAAGCGTTGATTAAACGCGCCCGTGGCCCCTTTCAAGAATCGTTGCTTAACGAAAGGCCATGCATCCGGAATGATCCAGCCAGAGAATAGCAAGATTAGAAATACTGCGACTTCAAGTGGTTCTAAGCCATGGTTCAATAGCCAAACATCAACATCGACCATCCAGTTCATCGCCGCCGCTCCTGCCCCGGGAGCCCCGGAGAGCAGTTCGGCCTTCGCGTGAATGCTGTCGGCGATATCGAGCGAGAAGCGGATAACAAACAAGAGCAACCCAACCCACACAAGGATGCGTCGCACCATGATTGCGTTCCCTCTAATGGCCCAGACCCCATTATTAGAACAGCGCCGAAATAGCTAAGTCCGGCATCATCGTCAGAATCAGGACCCTAGCAAGCAAGGCCCCAGCCCAGCGCCGGCGCGGCAGGGCAGGGGGTCTTTCCGTGCGGCTTGCCTCGGCGGCGGCCATCGGATAGGGCTTGCTCATGGCCAGCACCTCCGGCGGCTCGCGGCGTGGCCTGATCCTCGACCGCGACGGCGTCATCAATCACGATCCCGGCTATCTCTACCGCATCGAGGAGTGCCGCTTCATCGACGGCATTTTCGCCATGACGGCGGCTTTCGCCGCGCGCGGCTTCGCCGTCGTCATCGCCACCAACCAGGCCGGCATCGGCCGCGGCCTCTATACCGAGGCCGATTTCGCCGCGCTCATGGCCTGGATGCGCGGCGAGTTCCAGCGCCACGGCGTCGCCCTCGCCGGCGTTTACCATTGTCCCGACCACCCGACCGCCGGGATCGGCGCCTATCGCCGCGACAATCCCTGGCGCAAGCCCGGGCCAGGCATGCTGTTGCAGGCGGCGATCGATCTCGATCTCGACCTCGCCCGCTCCTGGACGGTCGGCAACGCGCCCCACGACATCGCGGCCGGGCGTGCCGCCGGGGTCGGAACCCTCGTCCTCTACGATGCCCTTGCGCCGGCGGTGGCGCGGTGCGACGACTTCTGGGTCGTGCCGCGGCGTGCCGATGTGACGGCGCGGCTCGAGGCGGAGGCGGGATGATCCGGCCGTCGCGGCGCGTTGTCGAGGCGCGGGAATAAGGAGCGGGTAGGTGAAAATCCTGGTCACCGGCGGTGCCGGCTTCATCGGTACCTCGGTCGTGCGCCATCTGCTCGGCGCCGGCGCCGACGTGGTCAATCTCGACAAGCTCACCTATGCCGGCTCCAACCCGCCTTTGGGCGAACTGGCGCAGCGGAGCCGCTACGCGCTCGAGGTGGCGGACATCGCCGACCGCGCCGAGGTCGCGCGCATCCTCGCCCAGCACCGGCCCGACGCGGTGATGCATCTCGCGGCCGAGACGCATGTCGACCGCGCGATCGACGCGCCCGACGATTTCATCCACAGCAACCTCGTCGGCACCTTCAGCCTGCTCGAGGCGGCGCGCGCCTATTGGCACGCGCTGGACGGCGAGGCCAAGGCGCGCTTCCGCTTCCATCACATCTCGACCGACGAGGTGTTCGGCACGCTCGGGCCCGAGGGTCGCTTCACCGAGGAGACGCCCTACCGGCCGAACAATCCCTATTCCGCCAGCAAGGCCGGCGCCGATCATCTCGTGCGCGCCTGGGCCAGGACCTACGGATTGCCGGTGGTGACGACCAACTGCTCCAACAATTACGGGCCGTGGCAGTTTCCGGAGAAGCTCATCCCGCTGACGATCCTGAACGCGCTCGAGGGGCGCGATCTCCCGGTCTATGGCGACGGCGGCAATGTGCGCGACTGGCTCTATGTCGGCGACCACGCCGCGGCGCTGTTCCTGGTGCTGTGCCAGGGGCGGCTCGGTGAGACCTACAATATCGGCGGCGGCGAGGAGCACGCCAATATCGACCTCGTGCGCCTCGTCTGCCGCCTCCTCGACGAGGCGCTGCCTGAGGCGCCGCACCGGCCGCATGAGCGGCTCATCGCCTTCGTCGCCGACCGGCCCGGCCATGACTGGCGCTACGCCATGGATGACGGCAAGCTCAGGCGCGAGCTTGGCTGGCGGCCGAGCGAGAGCCTGGAGAGCGGCTTGCGCAAGACGGTGCGCTGGTATCTCGACAACCGCGCCTGGTGGGAGCCGATCCGCAGCGGGCGCTATCGCGGCGAGCGGCTCGGCCGGGCAGGGGGCGTGCGATGAAGGGCATCCTGCTCGCCGGCGGCTCGGGCACGCGGCTCTATCCGCTGACGCGGGTGATCTCCAAGCAGCTGCTGCCGATCTACGACAAGCCGATGATCTTCTATCCCCTCTCGGCGCTGATGCTGGGCGGCATCCGCGACATCCTCGTCATCACCACGCCGGCCGACGCGCCGCTCTACCGCGCGCTGCTCGGCGACGGCAGCCAATGGGGCTTGGCCCTTTCCTATGTAGTGCAAGAGAAGCCCGACGGGCTCGCCCAAGCGTTCCTCCTCGGCCGAGACTTTCTCGCCGGCGAGGGCTGCGCCCTCATCCTCGGCGACAACCTCGTCTATGGCGATGGGCTCACCGAGATGATGCGGCGCTCGGCGGCGCGGCCGAGCGGCGCCACCGTCTTCGGTTATCGCGTCGGCGATCCCGAGCGCTACGGCGTCGTCGAGTTCGACGCCGCGGGCAAGGCGCTCTCGATCGAGGAGAAGCCGGCGCGGCCGCGCTCCAACTGGGCGGTGATCGGGCTCTATTTCTATGATAGCGAGGTGGTGAAGCATGCCGAGGCGCTGACGCCGTCGGCGCGCGGCGAGCTCGAGATCACCGACCTCAACAATGTCTATCTGCGCGCCGGCACGCTCGCGGTCGAGCAGCTCGGCCGCGGCTATGCCTGGCTCGACACCGGCACGCATGAATCGCTGATCGAGGCCTCGGAGTTCGTGCGCACCTTGGAAAAGCGCACCGGGCAGAAGATCGGCTGCGTCGAGGAGATCGCCTTCCACCTGGGCTATATCGACGCGGCGCAACTGCGGCGCCTGGCGCAGCAATACGGCACCGCCGATTACGGCCGCTATCTCGAGCGGCTGCTCGACGAGCGCGGCGGGTCGTAGACCCTAACTAAAGCTCACTTCGTGCCGAACAGCCGGTCGCCGGCATCGCCCAGGCCGGGGACGATGTAGGCGTGGTCGTTGAGGCATTCGTCGATGGCGGCAACCGTGACGGGCACGTCGGGATGCGCGGCGGTGAAGGCGGCGATGCCCTCCGGCGCGGCGAGCAAGGCGAGAAACTGCAATCGGCGGCAGCCCTTGCGCTTCAGGATGTGCACCGCGGCGATGGCCGAATGCGCCGTCGCCAGCATGGGATCGGTGACGATCGCCGAGCGCTCGGCGATGTCGTCGGGCAGCTTGCAGAAATACTCGACCGCCTCCAGCGTCTTGGGATCGCGATAGAGGCCGACATGCCCGACGCGCGCCGACGGCACGAGGTCGAGCAGCCCCTCGGCGAGGCCGAGCCCGGCGCGCAGGATCGGCACCACCACCAGCTTCTTGCCCTCGATGAAGGGCGCGTCCATCGGCCTGATCGGCGTCTCGATCCGCCGCGTCGCGATCGGCAGGTTGCGCGTCACCTCATAGCCGAGCAGCAGCGCGATCTCGCGCAGCAGCCGGCGAAACTCCGCCGTCGAGGTCTGCCGATCGCGCATCAGGCTGAGCTTGTGCTGCACCAGCGGATGCGACACGACGGTGACGTTGGCGGCAGTCATCGTCGATCGCCCGCCGAAGTAAATTCCGATCGCAGCCCCTTCCCGCGGCGTACATTGCACTTCACCATCGTCATCCCCGGCCTTGTGCCGGGCATCCACGTCTTGCGAGCGTCGCAGCAAAGGCGTGGATGGCCGGGACAAGCCCGGCCATGACGACGAATGCAAGTCTGCCCGTGCGGGTTTGCAACCGCTCTTCCTTCTCCGGACAGCCCTGCCTCAAGGGGCGAGGGGCCGCGAGATGTGTGAACCTGACAGCGGCTTGCCATGCTTAAAGCCCCGCCGCACGCGGCGCGCTGGCGCGGCCGGCGACGAATTCCGGCACCAGGGTCGCGAGCAGCGCCAGCAGCCGCTCCTGCCGGCGCTCGCGCGCATGCTCGGCGAGCTCGTCGAGCGAGCGCCCGAGCATGGCGTAGTCGATGGTGCGCGGCGCGGCGAGCCGGATGGCCGGCGATTCCGTCGGCACCAGCTTCTCGTTGGCGTAGAACAGCTCCTCATAGAGCTTCTCGCCGGGACGCAGGCCGATGAACTCGATGGCGATGTCCTTGTCGGGCTTCAGCCCGGCGAGCCGGATCATCTGCCGGGCGAGGTCGACGATCTTCACCGGCTCGCCCATGTCGAGGACGAAGATCTTGCCGCGCTCGGCGCCGCCGCTCATCGCCAGCGACGAGGCCTGCAGCACCAGCTCCACCGCCTCGCGCACCGTCATGAAGAAGCGCTGAATCTCGGGATGGGTGACGGTGAGCGGGCCGCCGGCGGCGAGCTGGCGCTGGAACAGCGGCACCACCGAGCCGGTCGAGCCCAGCACGTTGCCAAAGCGCACGGTGACGAAGCGCGTGCCGTTCGCCTTGCGCGATTCGACGATGTCGAGCGCCTGGCAGATGCTCTCGGCGAGCCGCTTGCTCGCGCCCATGACGTTGGCGGGGTTGACCGCTTTGTCGGTGGAGATCATCACCATGGCGTGCACGCCATGGGCGCGGCAGGCCTCGGCAACGTGACGCGTGCCCAGCACGTTGGTGAGCACGCCCTCGACCGGGTTGGCCTCGACCATCGGCACGTGCTTCATCGCGGCGGCGTGGAAGACCAGCTCGGGCCGTTCCTCGGCGATGATCTGCTCGATGCGGCCGCGGTCGCGAACGTCGCCGATAAGCGCGAGGCGCGGCAGGCGCACATGGCGCTCGTGGAGCTCGCGGTCGATGGTGTAAAGCGCGAACTCGTTGTTGTCGAGCAGCGCCAGACGGGCCGGCTCATAGGCGGCGATCTGGCGCACCAGCTCGCTGCCGATGGTGCCGCCGGCTCCGGTCACCAGCACGCGGCGCCCGGCGACGAGATCGCGCATGCCGGGACGGTCGAGCACCGCCTGCGGCCGCCCCAACAGATCCTCGATGGCGATGGGCTCGACCGCCAGCCCCTCCTCGCTCATCGTCTTCTTGAACTCGGTGAGGCGCGGCAGTCGCGCCAGCGGAATGGTGAGCGTGTCCGCCATGTCGAGCAGGCGGCGCACCGTGGCGCCGTCGAGCGACTGCGCCGCGAGGACCAGGCGCTGCGGCCGCTGGTCGCGGTCGCCGAGCCGCGCCACCACCGCGGGCAGCTCGTCGATCGTGCCCAGCACCGGCACCCCGGCGATGTCGCGGCCGACGCGCGAGCTGTTGTCGGCGATGATGCCGACGACGCGGTAGAGCCGGTCCGGGTCGCTCGCCATCTCGCGGATGAACATGGCGGCGCCGTCGCGGGCGCCGATCAGCAGCACCGGGATGCTGCCCTGCGGGATGCGTTCGAGGATATGGCCGAGGCCGCGGTCCTTGTAGGCGCGATAGGCGAAGCGCGGCCCGCCGAGCAGCGCCATCAGGACCAGCCAGTTGATGCCGGGCAGCGAGCGCGGCAGCTCGTCGAGGCGGGTCAGGACGAACATCGCCGGGAAGAACAGCAGCATGACGATGGTGACGGCGCGCAGCAGCGCCAGCATGTCGGGCAGCGAGGCGTAGCGCCAGATCCCGCGGTAAAGCCCGGTCCACCAGAAGACCGCGGCGGCGATCGCGGCGAAGGAGAGATCGTAGACGGCGATCAGGTCCCAGGAATAGGCCCCGATGCTGTCGCCGACGCGCAGGTAGAACGACAGCAGAAAGGACAGGGCAGCCATCGCTACGTCATGCGCGAAGGCGGCGTTGGTCCGGCTCAGTCCCTTCATCATCGGCGGCTCACGGTCGGCTGGACGTTAGAGAAGCCGCCCCTCGGCGGCAACAGGAAAAGCGGTCGCGGGTCGTAGCCTTTCGCGCTAGAACAAGAGGTTGAGACCCCATGACCTTTGTCGCAAGCAAGCTCTTCTGGGCCATCATAGCCCCCGGCAACCTGCTGTTGCTGCTGCTGCTGGCCAGCCTCCTCTGGCTGGCGCGCAGCCGCCGCCGCCGCGGTCTCGCCCCGGCGATGCTCGCGGCGCTGCTGCTGCTGACCATCGCGGTCCTGCCCGTCGGGCAATGGGCGGTGGCGCCGCTCGAGCAGCGTTTTCCCATACCGGCCGTCCCGGCGCGCCTCGACGGCATCATCGTGCTCGGCGGTGCGGTCGAGCCCGCGATCAGCCACGCCCATGGCGAGATCGCGCTCAATGACGCTGCCGGCCGGATCACCGAGGCCTTGGCGCTGGCGCGGCGCCATCCCGAGGCGAAGCTGCTGCTGACCGGCGGCGACGCCTCGATCCTGCCGCGCGCCGGCGGCGACGAGGCCGGGCTGATGCGCACGCTCTTCATCGCGCTCGGCGTCGCGCCGGAGCGTCTCCTGGTCGAGGACCGCTCGCGCAACACCTTCGAGAACGCGGTGCTGTCGCGCGCCCTGGCGCAGCCGAAGCCGGGCGAGGTGTGGCTGATCGTGACCTCGGCGCGGCATATGTCGCGTGCCGTCGGCTGCTTCCGCCATGTCGGCTGGGAGGTGCTGCCTTATCCCGTCGATTTCCGCACCGAGGCTGGCCCGCGCGCCGGTTTCTCGCTCGCCGGGCATCTCGGCCTGCTCGATGCCGCCGCCAGGGAATGGGTCGGCCTCGTCGCCTATCGTCTGCTCGGCCGGATCGACACGGTGTTCCCGGCGCCTTTGTCCGAGAAAGGCGCTTAGCCCGTCTCCTGTAGTAACTTAAAGTAGAGCGCGACGGTCGCCGCGCCCACCGCCTCGGCGGCGAGGTCGGTCTCGACCAGGGCGCGGCTCGCCGCGCCGAAGCGGCGCCGCAGCGCGTCGTCGCCGGCAAGCCGCTCCAGCGCCGCGGCGAGCGCCGCGGCATCGTCGGGCGGCACAAGCAGCGCGTTGACGCCATCGCGCGCGATCTCGCGGCAGCCCGGCACGTCGGTGGCGATGAGCGGCCGCGCCATGGCGGCGGCCTCGAGCAGGCTCTTCGGCAGCCCCTCGCGGCGCGACGGCAGCACCGCGATATGGGCTTCGCGCCAGAGGTCGCGGATATCCTCGACCTGGCCGAGCCAGGAGATGCCGGGAAGATCGCGCCAGCGCGCCAGGCTCGCCGCATCGATCGAGCTCGGATTCTCGGGATCGGGCGTGCCGGCGACGGCGAGGCGAAGATCGATGCCGCGCCGCTGCAGGCGCTGCTGCGCCTCGACCAGGGTGGCGATACCCTTGTCGGCGAGCAGGCGGCCGGCGAAGCCCGCCACCACCGGCGGCGCCGGCGGCTCGGGCACCACCGCAAAGCGCGCGAGATCGATGCCGGAGCCGCGGATGATCGAGATGCGGTCGGCCGCTTTCGGGTTGAGTGCCAGCAGCAACCGGCGGTCGTCCTCGTTCTGGACGATGACGCGGCTGTTGCGGCGCTCGATCAGCTGGGCCAGCGCCGCGCTCACCGGCCGGCGCAGCAGGCGAGCGCGCAGGCTGGGGGAGCTCGCGACAAAGCCGAAGCCGGTCACGGCGTTGACCACCGCCGGCACGCCGGCAACGAGCGCGGCGACGCTGCCGAGCACGGCGGGCTTCAGCGCCACATGATGGACGAGATCGGGCCGCTCGCGGCGATAGAGACGCGCGATCTCGGCGATGGCGGCGAGGCTCGCCCAGGGGCCGGTGCTGCCGCGGCGCCAGCGCAGCGGATGGAGCGCGAAGCCCTCTGCGCGGATGCGCTCGCCATGGGCGGCGACACGCGTCGCCACCGCCACCGCGAAGCCGGCGCGCTGCGCCGCGCGCGCCATCGGCATCCGGTGCGACCAGAAATACCAATCCTCGGTGACGAGGTAGAGCAGCCTCGGCTGCGCCGTGCTCATCGCTGCCTCCCGCGGTACCAGCGCGCGGTGGCGCCAAGCCCGTCGGCGAGCGTCACGCGCGGGCGCCAGCCCAGGCGCTGGCGCGTCGCGAGGTCGTCGACGCGCAGCGAGGAGAGCAGGCGGTCGGCGGCGCCGGCGCGTCCGACAAGCGACGCCGCCAGCCGCAGCGGCGCCGGCGGGCAGGCGAAGAGACGCGGGCGCCGGCCGAGCGCCTCGGCGATGCGGCGCGCCAGCTCGGCGGTCGAGACCTCCTCCGCGTCGCGCAGCAGGAAGGTCTCGCCGGCCGCGGCGGGATGGACCAGCGCCGTCTCGACGAGATCCAGCAGATTGTCGAGGAAGACGAGGCTGCGCCGATTGTCGATGGCGGCCAACGGCAGCGGCAGGCCGCTGTCAACGAGGCGGAGGAGTGCGAGGAAGTTCGCCTTCACCCGGGGCCCATAGACCAGCGGCGGGCGGAGGATGGCGAGCGCCTCGCCGGCCTCGGCGCGCATGGCTTCTTCGAGGCGCCATTTGGCAAGCCCGTAGACATCCGCCGGCGCCGGCGGCTGATGCGCGCGCAAGGGCAGGTCTTGCGTCCTCTCGCCCAGCACCTTGATCGAGCTCAGCAGCACCAGGCGCGCGACGCCGGCGCTTCTCGCCTGCCGCGCCAGCGCGCCGCCGGCGGCGGCCTCGCTCTCGATCCAACACTGCTCGTCGCTCGCCGGCGCATGGGCGCGGCTGGCGAGATGCACCACCGCCCGCGCCCCCGCCAGCAGCGCCGACCAGTCGGTAGCGGCGGTGAGCTCGCCGAGGAGGCGCGGCGCCGCCCCCTCGGGCAGGGCCGCGGCGTGGCGCAGCACGGCGATCACCGGTGTGCCGCGCGCGGCCAGCCGCTCGACCAGCGCGCGGCCGATGAAGCCTCCGGCGCCGGTGACCACGACCGGCGCGGCGCTGCCGCTCTCTGCCACTGCCGCCTCCTTTCGCGGGCGACAATAACCGCTCGGCCGGCAATCTCATATCGGCGCCGGCGCGGCAGCTTGAGCGGGGGCGGGGGCCATGCTAAGCATCGCGCCGCCCCAGCGCGGGCGAACAGCAGCGGAACAGACGGTGCCGAGCAGGTCCCCAGAGCGTGTCGATGTCGAGGCGCTGCGCCGGCGCTTCGTCGCGCGGGACGCCGTGGTCGGCGTCATCGGCCTCGGCTATGTCGGCCTGCCGCTGGTGGGCGCGGTCGCCAGCGCCGGCTTCCGCGTCGTGGGCTTCGATATCGACGCCGAGAAAGTGGCGCTGCTCAATGCCGGGCGCTCCTATATCCACCACATCCCGGATGCCGACATCGCTGCGCTGGTGGCGAGCCGGCGCTTCCGCGCCGCCGCCGATTTCGCCGAGCTTGCGGCGGTCGACGCCGTGCTGATCTGCGTGCCGACGCCGCTGACCCGCCACCGCGAGCCCGATCTCTCCTATATCACCGGCACCACCGAGGCGATCGCGCCGCATCTGCGCCGCGGCCAGCTCATCGTGCTGGAATCGACGACCTATCCCGGCACGACCCGCGAGGTGATGCTGCCCATCCTCGAGCGCGGCGGGCTCAAATCCGGCGCCGATTTCTTCCTTGCCTACTCGCCCGAGCGCGAGGATCCCGGCAACACGCAATACAGCACCACCAAGATCCCCAAGGTGGTCGGCGGCGACGGCGCGGCGGCGCAGGCGCTGGTTGACGCGCTTTACGCCCAGTTCGTCGCCGGCACCGTCCCGGTCTCCTCGCCCGAGACGGCGGAAGCGGTGAAGCTCACCGAGAACATCTTCCGCGCCGTCAACATCGCGCTCGTCAACGAGCTCAAGATGGTCTACGACGCGATGGGCATCGACGTCTGGGAGGTGATCCGGGCGGCGGCGACCAAGCCCTTCGGCTTCATGCCGTTCTATCCCGGGCCCGGGCTCGGCGGCCACTGCATCCCGATCGATCCCTTCTACCTCACCTGGAAGGCGCGCGAGTACGAGATCTCGACGCGCTTCATCGAGCTTGCCGGCGAGATCAACACGGCGATGCCGCGCTATGTCGTCGACCGGCTGCAAGCGGCGCTCAACGAGCGCGCCGGCAAGGGCCTCAAAGGCGCGCGCGTGCTGATCCTCGGCGTCGCCTACAAGAAGAACGTCGACGACATCCGCGAGAGCCCGACGCTGAAGATCATGGAGCTGCTCGAGGGGAGGGGCGCCAGCATCGTCTATCACGATCCCTTCGTGCCCGAGATCCGGCGCTCGCGCGAATATCCGGAATTCGCCGGAAGGCGCTCGGTGACGCTCAGCCCGGAAACCGCGCGCGGCGCCGACGTGGCGCTGATCTGCACCGATCACGACGGCGTCGACTACCGCAGCCTGGTGCAGCACTGCCCGCTGGTGGTCGACACCCGCAACGCCTGCGCCCGTGCCGGCATCAGCGCCGGCACGGTCGTCAAGGCTTAGGAGCCTGTCTGGGGAATGGAATGGGCCTGCGACATCGTCATTTGGCGTCGGGCTAGGAGCGAGGAGCGCGGCGATGCCTTGGCATCGTAAGCGACG
>JBKQTR010000287.1:0-23115 GCA_052143095.1 Allostellaceae bacterium
CGCGAAGGCAACGAACTGGTAGGTCGCGAGCTCGATGTTGACGTCGCGGAACAGGCCATGACGCACGCAATCGCGCAAACAATCCGCGATGAGTTCGTTGGTCTCGATCTCGGCATTCTTGACGAGATCGCGGCGCGCCTCCGGCAGCGACTTGGTCGAGCGGTAGGCGAGCACGGTCGCCTCGCGCCGGCTGTCGATGACCCGGCAATAGGCGTCGACCGCGACCCAGCAGCGGGTCAGCGGATCGCTCACGCCCGCAAGCGCCGCAGGGATCTCGCGCTTGTAGGAGTCGAGCACGCTGAGCAGCGCGAGCAGCAATACATCGTCCTTGTCGTGGACGTACTGGTAGATGAGGCCGATGCTCACGGCGGCCTTGCGCGCCACTTCCTGTATCGTGGTGGTGTAGAAGCCCTGCTGCGAGAACAGCTCGACCGCGGCCGCCACGATCTGGCCGCGGCGGCGTTGCACCAGCGCCGCATCGGCGACTTGACTTTTGATCGCGATATCCGCCGTCTCGGTCATGCCAGCCGCCTTTCGCCGTGATGTCGCCCGTTCGACCGCTGCATCGCGCCCGTCTCCGCCGCCGTCAAGTCCCCGCACCCTCTTCATACGATCGGCTGCCCGCAAGCCGATTCCGTGCCGGCCGGGCGCCGGTCATTCGCCGGTGCCGGCTCGCCGGTCGCCACGGGGCTCGCGGCGAGGGCGGTGCCCGGAGAGGCCCCTCGGGAGGCCGCCGGCAAGAAAATAGTTGACATCGCACGCCGTCCTGAATGATCATTCGTTCAGCTGAATTCATATTCACCCGTATGCTCGGCCGTTGTCAAATGCAATTCTGAGGCGCGGGTCGGGAAGCGCGGCGGCGGCCGGCGGAGAGCCGATGTCATGAAGCTCCTTCTCGGGGATCGTTTCGTCGCCGCCGGATGGGCAGGCGGGCCGCCGTGACGAAAGACCGCGCCCGGACGAGCATGAACGCCTGCGATGCGCTGCTCGGGCCCACGCTTGCCGCGGGGCACGGGCTCACCCCGGCGCTGATCCACCGCGACACGCGCCATACTTACGCCGAGCTCGAGGCGCTGGTGAATCGTTTTGGCAATGCGCTGGCGGGAAGCGGCGTCGGTCGCAGCGATCGGGTGCTGTTGCTGCTCAAGGATACGCCCGAGCTTGTCGCCGGCTTCCTCGCGGCGATGAAGGTGGGCGGCGTCGCGGTCGCCTTGAACACGCGCTCGGCCGCGAGGGATCTGCGCTTCGCCATCGCCGACAGCGCCTGCCGGGCGATGTTCATCGACCGCGATTTCCTCGATCTCTTCGACGAGGCGACGACCGACGGCGCGCATCGCCCGCCGGTGCTAGTCGTCTGCGGCGCCGCGAGCGAGCCCGCCGCGCCGGCGATCAGCCTCGGCGCTTTTCTCAGGGGCCGACCGGACCGCCTGGAAAGTGCGCCCATGTCGCCGGAGGATATGGCCTTCTGGATCTATACGTCGGGCACGACCGGAACGCCCAAGGCCGCCGTGCATTGCCATCGCGACGTGCTGTCCGGCGATCGGCACCTCGGGGAGATTCTCGGCGTCAAGCGGGGCGACAAGCTGTTCTCCTCGTCGAAGCTGTTCTTCTCCTTCGCGCTCGCCCATTGCCTGCTCGGCGGCTTGCGCGTGGGCGCGACGGTGATCCTCGACGACCGCTGGCCCGACAGCGACGCCGTCGCCGACATGGTTCGGCGCCACCATCCGCAGTTCATGTTCAGCGTGCCCACCATCTATCGCAATCTGCTGCGCGACGGTCACGCGAACGGCGGCGCCTTCCGCTCGGTGCGCTGTTTCGTTTCCGCCGGCGAGAAGCTGCCGGCCAACCTGTTCGAGCGCTGGCGGCAGGCCACGGGCAAGCCGATCCTCGAGGGCATCGGCGCCACCGAGACATTGTTCCTGTTCATTGCCAACACGCCCGCTTCCTACCGCGCCGGCGCCACCGGCCGGCCGCAGCCGGGGATCGAGCTGCGTCTCCTGAACGAACGCGATCAGGCCGTCACCGAGCCCGGCGTCTGCGGCATCCTGTGGGTGCGCATGGCGTCTTTGTGCGCGGGGTATTGGCGGCAGCCGGAAAAGACCGCCGCGAGCTTCGTCGGCGGCTGGTACCGTACCGGCGACGTCTTCAGCTTCGACAGCGAGGGATGGTGGTACCACCATGGCCGCGGCGACGATTTGCTGAAGATCTCGGGGCAATGGGTATCGCCGGTGGAGATCGAAGATTGCGCTCTGGCGACCACGGGAATTCTCGATGCCGCCGTCGTCGGCGTCGAGAACAGCGACGGGCTGGTGCGCCTATCGATGTTCGTGGTGCCAGCCGATCGCGCCGGCGGTCCCGAACTCGCCGCGCTGATCCAGGAGCGTATCAGCTCGCACCTGTCGATTTACAAGTGCCCGCGCAACATCCGCTTCGTCGCGGAAATTCCGCGGACCGCCACCGGCAAGCTCCAGCGTTTCCGCCTGCGCGAGCTGGCGAGCGAGCTACCGGCGGAGAGCGAGAAACTGCCATGCCCCGGCTAGCCCCTTCATTGCCCTCGGGCCTGTTCCGCGCCGCGCCGGAACGTGCTCATGTCGCCGCTGCCGGCTCAGTCGGAGAGACCGCCATGAACACGTCGTCCCAGCGTCTCGAGCTCACGCTCGTCGCCGCGCTCGCGCGTCAGGGCGCCCGCCAGGCCGTGCGCGACGAGATGGATGCGCGGGACCGCTACATCCCGAGCGAGGTCGGCGAGGATTGGCTGCACATCGGCGTCGTCCAGCATCTCCGCCGCCACCTGCGCGCGCCGGGCGCGCCGCGCTTCCGCGTCCATGACGACTATCAGGACTGCGAGATCGGCAATCTCGCTTGCGAATATCCGCACCTGATCGACGTCGTCGTGCTCTACCCCGCCAGCGGCGCGCCGGGGGCACGCGATCACGCGCCGGCCGTCGGCGTCATCGAGATCCGCAAGAATTTCGCGGAGTTGCCGGACGACGCGGCGCGCCTCGGCCGCGTGACGTCAGGCCCACCCGACGAGCCGCCGCTGCAATGGGTGCTGCAGCTCCTGCTGGTCGACGGCACCAGCCCGGAGCAGGTACTGGCGCGCGCCGGCGAGGCCAGGTCCATCGCCGCGCGCCACGGGCTGCTGCCGTTGAGCGGATGCGAGCCGGAGCGGGCCGTGCCGCCGCCCGACGCTGCGCCGTCGGGCGAGCGCTGGTTCGACGTCGCCTGTTACGGCAAGACGGTCGGCGCCTGACCTCGCGCCGCGCGTGCCGGACTGAGGGGTGACGATGACGGTGCTGCAGCGCTGAAAACGCCGGCAAGGCGGTATCATCCAGCGGGGTGCGGCGAAGCACCGCAGGAGCTCCATACGAAACCACCGAATCTTCTGGCCGTGTTTCTCTGCAGTGCCGAGAGCCGAGCATGGCCGAAGCCGCGGTGGCTACCCGGCGCTGCGGCGAGTGAGGGACGGGCGCGATCCCGCATTGATCCAGGTCAACGACAGGCCACGGGCTCGGGCTTACGTGGCTCGGGACGCCGGGGGCTCGGCGATGATGAGCGGTCCCGCGCCGTCGAGGTTGCGCGAGAGGTCACCGCACATGCGTCAGGACGATGGGATCGCCAGCAGGAGCTTTCTCGGCGCGGCCGGAGAGGCCGAGCATTTCATCTGCGTCGAGGCTCCGGCGCAGCTCGGGCTTGCCGAACAGATCGACAGCATCGAACAGCGCTATGCCGAGGCGCGGCAGGCGCTGAAGCTCGCGCCGGACAGCGCCATCTTCCGACGTATCTTCGTCAGCGATGTGATGAACCAGGCGATACCGGTGCGCGAGAGCCGGCTCTTCTGCGCGCCCGAGGACGGTCCGGTTGCGGTCTCGATCGTGCAGCAGCCGCCGCTCCCCGGCGCGAAGCTGGCACTGCTGGCCTATCACATCGACAGCGGTGCGCCGCTCGCCAAGCATCGCTTGGCGCAGAAGCATCTGTTGGTTGAGAAAGGCGGCCTGGCGCATCTCTGGAGCACGCGCCTCTGCGCCGGCGCCGATGGCTCCGCCACCACCGCCGCCGCGCAGACGCAGGCGGTGTTCGACGAGCTGATCGCCACGCTCTCGCGCCAGGGCGGGAGCTTGCGCGACCATTGTGTCAGGACGTGGATCTATCTCAAGGATGTCGACGTCTTCTACCAGGGCATGGTCGAGAGCCGTACCGCCTTGTTCCAGAAGCAGGGCTTGACGAGCGATACCCACTACATCGCCAGCACCGGCATCGAAGGCGCCTGCGCGCATCGCTACGACCTCGTGGCGATGGACGCCTATTCGATCCTCGGCCTGGAGCCGCAGCAGCTATCCTATCTCAACGATTTCGACCGGCTGTGCGCGACCAAGGATTACAAGGTCACGTTCGAGCGCGGCACGCGCATTGCCTATGCCGACCGGACGCATCACTTCATCTCGGGCACGGCGAGCATCGACAATGCCGGCCGCGTGCTTCATCCCGGCGACGTGCTGCGCCAGCTCGAGCGGGCGCTCGACAATGTCGAGGGATTGCTGCGCTCGGGGGCGGCGAGCCTCGCGGACATGATGCACTTCACCGTCTATGTGCGCGATCCCACCGATTTCCCTCGCATCCATGGCTACCTCGCCGAGCGCTTCCCCGATTTGCCGATGCTCGTCGTTCAAGGCGCGGTCTGCCGTCCCGAATGGCTGATCGAGGTCGAGGGCGTCGCCGCCGCCGCGCACGACGCGCCGGCGCTGCCGCGGTTCTGAGGGGCAATTTGCCGCAACCATGCGCCGGCCCGCACTTGATCCAGATCAATGTCGGGTTGCCCCGTTGCTGTGGAGTGGCCGGAGCCCGGTTGCAGGAGAGGCCTCAGATGCCGAACAGCGAAGATCCCTTTTCGATGCTCGACGAGGCGGCGATCGCCGCCGCCGAGCTGCGTCGCGATCCCTACGATTTCGCCTTCGTCGAGCACGCGATCGATCCCGGCCGCAAGGACGACGTCCTCGCCGATGCGCCGAGCATCCCCGATCGCGGCAGCTACGGGCTTCCCGATCTCCACTACGGCCCGCACTTCGCCGCGGTGGTTGAGGACCTCTTGAGCGACCGCTTCCGTCGTCTGGTGGAGCGGAAATTCGACATGGATCTCGCCGACTATCCGCCGGCCATCGTCATGATGGGCAACACCACGGGACACTACAATGAGGGCTATGCCCATCCCGACTCCAAGCACAAGATCGTCACCGTGCTGCTTGGCTTCAGCCGCGAGTGGCCGTATGAGCGTGGACGACTGCGCGTGCTGCGCAGCGCCGACCGCGAGGATTACGCCTTCGAGTTTCCGCCCGAGTTCGGCCGCATGTTGATGTTCCGCGTCTGCGACCACTCCTGGCACGGCTTCCTGCCGCAGAAGGGCCGGCGCATGAGCCTGCAGCTCTGCTACGTCGATTCCGAATGGTACGTCCGCCGCGAGTACTGGCGCCATAGCGTCAGCGCCTTCTCCAAGTCGGTGCCACTATTGCGCAAGATCATCGAATGGGCGCCGCGCTAGGGATGAACGCAAAATCATGACCTACCCGCCAACGCCCGAAGTCGCAGAGATCGCCGAGCTTTTCATCGCTGCCCTGCGTCGATCGCGCCGCGAAGACCGGCCGTACCGCCATTGGCGGCTCGCCAACATCTTCCCTGAGGCGCTTTGCACCGGCATTCTCACCCTGCCGATCGTGCCGCCCGCGCTCGGCCGGACAGACGGGACGCGCGCCAGCTACAACGACCGGCGCTGCTTCATCACGCCGCTGCTGCGCGCGAAATTCCCGTGCTGCGCCGCGCTCGCCGAGGCGCTGCAGTGTGCCGACATCGCGCGGCTCATGGCGGAGACCTGCGACATCCCGGTCGCCGGCAGCTATCTGCGGATGGAATACATCCAGGACATCGACGGCGCCTGGCTCGAGCCGCACCGCGACATTCCGGAGAAACTGTTCTCGATGGTCGTCTACCTCTTCACCGGGCCGGACGCCGGGGAGTGGGGCACCGACATCTACGACGCGGACCGCCGCTGGGTCGGCCGCTCCTCCGGCGAATTCGACTCGGGAGTGATCTTCGTTCCCGGTTCCGCCACCTGGCACGGCTTCGAGCCGCGCCCGATCATCGGCGTGCGCCGCCTGATGGAGATCAACTACGTCCGACCCAACTGGCGCGATCGCGATCAGCTCGCCTTTCCGGACCGGCCCATCGCCTTATGAGCGGCGCGCCGCTGCCGGAAGCGGCCGTCGACCGCCGCCGCAGCGCCGTTGGTCGCTCGTCTCCCCGAGCTCGTTCGAGGCGGTGCGCGGCCGGCGCATGGTCTCACTGAGCAGATGCGTCGGCAGCCTGGTGGCGAGAAGTGCGAGGATCTCCGGTCAGCGCCGCCAAGCGCTGACGGCAGTGGATTAAGCGAACTGCAGCCACCGGTTCGGCGGTCATGGGGCCGCCGGCTTCTTCACATAGACTTTGCACCAGCCCGACGGACTGACGTCTCCGTCGACTACTTTGCAAGAAGAGGGCGGCACGAATTGGGAGCAGTTATCGCACCGCTGTTCGCCCTTTGGAGTGTCCTGGTAGCCAACCGCTTTTTGCGTCGCCTTGGCTGCGGCGCGGTTCGCCCCCAAGGCCGTACTGAGAATTGCGACGCCGCCGGCGGCCGCTGCGTTGCGCAATAGGGAACGGCGCGAAAACCGCGCTGATCTAACTTTCCATTCGTGCACCATGTCTCTCTCCAGGTATGGGAGGGGCTGCAACGGTCATCGGACTCGCCCAGGAGCACGTTGCTGCGAGTCCCTGTGCCAGGAGCTGACTGCCAGGCGCTGACCGGAGCCGGAGATTAGTTGGTTTTGTCACCGTCACCTTGATCTAGGTCAACCGCACCCGCTCGCTCCGCTGATGGAGCGTCGTGCACCACTGGTCGGCATGTCGCCATCACGAACTCGTTCGTATTGCCAGCCAGAGGTTGATGGCGCGCTCGTGCGCCTTGAGCGCGCGGGTGTCGAGCCCACGCTGGCCGGAACCGGTGCGCACTCCCCTTCGTGCGTGGTCACCGTCAGGGCGAGCTCATGCCGGGCCAGCGCCGGTAGGGCCACGTCGCCCTCGGCGACGGTTTCGCGGATCTTCCGGCGTCTCGTCTGGCAAGCGGCGGGGAGCGGCGACGAGCCTCCGGCTCAGCGATAGACCAGCACCGGGATCTTGGAATGCGTCAGCACCTTGACCGTCTCGCTGCCGAGCACGATCGCTGAGATGCCGTGGCGGCCATGCGAGGCCATGACGATGAGGTCGCAGCCTTTCGACAGCGCGGCATCGATGATCGCCCGATAGGGATGCTCGTGCTCGACTTGGAGCGTCTCGCAGGCGACGCCGGCGGCCTGCGCCGACCGGGCAACGGCCGCGAGCGTTTCCCCGGCAAGCTTCTCCATGCGTGCTTTGTACTGAGGCGCGGTATCCTCGAGCATCTGCGTGTCGGTCGTGACCGTATGAAACGGCGGCCAGACCGTCAGCGCGGTGGCTTTGGCGCCGATCCGCTGGGCCAAGGTGATGCCGTGCTCGACTGCCTTCCCGGCGAGCTCCGACCCGTCCGTTGCGATCAGGATGTTGGTGTACATTGCGCCCTCCTTGGTCACGACCTCATTGCCGCCGGCGCGCTTGCGATCTCACTTGGCGAGCCGCTTGCGGATCGACCGCAATTCCTGCCGGCGCTTTGTGCTCGTCTTCGGGTAACTCATGTCGAGTCCGTCGAGCGTATCCAGGATGATTTGGGACACGATCAGGCGAGCGTCCATCTTGTCGTCCGCGGGAACGACGTACCAGGGCGCGTCGCGGGTGCTTGTAGCACTGAGGCAATCCTCGTAGGCCTTCATGTAGTCATTCCAGAATTTTCTCTCCTCGATGTCGGCAAGGCTGAATTTCCAATTCTTTTGGGGGTCATCGATACGCTCGAGGAAGCGCTTTCGCTGCTCCTCCTTCGACAGGTGAAGATAGAACTTGATGATGCGGGTGCCGTTATCGTGGAGGTGTCGCTCGAGATCAAGGATGGAGCGGTATCGGCCATGCCAGACCGCCTTCTCGTGATGCACGGCGTCCGGGAGCCCTTCGCCGCGGAGGATCTGCGGATGGACGCGGACGATCAGGACCTCCTCGTAGTAGGACCGGTTGAAGATGCCGATCCGCCCGCGTTCCGGCAGATCACGGGTGGTGCGCCAGAGAAAATCGTGTTCCAATTCGATGGCGCTGGGATGCTTGAAGCTGAAGACCTGGCAGCCTTGCGGGTTGACCCCGGACATCACGTGCTTGATGGCGCCGTCTTTCCCGGCCGCATCCATCGCCTGGAAGATCAGCAGGATGGCGTGGCGGTTGGCGGCGTAGAGAAGCTGCTGCAGCGCGCTCAGTTGCGCAACATGCTCTCCCAGGATCTCTTGATAACGCTCCTTCGACTTGTAAACCGGCGCCACCTTCGTCGGCCACTTCCGGAGGTCGACCTCGTCTCCTTCCCCCACACGAAAATCCCTGGATTTGATTTTCATCGTCATCCTCTCGGCGGTGCTGGCCCCATCGGTCGCGTTCCCCGGGGCGACCGCGCCGGCGCGGCCGTTCATTGGGGATGACGAGGCGTCGCTCTAGGTGATCGCGAGACGCGCGAACAGCGGGACCTTGGCCAAATCCAAGACCAAGGCGAAGGCCGCCGCCCCCGCCAGCGTTCCCGCCACCGTCAAGACCGGCAGCGGCGTCATGGCGATGCCGCCGACGGCCAATATCGAGGCAATCAGAATGTCGGCCACCGACGACGCGACAAGCCAGAGGCTCGGGCGCGACCGCCAGAGATGCCGACGCTCGCGATTGGTATAGGTCGTCGCCTGATTGCCGAACACGATGACGACAAAAGCCAGCGTCCTCAGCGTCGCCATGTCGAATCCCATGCGATACGCGCCGAACGCCAGCACGCCCGTGCAAAAGCCCAGCTCGCCCATTCCCATGACGACGCCGGCGACCGTCAGCTTGCCGATGCGCCACGCATTCGGCGTCGGCGAGGGCCGCACATTGTCCGTCGTCAGCGACATGCCGAGGAAGTCGCCGGTGATCATGATGAGGACCATCAGCAGCGGCGTCAGGATCGCATGCCCGGTCATGATCAGGCCGACGGCGAGGAAGAGCACTTGCACGATCTTCTTGGTGATGGAGTTCAGCGTGTAGGTCAGGATGCGCTGGAAAATAACCCGGCCTTCCCTCACCGCGGCGACGATGCCGGCGAGGCCGGGCTCGGTCAGCACCATGCCGGCGGCCGATTTGGCGACATCGGTCGCCGTCGCGACCGCGATGCCGATCTGCGCTTGGCGCAGCGCCGGCGCGTCATTGGCGCCGTCGCCGCACATGCCGACGGTGTGGCCGCCCTTCTGGAACGCCTTGACGAGCTTGTACTTGTCCTCCGGCAGCACGCCGGCGAAGACCGCGAACGCTTCGGGGCGGACAAGGTCCGGGATCGGCCCTGGCGGACAGAGGGCGCCGTCGAGCCCCACCGCTTTTGCCACGATGGCGGCGGTGGCCGGCGCGTCCCCCGTCGCCATCACGGTGCGCACGCCCAAGCCGCGCAATTCGCTGACGAGCGCCGCCGACTCGGCGCGCGGCGGGTCGCTGAGCGCGATGAGCCCCGCCAGCGTCATCGCCGCCGGCGCTCCCGCGGCCACCGCCAGCACCCTGAACCCCTCTCCCTCGAGCTGCGTCGCCGCCGCTGCCGCGCTCGCCGAGGGCGGCGCAAGGCCGATGACCGCAGCATAGGCCCCCTTCACCACGCGCTGCGTCCCGCCGTTGGGGGCTGCGACCGTCGCCTCCGACATCTTGGTCGCGGGATCGAACGGCACGAACGTGACCACCGTCGGCGCGGCTTTGGTGCTTTTGCTGCCGGCGGCGGCGCGAATGGCGGCATCGACCGGGTCCTGCCCGCCATCCGAGCTGGCCAGCGCGGCCAGTGTCAGAACCTGCGCCGCGTCGAAATCGGGCATGGGATGGACTGTCGTCACCGCCAGCGCATTGCGCGTCAGCGTGCCGGTCTTGTCGGCGCACAATACATCCATGCTTGCCGCCTCATCCACCGCGGAGAGGCGGGTCGGAAGCACGCCCAGCCTCGCCAAGGCGCGCGCGCCGAGCGCCGATGCAAGCGTGAAGGTTGCCGGCAGTGCCACCGGAATCGATGCCAGGACCGCCGTCAGCACCAGCGGGATGATCTCGGCAGACGGCATCTTGAGAAACTGGGCGTAGGCCACCAGCGTCACGATGATGACGCCGTTGAACGCCGCGAGATTGCGCACCACGCGCAGCACCGCCTTCTGCTGCGAGCTTACGACATGGGCAGTGCGGACGAACTCTGCCGTGCGGCCGAACTTGGTGCGCGCTCCGGTCGCCGTAACCTCCGCCACCGCCTCGCCGCGCCGCACCAAGGCCCCGGCATAGGTCTGCCGGCCCGGGCCGGCTTCGATGGGCACGGATTCGCCGGTGAGCATGGATTGGTCGAGCAGGATTTCTCCGCCCGTGAGGCGCACATCCGCGGCAACCACGCCGCCGAGCGAAAGCTTCACCACATCGCCCGGCACCAGCTCGGCGGCGGGCACGCTCGCCCAGCCGCCGTCGCGCCGGACGGACGCGGTCAGCGCGAGCCGCGACTTCAGGGCGGCAAGGGTCGCCTGGGCGCGGCTCTCTTGGAACCATCCGAGGGCGGCGTTGAACACCAGGAGACCGGCGATGATCGCGGCCTCGACATCCTTGCCGAGTACCAGTTGGAGCAGGATCGCGGCCTCGAGCATCCACGGGACCGGCGCCCAGAATTTGCCCAGCGCCCGGCGCAGCGGCCGTGCGCTCGTGTCGGGCGTCGCGTTTGGACCGACCGCCGCCAGCCGGCGGCGGGCCTCGTCGCTGGTCAGGCCGACAGGGATGCTGCTTGCCGGTGTCGCAGGTGCCGTGCTTTGGGCGGACGGGCGGGCGGTCATGGGCATGGTCTCACCCGATCGTCGACACGGGCTGCCGGCTCATCGACGCTCGCCACAGCTGCGGCCGGGCCCGGTGGTCCCCGCCTACTTGTCCTGCGGTCGCATCTTGTGCCAGGCATCCGTCAGTTGGCGCGACGCCTTTTCGTAGGCGGATCTGGCGCTCTCCCAGCCTTCGGCGCCCACGCTCTGTAGCTTGCGTGACTCGGCCTCGGCCTTGGTCCAGGCCTTGTCCAGATCGCTTTCGGCCGTGCTACCGGCCTCCTGCCCCTTGGCAGCCGCCTTTTCGCCGACATCATGCAACTTTCTTTGCCATTCCTGCATGTCCGCCAGCGCCTTCTGGGTGTAGCTGTCCCTGTCGGATGCGGCATCGCCGCCGGCGGCCAATCGGACAGGGGCGCTGGCGGCTGGCGGGGCAACGGACCCGCCGGCGGCGGCCGGCAATGCGCCGGTCAGCAGGAGTGGTCCAATGACGATCGCGGCGGTGAGACTCCTCATGGCAACCTCCTTTGCATCGCGCGCTTTGGGCTTTGCACGCGCAGGGAAAAGCCGTGCAGATTCCCGTACCGGGGCGCGTCTTACAGTCAACGCTACGATACCCTTCGGCGATCCCGCGACGTAAGACCCGGAAACTACTCAACCCAGGCCCCGCACGCGAGAGAGCGGCATGTCAGGGCAGGAGCCCCGCCTCGCGATAGTATCTGAGCGCCCCCGGATGGATCGGCATCACCGCTTCGCTGGGCACCATGTCCTTCTTCGTGAGCGCCGACAGCGCCGGATGCAAGCGCCGGAAATCGGCGAAATTCTCGAACACCGCCTTGACCACGGCATAGGCGACGTCGTCAGGCTGGCGCGTCGAGGCGATGAGCAGCGTTTGCGTGCCGAACGTCGGCGTGTCCCGGGGATTGCCCTCATACATTTTCCCCGGGATGACCGAGGCGACGTAATAGGGATGCGTCGCCAGCAGGCGATCGATGGGCGGGCCGGCAACGCGCACCAGCCGGGCACGGCATTCGCTCGTCGCCTCCTGGGTCAAGCCGTCGGGATGCGCCGCTTCGAAGATGATGGCGTCGACCTCGCTGTTGCACAGCGTCCGGTTCTGCTCGGCCGGGCCGAGCTCGAGCGCGCGGTCGAAATCGGAGATCGTCCAGCCGTAAAGAGCGAGGACGACGTCGCGCGTGAAGGTATAGCCGGCGCCGACCGTGCCGATGCCCACGCGCTTGCCGCGCAGATCCTGGAAATTGCTGATCGCGGAATCGGCGCGGGCGATGACGGTGAAGGACTCGCGCTGCAGCGCGATCACCGTGCGCAGCTCCGCATGGGCGCCGCTTGCGGCGAACGATCCCTCGCCGCGATAGGCGCCATAGGCGAGATCCGATTGCGTAAGGCCAAACGTGACATCGCCGCTGCGGACTTTCTCGAGATTCGCCTCGGCACCCTCCGACACGATCGCCTGGCAGCGCTTGGCGGTATCATCGGCCTCGGTCAGGTTGACCATGCGGCAGACGGCATTGCCCACGGGGTAGTAGATGGCCGCGGGGTTGCCGGTCGCGATCGTCACCGGCGCGCGCTCGGCGAGCGTGATCGGCGCCAGGCATGACGCCAGCACGGTCGTTGCCGCCGCCGCGGTCGCCAGGAGCAATGCGTCGAGCTTCATGGCCAAGTCCCTCAATCCCCCGGGAAAGTCACGTCTCCAGCTGATAGACGATATGCGCGGCGTCGCGCTCGAATTCGCCGTGCACCCAGAGACCCTCATCGTCGTACCAGATGCTGCCAGCGATATAGGGCGTGATGAAGCGGTAGCGGGTGGCGCGGATCTGACGCCCGGCGATCGCGATCTGCTCGTCGGCGAGCTTGCGCGCGCTGACGCCCATGACGCCGCCATGTTGCGCATCGATCACGGTCGCCTGTTGCAGCACTGCCGGCGTCCAGAGATCATCCGAGGTCAAAGCGCCGGATGCGGCGAGGAAGGGGATGCCCTTGGTGACGACGCGGAAGCCTTGAGCTGTAGCTGCGCCCGTGACTTGCAGTGTCTCGCCATGTTCTACCGTCTCGCTCCTCAGCGAGATGAGCCGTCCGTCACGCCAGATCTCTTCCGAGCGGTGGCGGAAGGAGAACACCGTGAAAAACAGCGCCGTGACCAGGAGATCGATCTCGGTGGTGACCAGGATGTCTCCGGTCGCCGCGACATGCGACACCGCATGCGCGCCGATCCTGTCGCCCTTGTAAAGGACCGAGAACCGCCGGTTGGCGACATCGCTCGGCAAAACCGCGGCTGCCGCGGCGCGCGCGGCGCGCGGCAGAGCGCACTCGGCCGCCCCGGCGACCGCCGCCATCAGCAGCCTGCGCCGCGGGATCGAATTTCGGTTCGACGCGGTAGGGGAGATCTGCCCGACGCGGCGTGCGTCGGGAGGTATCACGGCGATTGCTGCGCGCTCATCTTCACCTGCAGCTGCCGGATGAGGCCCGGCAGGTCGCCGCCGTTCCGCTCGAGGGTCGACGCGAATTCCTCGCGCTGGGCCAGCGCCATGCTGATGCCTTCGACAGTCATGTCGGTGATACGATAGCCGTCTTTGCCGGCGACGCGCCACTCCACCTTGAGCGGCTGGTCCGAGGCGGGCTGGCTGATCTCGCTATAGACCACGGTGCTGGTCGCGCTTTCCGCACGCTGGCGGATGACCCGGAAGGTCTCGCCGCTGTACTCGGTGAAGCGATGGGAATAGGTGCGAACCATGAAATCGCGGAAGACCGCGGTGAACTCCTGCCGCTCGCTCTCGCTCGCCTTCTGCCAATAGCGCCCGAGGACGAAGCTGGCGATCCGCGGCACGTCGAAATCCTCGTCCAGCAATCCTGCGAACTGCCGCTGGAGATCGCCGGCAGAGAGCGTCTTGCTGTTCGCGGAGAGCAGCGCCTTTTGCGCGAGCGCCGCGACGAACGCGCTCGGCGCTTGCGCGGGGTCGGCGGCAAAGCAGGGCGCCGCAAGCCCCGCGAGCAGCAGCAGCGCGAAACTATACGCGAGACATCGTGCGCGCATGATCGGCACTTTCATTGAATCGCAGTGCTGCTGGGATCGTCGCTCAAGGCGATTGCAGAGGGTCCGCGTCGTTTCATGGTGTCAAGGCATCCTTTATCGTGCCGACCAGGTTCTGGATCTTCCCCTCGGCTTGGTCGGCCTTGCCGTCGACCTGCAGCTTGGCGTCGCCGACGGCCTTGCCGGCGGCCACTTTGAGCGCGCCTTTCATCTGCTTGGCCGATCCGGCGATGCGGTCCTTGTCCATGGTTCTAGTCCTCCCTATCGATACAGGCGCGCAACGCGCCGTGCAGAAAATGCTCGCTCAGGATGCGGTCAGCGGGGTCAGGGTGTGTTTTTTTCCGCACTGTTAGAGATGGCGTGACCCGTCGCGGCGATATCCTCGCCGGCGCCCGCCGTGGTGTGACAGGCACCGAGCAGCGGCGCGGCGCCCAGAAGCGCGAGCAAGGTGAGCGCCAATATCGTTGTTCTCTTGCACATCGTGTTACCTATGACTTAGAGGTTTCGGGACCCGTCGCGGAAAGGGGAGCTTTCCTCTTTTCTCGATCGGGGTGGCGTCGGTGGCAGGCGGTGTGCGTCGCGCTGGGACGGCATCCGACGCTCCAGGCCGGACGGTCGAGCATCGCCGTCCAAATATCAGAATGATCGGGCTAACCTAACCGGCGGCCAAAGGGCAACGGAAGACTCGGAAACTACTCAGAGCCGCCCGGCGGATAACAATCGAGGATGCAGACGGAACGGAGAGGACTTGCAACTCTCCTCCGCATCCAGGACACGAAGGAGAGTCGCGAGGTCGATTGGTCAGGCCGGCACAGCGTCGGCCCGATCCGCTGGCCGCAGCACGCTCACGCCTTTGTGGCGATCGAGGAGCAGTGGACGGACGGTTTCGAGGATCGTCTCGGCGCGCGTCATCTCGCCATCCGTGCCGCGTGCCATGACGAGGAAGCCGTCCGCCTTCACGGCGAGCTCGTATTGGAGAACGCTGTCCCTTGGTGTGCCGACGCTGTAAAGCGCCGCGCCCAGGGCGCTGAGCCCGCCGACCAGGATGGCGCCGTCGACGGCGGCGATGATCGCCGCGGCGAGGTAGCCAAGCACCATGACCGGCCCGGCCACGGGAACGGTCAGCGAGACGCCCCCGGCAAACAAGCCCCAAAGCCTGCCCCAGAAGGCACCGCGCGTCCCCCAGAACCTGATCCGACCCCCCGCATTGTAGAACCCGATGATTTTTTCCTCGCTCTGATACCCCTTGCCGACGATGCTGAGGTTCGTCATGGCGAAGCCGCCGGCGGTCAATTTTTTTAGCGCCGTTTCGACTTCGTGGTGATCGGCAAAGATCGCTATCCTGACGTCCTGGCGTGACATCTTGTCTCCTTCAGGATTGATCGGCCGTGCGCCACGGGACGCGAGCGGCGCGACGCCGGTCAGCGGCGTTGACTCGCCGGCACCGTCGCGCGGCAACGACCAGGGCGTAGCGGCTGAGATCGATGGTGATCGGGCGCGACGTCACCGCCTAACCTAATTGCGCTCGAACCCTGCACCTAGTCTCGGAAACTACTCAGAACCGGCCACCGCCGCAGCGGCGCCGTCGCCGGCAGCGCAGGAAAGCGGCAACGGCGCCGCGGTTCATCTGGCGTTTCGTTGTGTCGGGAGGGGAAGCGGCCTCTCGCTAGAAGCGGCGGCGATCGTGACGCCAAGCTGAGCCGCGGCGCCCCGCCGATCTCGCTTGTCTCGAGAAGGACAAGGGGCTCGCCCGGACTTAACTGCGTTGCCGCATCCGCTAAGGGCGGGAACGGTAGGCGGAGGGCTGCCGCTTGCTCTCGTCGCCATCCGCGGCCGGCGCGTCGCCGTGGTCGCGCGCTCCGTTGCCCTTGCGGGACCCGGTCGCTTTCGCCCCCAGAACGCCGAAACTGGTCGATTTCTCGCCGGCTCCCGCGACGGAAAAGCCTGCTGCGGCCAATCCGCGCTTCATCAACTCGCGTACAGCTGCGGCGCGGCTTGGCATCCGCTTCTGAAAGCGAAAATCGTCAACCGCCGCCAATTCCTCTGCATTGAGCATGATCTGTAGCCGCTCCGGCCTCTCGAGCTCCGCTGGCATTTCCGCCTCCACGCCGTACCGTGCCGACGTCTATTGTAATCACTTAGCGTATAGCGGCAACCACTCATTGTTGGATGAAAACGCCATCGACGCCAGGGCCGGCTTAAGCGGTAAATCCGGCATCGCCGTAGATTGATCTTACCGAGCAACCGGCACAAGATTTGCTGACTAAGTCGGCAGGGACGATGACTAATTCAAATAATGAACAGGATTTTCAGGCTTTTCATTGTGAAAAATCGATGCAAATAGCAGGGATTGGTTGATTTCGATTGTGAGAATGGGTATCGTTTGGCGGGCTTCGAAAGTGAATATTGAATGTCAGCGGCGGTGCCGGAAAAAATTGAAAGGCGGAGTCCCCATGAATCGGCCCCGACATATTTTGGTCGTGGACGATAATGGCGCCATACGCGGGCTGTTGACGGCGGCGCTCGAGGAGCGCGGCGATCGCGTGACATCCGCGGCGGGCGGCGTGTCGATGCGCGATGTGCTGAGCCGCGATCGTGTCGACGTCGTGGTTCTCGATGTCCGGTTGCCGGGAGAGGACGGTCATGCTCTCGCTCTTCACGCGCAAGCACTTGGTCTCCCCGTCGTCTTGATTTCCGGCGGCGGCGAAGCGATCGGCTTCGCCGAAAGGAACGGCCTGACGCTGCTCCGCAAGCCATTTCGCATGCCGCAGCTTTTCGACGCGCTCGATGCGGCAGTGGCGGGCGGTCTCCCTGGCCCGGGAGACGCCGAAGGCGCGCAGTGATGGTCGAGCGGCCCGGTCAGGGCAACGACCAGCCGCGATAACCGCACGTCGCGCCGCGCGTCGCCGTCATGATGCGAGGGATTTCAGCGAAGGAGAGGCGACGGCAAGGAAAGCCGCAACGATGATGCGAGACCGTCGACAGCGCAAAGCGGCACGGCCGCGGCCCAGCCAGCGGCCGTCGCGGATACGTGCCTCCTCGCCGTCGGAGCCTGACTTCCCGGTGGCGGGGCTCGGCGCCTCGGCCGGCGGGCTCGATGCCGTCAGGCGGCTGTTCGACGCGCTGCCTGCCGGCAATGGCATCGCGTTCATCCTGGTCCAGCATCTCGATCCCACGCATGAGAGCATGATGGTCGAGTTGCTGGCCGGTCATACGCCGATGACGGTGCAGCAAGCGGCGGACGGCATGCCGGTCGAGCCTGAGCATGTCTATGTCATTCCGCCGGGCTCCTATCTCGCGATCCGCGACGGCGCGCTGCGGCTGTCGAAGCCACGCGAGCGCCATGGCGCGCGATTGCCCTTCGACTTCTTGCTGCGTTCAATGGCAGAAGAGCTCGGCGACCGCGCCATCGCCGTGGTCCTCTCGGGAACCGGCGCGGATGGCAGCGTCGGGCTGAAGGCGATCAAGGAAAACGCCGGGCTGGTCATCGCACAGCTTCCGGAAGAGGCCGGCTACGACGGCATGCCGCGCAGCGCGATCATGACCGGCGCCGTCGATCTCGTGCTTCCCGTGGCGGAGATTCCGGACGCCCTGGCAAAATACGTCGGGCGAATGTTCGCCGCGAGCGGCCTCAAGGGTGGCCGATCGAGCGATCCCGCGACCGAGCGATTGACCGAGATTGTCGCGCTTCTGCGCACCACAGCATCGCACGATTTCGCGCTCTACAAGCCCGGGACGCTCCTGCGACGGATCGAGCGGCGCATGGCGCTGGCGGCGATTCCCGATGGCGGCCGCTATCTCGACCGTCTCCGCACGGATTCCGGCGAGCTCGAGCTTCTCGCCAAGGATCTGCTCATCAACGTCACCAGCTTCTTCCGCGACCCCAAGATCTTCGAGCTGCTGGCGGAGAAGGTCATTCCCGATCTCGTGCGCCTGCAGCCGGTCGATCGGCCGCTCCGCGTCTGGGTGGCGGGCTGCAGCACGGGCGAGGAGACCTATACCCTCGCCATGCTGTTTCTCGAGGAGATTGCCGCGGCAAAACGCAATATCAGGCTGCAAGTCTTCGCCTCGGATGTCGATGGCGACGCGGTCGCGTTCGCCCGCGACGGCGTTTATCCGGAATCGATCGCGGCCGAGGTGTCGCCCGCCAGGCTTGCCCGTTTCTTTGCGAAGGAGGAGCATGGCTACCGGGTGGTGCCGGAGCTGCGCGGGGTCGTGGTCTTCACCGTCCAGAACGTCCTGGCCGATCCGCCCTTCTCGCGCATCGACCTGGTGTCCTGTCGCAACCTGCTGATCTATCTGCGTCCCGAGGCGCAGGCGAAGGTGCTTTCGCTGTTCCATTTTGCGCTGCGTGACGGCGGCATCCTGCTTCTCGGCGGCTCCGAGACGGTGGGCAACCTCGACGATCGCTTCCAGCCGGTCTTCAAGACGCAGCGGATTTATCGCCACGCCGGCCGCCTCCGGCCGGGGGAGGTCAATTTCTCCATCGCCCGCGGCGACGGCGCGCCTGCTCTCCGGGTCCCGGGGGTGGAGCCGGCAACGCCGCGCCGGCCCAGCCTCGGCGATCTCTCCCAGCGGTTGCTGCTGGAGGCCTATGCGCCGGCCTCGGTGCTGATCAACCGCAGATACGAGTGCCTCTATTACCTGGGCGCGACGGACCGCTATTTGCGGGTGGCCGCGGGCGAGCCGAGCCGGGACCTGCTTGCCATGGCGCGGGACGGCCTGCGCAACAAGATCAGGGCCGCGATCCAGCAGGCGAGCGAGGAGGGCAAGCGCGTCGTCGTCCCCGGCGGCCAGGTGAAAGAGGGCGCCGGCACCATCTCGGTCAGCATCGCCGCCCAGCCGGTGCAGAGCGAGGGCGGAGAATTGCTGCTGGTCAGCTTCCTCGATGAGGCCAAGAGCGAGCAAAGGTCGGTCCGGTCCGCCGCGCCGACGGATTCGGCCGAAGTCTCGCGGATCGAAGAGCTGGAGCATGAGCTCGACGCCACCCGCAAGGAGCTGCAAAGCGCCATCCGCGATCTCGAGATTTCCAACGAGGAGCAGAAGGCGATCAACGAAGAGGCTCTGTCCGTCAACGAGGAGTTCCTGTCGACCAACGAGGAGCTGACCACCTCGAAGGAGGAGCTGCAATCGCTCAATGAGGAGCTCACCGCCCTCAACAGCCAGCTCCAGGAGACGCTCGAGCGGCAGCGCAGCACGTCCAACGACCTGCAGAACATCCTCTACAGCTCCGACGTCGCCACCCTCTTCCTGGACCGGGACCTCAACATTCGCTTCTTCACGCCGGCCGCCAAATCGCTCTTTCGCGTCATCGCCAGCGACATCGGCCGGCCGCTGGCCGATCTCACCTCGCTCTCCGCCGGCGGCGATCTCCTCGCCGATGCCCGCCGGGTGCTTGTGAGCCTCACGCCGCTGAAGCATGAGATCGAAGCCCAGGACGGCGCTTGGTACAATCGCCGCATCCTGCCCTACCGCACCGATGACAACCGGGTCGAGGGCGTGGTCATCACCTTCGCCGACGTCTCCGAGATAAAGGCGGCGGAACGCGAGATAGAGGCGGCGCGCGCCTATTCCGACAGCATCATCGACACCATCCGCCAGCCGCTTGTGGTGCTCGACGAGGCGCTGCGGGTCGTCTCGGCCAACCGATCCTTCTACGATACCTTCACGCTTGCCCCCGGGAAGACGGTGGGCCAGCCGCTCGCCGACAGCCTCGACAGTCACGCCGATATTCCAGGGTTGCGCGATTTCCTCGATCGGGTTCAAGCCGAGCCCTCGCTGACCGAGGATTGCGAGATCGAGCTCGATCTGCCGCTGCTCGGCAAACGGTCGCTGCTGCTCAATGCGCGCAAGATGTCCGGCGGGTCCCGCGGAAAGGGCAAGATCCTGCTGGCGGTTGACGATATCACCGAGCGGACCCGCGCGGCGGAAGCGGTCGAAGCGGCGCGGCGCCAGGCCGAGCAGGCCAATATCGGCAAGTCGCGCTTCCTTGCCGCCGCGAGCCACGATTTGCGTCAGCCGCTGCAGACCATCAGCCTGCTGCAGGGGCTGTTGGCGAGCAAGATCAAGGATGAGGGCGCCTTGAAGCTGGTGGCCCGGCTTGACGAGACGCTAAGCGCCATGGCGGGCATGCTGAACACGCTCCTCGATATCAACCAGCTCGAGGCCGGCATCGTCCGCGCGGAGACGGTCGGCTTCCCGATCGACGATCTGCTCCAGCGGCTGCGGACCGAGTTCGTCTATCACGCGGAAGCGCAGAGCCTCGGCTGGCGCGTCGTCTCGAGCGGCCTCACCGTGCACAGCGATCCCCGCCTGCTCGAGCAGATGCTGCGCAACCTGCTGTCGAACGCGATGAAATATACCGCGCAGGGCAAGGTGCTGCTCGGCTGCCGGCGGCGCGGCGACAAGCTGCGCGTCGAGGTCTGGGATACCGGTCCCGGTATCGAGGAAGGCCAGCTTCAGCGGATTTTCGAGGAGTTCCACCAGCTCGACAATCCCGCCCGCGAGCGCAGCCGAGGGCTTGGCCTCGGTCTCGCCATCGTGCAGCGCCTGGCGGATTTGCTCGGCCACCGCATTGATGTGCGCTCGCGTCCGGGAAAGGGCTCGGTCTTCGCGGTCGAGGTTCCGCTCGCGCCGCATGAGCCGGCCCGGCTGCCTGGGCTTCACCAGCCGAGGTCCGAGGAAAGCGCGCACCGCAGCGGCGCGATTCTGGTCGTCGAGGACGAGCCGGCGGTGCGCGAGACGCTCAAGCTCCTGCTCGATGGCGAGGGCCACCGCACTGTGACCGCGGCCGACGGCAAGAAGGCGCTGGAGCTCGTGGCGGAGCGGGCGATGCAACCGGACCTGGTGATCGTCGACTATAATATGCCGAACGATCTGAACGGTCTGCAGGTCATCGCCGGTCTGCAGACGATACTCCATCACGAGATCCCGGCGATCGTCCTCACCGGCGACATCTCGACCGACGCGCTCCGCGAGATCGCCCATCAGGGGCGCACGCATCTCAACAAGCCGGTGAGGGCGAAAGAGCTGACGACCCTCGTCCAGCAGCTCCTGGCCAGGCCGAGGCCGACGCCGCAGGCGAGCGTCCTGCAGCAGGCCCAAGCGGCCGATGGCGTGCAACCGGAGACCATCTTCGTGGTCGATGACGACGACGGCCTGCGCGAGGCGATGCGCGAGCTGCTTGAGGCAGAGGGAAGGCGGGTCGAGGGCTACGCCAGCGGCGAGGCATTCTTCGCCGCCTATCATCCGGGCGGCGCGGGCTGCCTGTTGCTCGATGCCGGGATGCCCGGCATGAGCGGGCTCGAGGTGCTGCAGCGGCTCAAGGCCGGGGGCCATCGGCTGCCGGCGATCATGATCACCGGCGACGGCGACGTGCCGATCGCCGTCCAAGCCATGAGGGCCGGCGCCGCGGATTTCATCGAGAAGCCGATCGGCCGCGAGGAGCTTCTGGCCAGCATCGAGCGCGCGCTGGAGCAGAATCGGGATTCGGCCAAGCTCTCCGCGTGGCGCGAAGCGGCGGCAGCCCGCATTGGCACTCTGACCGCGCGCCAGCGGCAGATCATGGATCTCGTGCTCGCGGGACATCCGAGCAAGAACATCGCCGCCGATCTCGGCATCGGTCAGCGCACGATCGAGAACCATCGCGCCGCCATCATGAAGAAAACTGGCTCGCATTCGCTTCCGGCGCTGATCCGGCTCGCCCTTGCCGCGACCTGAAGGCAGGGCGGCAGTCCCGCGTGTCGGGTGAGAGGGGCGAATGTTCATCAGGCTAGAGCATGTTCCGTTCAGGACGAATCGCCAACGGACTTGTGACCCTCTCCGCACGCAGCGCACGCCTGTCCGAGGAAATTTATGAATCGCAGCAACGCCTTTGGCTTTATTGCAAAGCTCTGGGGAATGTCGGATGAAAGCTTTTCTGACGCTGGGAACGGTGCTCGCTTTGGCCCTTTTCTGCTTTGGCGCCAAGGCAAGCGAACTGAGGGTTTCGATTCAGGGCGTAGCGTCATCATCCGGCTCGCTCATGATCGGGCTCTACGACAGCGAAGAGCATTTTCGGTCGGCGATCGCGAATGCGGCGAATGCGGGGTTGTTGAACGACCGCTCGCGGCTCGTCGGAATAGCCATGAGAGCCGCTGCCGGAACGCAAAGCGTGGTCTTTACCAACCTCGAGCCGGGCACTTATGCGATCATTGTGTTCCACGACGAGAACGACAATGGCAAGCTCGACGAGACGCCGTGGGGGGTACCCGCCGAGGGCTATGGGTTCAGCAACAACGCCGAAGGATTCCTCGCGGCGCCTGCCTTCAAGGATGCTGCCGTGACGCTTGGCCATTCCGACAGAGAGATCGCCATAACGCTCAGATATCCGCCGAGCGAGCCCTCCGCTGACACGCCGGATTTTGAACTTAGGCCGTGACCCAATAGTCGTGGGCACGCGTCGTATCGGTGCGGCAATACTCCCAGATGAGAGGCGGCTTTCGTTTTCAGGCCTCGCCGCTTACGAAATCGCTGCCTGATCGCCAAGCGGTGCCGCCGCCTCGGCCATCGGCATGCCCGTCAGCAGGACGTTTGCCGCCGAGCCGATCAAAAGCTGATCGGACGTAATCCCGGCGGCGCTTTCGCCGACCTATGCGCCAACACTCGATCAACGTGCCGCAGTGGCGAGTTCGGTCACCTTCGTCCGCAGCTGTTGAATGAGGGTCGACACGCTTCCGCCGCTGCGCTGGACAGCCGACGAAAATTCCTCCCGCTGAGCGCGCGCGAGGCTGGCCCCGGCGGCACTGATGTCGACGACCTTATAGCTGTCGGGGGTTTTTTCCACGCTCCAATCCAGGTCGATCGGTTGTCCGGTGGCGACGCGGGTAATCTGCGTACTCACCACCGTGATGGTCTCATTCTCCGTGCGTTGCTTGATCACCCGGAATGACTCGGCGCTGTAATCGGCGAAGCGCGTGGAATACATGCGCACCGTGTAGTCAGCGAAGGCATTCGTGAACTGCTGCCGTTCGATATCGCTGGTCCCCGGCCAATAGCGCCCGAGGACGATCTGAGCGATCTTTGGCAGATCGAAATCCTCGTTCATGAGCGCTCCGAAGC
>JBKQTR010000288.1:0-3266 GCA_052143095.1 Allostellaceae bacterium
GCTTCGGAGCGCTCATGAACGAGGATTTCGATCTGCCAAAGATCGCTCAGATCGTCCTCGGGCGCTATTGGCCGGGGACCAGCGATATCGAACGGCAGCAGTTCACGAATGCCTTCGCTGACTACACCGTGCGCATGTATTCCACGCGCTTCGCCGATTACAGCGCTGAGTCATTCCGGGTGATCAAGCAACGCACGGGGAATGAGACCATCACAGTGGTGAGTACGCAGATTACGCGCGTCGCCACCGGACAACCGATCGACCTGGATTGGAGCGTGGAAAAAACCCCCGACAGCTATAAGGTCATCGACATCAGTGCCGCCGGGGCCAGCCTCGCTCGGGCTCAGCGGGAGGAATTTTCGGCGGCTGTCCAGCGCAGCGGCGGAAGCGTGTCGACGCTCATTCAACGGCTGCAGACGAAAGTGATCGAACTCGCCACAGCGGCACATTGATCGAGTGTTGGGTGCTGGGGCGCCCGATGCGTGTCTCATCTCGTGTTTCGAGCCGATCCTGGTGGCGAGCGTACGCTTTAGTGCTGCCGTTGGCGATCCTTCTTGCCGGCATCGTCATCACCGGAGAGCGGCAGAGCCCGCTGCCGCGAGCCGATAGAGCGGCGCCCCGGCGCGCAACCGTCCCGGCCGCAAGCGGGTCGACGATGGGCGATCCCGCTCGTCGGCAATCCGAAAAAGGGGCTGATCCCGAACAGCGCCGACGCCTTCTGCTTTTCCTCATGTTTCACGGTTCCGACGCACATCCCTTCGGGTCGCTGAAGTAGCGCCGCCCGCTTGAGGCGCGCAGAAAGATCATGCTGCTCGACGCGGTCTGGAATGAAGACGCGCGCTGGCGTGGCGGGCCAAAAAAAAGCCCAGCCGAGGGGGCTTGGGCGGGGCTGTGAAGTCAGGAGTCCTGCCGGCCTCCGACAGGCCGACAGTGTCTGAGGAACATAGCGCGGGAGGGCGAGGTTCCTGACGGGGCCGCCGAGGCCGCGCGGTCACCGGGAGCCCGTCGGCTTGGTTCCTGACGCGTGAGGCGCGGCGCGTCAGCCGGCTATCGATGCCGCCACCTCTTCGGATCGCCGGCAGGCAGGTGATGCTCCGATCTGCGATGTCGTCTCGCCTCATCGCGCGAATCCAAAGCATTGGCGGTGACGCCGACGAGCACCAGAAGCCCAAGCAGGATGGTGAGGATCGTGAACGCCCAACCTTCGACCATGATTGCCCCTCCGGCATGACCAAAGGTGCCGACGCGCTGTCGCGCCCTGGCGCTCGGCTATGCCGTCACCTGCCTCACGCATCAGAGCCGTTGACCAATCCTGAAAAGAACGTAGACCGGCGAAGCTGAAAGAAAAGCCCCGCCGGTGAGGGCGGGGCGTTTGAGTTAGGGATACCGACCATGGTGGCCGATCTGTCTTTAGAAACACGGCGCGGGCGGCCCGGGTTCCTGACGTAGCCGCCGAGGCGGCGTGTCAGCACTAGCTCGCCGTACTCTTCCAGGTCGGCTGCCAAGAACGCCATCCCTGACCGATCAATCGCTCAACCTCGTTGCGATCTTTCAAGAGTCGTTCGAGCGCCGCGCGCATGATGCGCAGATTTTCGTGGGATTGGTCGATTGCCGCGGCGCACTCCGCCACCAGTCGATCGGGGCGGAAGGGCTTGAGCAGATACGGGAAGCCGAGCCGAGCCGGCCTATCCAAGTCGCCCGTCACCACGATGACCGGGATGTCGCGCTGCGTGGCGTGTAGGGCAAACTCTATTGCGGACATGCCCACCACGAGGGCGTCCAAAACCACAAGCTCGGGTCTATCTCGATCAAGAACCGGCAGCGCCGCGTCCCCGGTTAGAGCGGCGGTCACCCTATAGCCGCCAACATCCTCCAGTATCGTTTGGAGGATGACGCAGACATCCGGATCGTCATCGATGACAACAACGTGCCGAGCGCGCGCGAGCATGACGCAATCCTTCACCCGTAACAGGCGGGAGTGCGCGCGACCCCTTGTGGTTTTGGGGAAATCGTCTCTCTCAGCCGCCGACGCCCAGTAAGGCGCATGTCGGCGATTTCCGGAGAATACATCAAATGCTACGCCGAGTCTGTACCGGTGGCGTCCCAGCGGCTAGGTTGCCTTCTGTGCGGCTTCCCCCCACTCGTCCACGATCCGGACGATGGCCGCTCCGCGTGACGCCGGCCGCGCACACGGCAGCCGAGGGCGTTCAAGCTCCTGGTCCGTGGGGGGAAGGCGCTTACCCAGTTCGGAACACTCTGCTCATTCTGTCCCCGGCCTAAGAGACTCTATTTTCTCCGCCTTCGCGGCGAGCGTGTCATAGGACTCGGCGATATAGAGCAGCACGCGCCTAGATTCCTCGTCCCTCATCTCCCCGGCCTTCGTTCGCACCTCTTCAGCACGGGTTCGCCAGTACTCGGCGGTGTGTCTGGTGGTCATGCCGATGACAACATCGGGGAGGCTGGAACAATCCACATTTAGGCACTTCTAGGGCCGCTTCGCCTTGACTGGCGCCGCCCGCGGCAGCCCAGGGTTGCCCCGCCTAAGTAGGAGCGCTAGGCCCGGTACAGAGTGGGAGCCTGCGCCGCGTCGCGTCGTTTTCCAATGATGGAAGACGAAGCGACCCTTCGCGACAGCATCGAGCGATACCGGCAAATCCTCAGAGGGATAGCTGACGAGCGGGTGTCTCGCGAGCTTGAGCGTATGATCCGAGAAATCGACGACAAGCTAAGAGAGATCGAACGCCAGCGCGAAAAGTTCGACGGCTAGTTGCGATGGCGTTCATATAGCCGATAGGCTGGGCGACATGAAGGCTGGGGACCGGGTGGACATTCACTACTCCGATGGCAAAGTCGAAGCGGCAGAGATTGTCAGCGTCGATCAGGGCATAGTTACTCTGCGCGTAGTCCCGCGCGCTGGCACCGTCATGGTGCCAGTGGATCGCCTGGTGTCCCAAGGACAGGATCGCTGGCGGCTCGACTTCTAACTCTCAAACTGACCGACTACCGGTCTCCGCAGGGAGTTGACTACGCCGCCGGGGCTCAGGCGGTGGCCGGTCAGCCGCGGCGCGGCTTGGACGCTTCTCCTGGTCCACGGGCGAAACGGCGAGAATTCGTGTGTGACGGAATAGGCATACATCTGCTGGGGTAGACCCCGCGGAGACCGTCCCGCCGCTGTTCTGCCTGTCAACGTTATCGGCAGGTAAAGATGAGCGTCGCCTACCGGTCACAAGCGGATCGAGGCTTACAATTGTGGCGAATTTCGTCAC
>JBKQTR010000289.1:0-6176 GCA_052143095.1 Allostellaceae bacterium
ATCACTCAGCCCGATGCCGCCCAAGCCACGCTTCTCGATCGACTCGGCATCCTACTGCCTAAGCGCATGCGCCTGGCCGAACACGATCTCCCCGCTATCGCCAGCGCCTGATCACGCGCCTCTCGTCACCAAAAATGTAGTGCCGACTTTTCGGCTAAGATATTGATTCCATTGATTCGCGATACCGATTCTGCGCAAGTTGGGCTAGCATGACGGCGATCGTCGCGGCGAGCACGGCCTACGAGGCCTGGATGCGCAAGCGCATCGCGGTGGTCGAGCGCGACCTCGCGCGCAAACACGCCCGCATGGCCGAGGCGCCGTTCTTCTTCCTGCGCGCCACCTTCTACCGCTGGGTCCCGCTGTGGCAGGAGGCCTGTCCCGAGCTTGCCAAGACGCCGAAGCTGCTGGCGGTGGGCGACCTCCATGTCGAGAATTTCGGCACCTGGCGCGATGCCGAGGGGCGGCTCGCCTGGGGCGTCAATGATTTCGACGAGGCCTTCGTCATGCCCTACGCCATCGACCTCGTGCGGCTCGCGACCAGCGCGCTGCTGGCGCTGCGGCACCAGCGTCTGCGGCTCGGCGCCGAGGAGGCCTGCGCCGCCGTGCTCCAAGGCTACAGCGAGACCATCGGCGCGGATGCCGGCCGGCCCTTCGTGCTCGAGGAGGAGCACCCCAGCTTGCGCGCCATGGCGATGGGCGAGGAGCGCGATCCCGTGCGCTTCTGGGCGAAGCTCAACGCGGCCAGGACCGCGACGGCGCCGCGCGGGGTGCGGAAGCTGCTGCGCAAGGCGATGCCGGAGGTCGAGGGCGGGCTGCGCATCGCCCATCGCGTCGCCGGCCTCGGCAGCCTCGGCCGGCCGCGCTACGTGGCACTCGGCGCCTGCCATGGCGGCCTGGTGGCGCGCGAGGCGAAGGCGATGCTGCCCTCGGCCTTCGCCTGGGCCAACGGGATCGAGGCGGAGCGCATCTTCTGCGGCACTCTCGCCGCGGCCTCGATCCGCTCGCCCGACCCGTTCTACCGCGCGCGCAAGGGCTGGATCCTGCGCCGCCTCGCGCCGCATTGCACGGCGATCGAGCTCGCCGATTTTCCCAAGCGGCGCGCGCATCTCGTCATCTTGAAGGCGATGGGGCGCGAGACCGCCAATGTGCATCACGGCAGCCCCGAGGCGCTCGCCGCGATCCGCCGCGACGTGAAGCGCCGCGGCAAGCGGTGGCTGCACGAGGCCGCGATCCGCATGGTCGAGGCGACGTTGACCGACTGGCGCCAATGGCGCCGCGCGTGACAGGACGGGAAATCGAGCAGGACGATTTCCGCGACCTCTCGCACCTCAGGCCGCAATCCGGTCAGTTGACAAAGTTGACAAGGTCCTAGTATAGTTACGAGGTAATCCTATCGGCGAAGGACCCGAGTCCATGGCTGTCGCGAAGCGCGCGGTCGGCAGGAAGAAGCGCAAGAAGTCGGCTCTCGAGAAAGCCGAGAAGATCCGCACGAAGAAGCTGACATCAGCTCGTCTCGTTGCGCTCACGCCTGTGCGGACCGCGTTCTACAAACGGGTCGCAAACGTGGTCGAGCGCATTGCCGCTACTGCATCAGAAGACGGCTTGGTTGAGGCGCTTAGCGCGTCGACCGATGTCGGGACGCTCGCACGAGCGCTCTCGAACTCCGCTGTTATAGGCCCCGCTGTTCGCGATCTCGAACCTTTGGCGGCCCTCATCGCGAAGGGCGTGGAACACAAACAGGCGCTGATTGCGGAAGCAGGCGGCCTCCTGTCGACGTCGGATGTGGCTGCGCTTCTGGGGGTCAGCCGCCAAGCGGTCCACAAGCAGCGTCAGGAGCGGAAGCTGCTCACCGTGCCGCATGGAGGGGAGGCGAAGTTTCCTGCAGTCCAATTTACCCGCGAGGGACGGCCGCTCCCGGGCCTCGCTCAAGTCCTCAAGGCCGTAGATCTTGAGGGCGGCTGGGGCACCCTGGACTTCCTCGTGGTGCCTGACGATGACGAACTCGACGGTCTCTCTCCTATCGAGGTGCTGAAGCAGCACCCCGAGCGGGTCGAGGAGGTCGTGCAACTCGCCGCCAGACAAGGGGGGCATGGCACGGGCTAGTCCTGGGCCTAGAGGGTATGCGCCAGCGCCCCCCTCATGGCTTGCGGACGCTCCCCTAGCGATCATCGACTATGGCGCCGGCACACCATGGCACCGATGCCACCGGTCGATATTGGGAGCTGTCTTCTTTGGCCCGGGCCCGGGTGTAGCGCCCAAGTTCCGGTTCGACGCGCCCGGCGGCGAATTCCAGACTCTGTACGTCGGGCTGAGCTACGACGCTGCGATCGTCGAGACGCTGTTTCGCAACCCCCGACGGAGAACGGTGGACCTAGTCGATATCGAGGTTCGTTCCATGGCAAGGCTGATCAACACGTCGACCCTTCGGCTCGTCCGGGCGCATGGCGCCGGCCTGGCGCGGCTAGGGACAACGGCGGCGCTGTCCACCGGACCGTATGCGGGGTCGAGATGTTGGGCGCTGACGCTCTGGAAGCACAAGGACCGACCCGATGGGCTTGTCTATCCGTCGCGACATAACCCCGGGCTGCTCTGTGCGGCTATTTTCGACCGCCCGCATGCGGCATTCGACGCGCGGAGCGTGCCACTGCGCCACGACCCTGCCGAGCTAGCGCGGGTGCTCCAGGCTCACGGCAAATCCATTGCTTAGACCTTGTGTCCGTGTTCCGTTCAGGGTCAGCAACTGCGGTCTGGCTTCCGGGTCACGGTCGGTACTGGATCGATAGGCGGCATCCAGACTGATGGGAGACTGGCCGCCGACCGCCTCGTCTTTTGCGCTCCCGTCCCCTATAGTGCGCCCGCCCATCGAGCATCTTGTCGGTTTCCATGTCGCGCATCGCCTATGTCAACGGCCGCTATCTCCCGCACAAGCGGGCGAGCGTTCATATCGAGGACCGCGGCTTCCAATTCGCCGATGCCGCCTATGAGGTGATCGCTGCGCGCGGCGGCCGGCTGGTCGACGAGGCCATGCATCTGGCGCGCCTCCACCGCTCGCTCGCCGCGCTCAAGATATCGGCGCCGATGAGCGACGCCGCGCTCGGCACGGTGATGCGCGAAATGCTGCGGCGCAACGATATCGCCGAGGGATTTCTCTACCTGCAGGTCACGCGCGGCAGCGCGCCGCGCGATTTCGCCTTCCCCAAGCGCGCCGAGCCCGGGCTGGTGATGACCGCGCGCCGCCACCGCGGCCCTGCCGCCCGGCTGGTCGAGGAGGGGGTCGGCGTCATCACGCTCGCGGATATCCGCTGGGCGCGGCCCGACATCAAGAGCGTGTCGCTGCTGCCCAACGCGCTCGGCAAGCAGCAGGCGAAGGAGGCCGGCGCCTACGAGGCCTGGCAGGTCGATCGCGACGGCAATGTCACCGAAGGCACCTCGAGCAATGCCTGGATCGTGACCTCCGGGGGCGAGGTGGTGACGCGCCAGGCCGATGCCGGCATCCTCAACGGCGTCACCCGCCTCGGCCTCATCGGCCTCTTGCAGCGTGAGGGGCTGCGCCTGGTCGAGCGCCCCTTCAGCGTCGCCGAGGCCAAGGCGGCGCGCGAGGCCTTCCTCACCAGCACCACCAATTTCGTCTTGCCGGTGGTGTCGATCGACGGCGCGCCGATCGGCAACGGCCATCCCGGCTCGGTCACGCGCCAGCTGCGCCAGGTCTACGATGCCTATGTCGCGGCGCAAGGTGCTACGCCATGAAGGAAGCGCCGCCGCGCCCGCGCGCGCTGCTGTTCGATTGGGACAACACGCTGGTCGATACCTGGGAGACGATCCACGACGCGCTGACCATCACCTTCACGGCGATGGGGCACGAGCCCTGGACGCTGCAGGAGACCAAGCTGCGCGTCGCCAAGAGCCTGCGCGACAGCTTCCCGGCGCTGTTCGGCGCGCGATGGGAGGAGGCGCGCCAGCGTTATCTCGACGCCTTCCTCGCCATGCATCTCGCGCGGCTGAAGGCGCTCGACGGTGCCGCCGCGATGCTCACGGAGCTGGCGCCGACCGGCCTCTACCTCGGCGTCGTCAGCAACAAGACCGGCGCGGTGCTGCGGCGCGAGGCCGAGCATCTCGGCTGGACCCAACATTTCAAGCGCCTCGTCGGCGCCGGCGACGCCGCGCTCGACAAGCCGCATGCCGCGCCGATGCTGCTGGCGCTCGACGGCAGCGGCATCGCCTGCGCCGAGGCGTGGTATGTCGGCGACACCGCGCTCGACATGGAATGCGCGCGCAACGCCGGCTGCGTCGGCGTGCTGCTCGGAGCGCGCGCGCTCGAGGAGGAATCCTTCGCCCGCTTCCCGCCGGACCTGCATTTTCAGGGTTGTGCCGACCTCTCCCGCCATATCAGGGGGTTGTGATTTCCTCGCCGCCGCCAATTTGTTATGAATCCAGGCGAGCGTATGATGCTTTACCCTCCTCGTCAGGGTATCGCGCCCCAGGCTCCGACCGACCTTAAGAACCGAAGAAGGGGAATCCCCATGTCGTCGGAAAAGTCACAAAATGTTCAGGACGTGTTCCTCAACCACGTCCGGAAGAACAAGACGCCTGTCACAGTATTCCTCGTGAACGGCGTCAAACTCCAGGGGATCATTACCTGGTTTGATAACTTTTGCGTCTTGCTGCGGCGGGATGCCCATTCGCAGCTCGTGTATAAACATGCAATCTCGACTGTAATGCCGGCGCAGCCGATCCAGCTGTTCGAGCCCGGAAAAGAGGGCGACGAAGCCTGAGCGTGACGGCGGCAGCGCGGGACGGCCACAGTGTCTCGACCGGGCGCTGCCTGGTACTGCATCCGGTCCTGAGGCTCGCGCCCAGCGCCCGGGAGGAGCGCGCGCGCTCGCCCGAGGCGCGGCTCGACGAGGCGGTGGGGCTCGCGCGCGCCATCAAGCTCGACATCGTCGCCGCCGAGGTGGTGCGGGTCACGCGCTGGCGGCCGGGGACGCTCATCGGCAGCGGCGCGGTAGAGGCTTTTGCCGCCCTCATCCGCGACGGCGAGATCGCCGTCGCCGTGCTCGACGCGACGGTGACGCCAGTGCAGCAGCGCAATCTCGAGCGCCAGTGGAAATGCAAGGTCATCGACCGCACCGGCCTCATCCTCGAGATCTTCGGCGCCCGCGCGCGCACGCGGGAAGGCCAGCTCCAGGTCGAGCTCGCCGCGCTCACCTATCAGCGCTCGCGGCTGGTGCGCTCCTGGACGCATCTCGAGCGCCAGCGCGGCGGCTTCGGCTTCCTCGGTGGTCCCGGCGAAACGCAGCTCGAAGCCGATCGGCGCATGATTGAGGAGCGGCTCGCCAAGATTGAAGCGGAGCTTGGCAAGGTCAAACGCACGCGCGAACTCCACCGCGAGAGCCGCCGCCGTGTGCCGTATCCGATCGTCGCGCTCGTCGGCTACACAAACGCCGGGAAATCGACGCTGTTCAATCGCATGACACAGTCGACCGTGCTTTCCGCCGACATGCTGTTTGCTTCGCTCGATCCGACGCTACGCGCCGTCGATCTGCCGCACGGCGCGCGCATCATTCTTTCCGATACCGTCGGCTTTATTTCCGAGCTGCCGACGATGCTGATCGCGGCCTTCCGCGCCACGCTCGAGGAAGTGATCGAGGCCGACGTGATCCTGCACGTGCGCGACGTCTCCCACGAGGACGCCGAGGCGCAAATGCAGGACGTGGAAAGCATTTTACGGCAACTCGGCATCGATCCGCACCGCGAGACATCGGGCAAGCCGGCGTTAATCGAGGTGTGGAACAAGATCGATCGGCTCGACGCGGAAGAACGCGCGCGGTTGCGCAACCTCGCCGGACGCCGCGCAGAGGATGAGCGGCCGGTTCTCGTCTCGGCGGTCACCGGAGAGGGGATCGATGCCCTTGGCGCCGCCATCGAGGCGCGGCTGGCAGCCGGGCGCGTGCTGATCGAACTCGTCCTCGAGGCTGCCGACGGCGCCGGCGTGAGCTGGCTGCATCGCCACACCGAACTGATCCACAAAGTCGCGGACGTTGCGACCGGCCGAATCGCCATGACCGTGCGCGTTGAGCCCGACAAGGCGGACGCGGTGCGGGAGAGGTTTTCGTCCGCAGTTTCTTTACAGGGGCGACGGAAATTGCCCTCTCCCCTTGTGGGAGAGGGTGCCGAGC
>JBKQTR010000290.1:0-23790 GCA_052143095.1 Allostellaceae bacterium
CTGCGGCTTCCAAAATCGTCGGCGCTACGTCGATGATGTGATGGAACTGCGAACGGATCTCTCCCTTGGCCTTGATCCCATTCGGCCAGAGCACAATCGTGCCGTTGCGCGTGCCACCCCAGTGCGAGGCGACCTGTTTGGTCCACTGATAAGGGGTATCCATCGCATGCGCCCAGCCGACGGCATAGTGGTTGTAGGCGTGCGGTCCTCCGAACTCGTCAATCTTGCTCTTCATGAACTCAACCGTTTCGACCCCGGCCATGCCGTTCAGCATCGCCAGCTCGTTGAAGCTGCCGGTCAGCGTACCTTCGGCCGAGGCGCCGTTGTCGCCGATGATGTAGATGATCAGCGTGTCATCGAGTACCGCCAAGTCCTGGAACGCATCGAGCAGCCGTCCCAGGTGGTGGTCGGTATGATCGAGGAACGCTGCATAGATCTCCATTTGCCGGGCAAGGACCGGCCTCAGCTCTTTCGGCATCTCGTCCCAAGCGGGAATTTCCTCAGGTCGCTTGGTCAGCTCGGCATCGCCCGGGATTACCCGCAGTTCCTTCTGGCGGACGAAGATCTCCTCACGCAGCTTGTCCCAGCCTTGATCGAACTTGCCCTTGTACTTGTCGGCCCATTCCTTGGGTACGTGGTGCGGGGCGTGGCAAGCGCCCGGCGCAAAGTACATAAAAAACGGCTTGTCCGGCATCAGCGCCTTCTGCTGGCGCACCCATTTGATTGCCTTGTTGGTCATGTCCTCGGTGAAGTGATAGCCCTCCTCGGGCGTCTTGTCGGGCTCTATTGGTGTCGTGCCCTCATAGATAGCCGGGTACCACTGATTGGTTTCTCCACCGATGAATCCATAGAAATACTCAAAGCCACCGCCGCCGGTCGGCCATTGATAGAATGGTCCCATGGGGCTCGTTTCCCACACCGGGATCTCGTGACACTTGCCGAACTGCGCCGTCGAGTAGCCATTGAGCTTGAGCGTCACCGCCAGCGGTGCCTTGTCCTTCGGCAGTAAAGAGGTGTAGCCGGGGGCCGAGGTCGCGAGTTCGCAGATGCTACCCATATTCACCGAATGGTGATTGCGCCCAGTCAGAAGGGCCTGACGCGTGGGCGAGCAGAGCGCTGTCGTGTGGAAGCGGTTGAACTTCAAGCCACCCTTCGCCAGCCGTTCGGCCGTGGGTGTGCTGATGGCTCCACCAAAGGCGCTGGAGGCCGCGAAACCAACGTCGTCCATGAGCACGATCAGTACATTGGGTGCACCTTTCGGCGGACGCAGTGTCTCGATAGGCGGAAACTTCGTGTCCTTGTCTTTGGCGTCGTAGGTCGTCAGACCCACATGCTTATGATCGGGAATAGGCAGGATTGAGCGCGACAGTTTGTCGGACTGATTGGCCACAGAATTTCTCCCTGTCTGCAGTTCCGGCGTTTGATCAGCGCCGTCGTCGCTGACGGCCGCGGCACTCAGTTGGTGCGACCAACATCGATCGTAGGCCCGCGCCCATCAACAGGCTCTGGGGCAGCGAGACCGGAGTGCCAAATCCTCGTCCAGCATTCTTTTTCGGATCGCAATCACGCTATCGGGTTGACGCTGTATTTTCTCAATGAAATGGATGCAGTCATTCTTACGAACTGGGGTAAGCAAGGCCTAGCGGCATACAACCCGGCGTCTTACGGCAAAATTTATCGGCGCTGGAGCTGGGTTACCCGCAAAGCCGCAAGTCTGCGTTGGGTCATGAGCGCGCGTGCGAGGTGACACGCGGCACCGCAGCTCCACCCCCAACTCCGGAAAGCCGTGCCGACCATCTGCACCAAGGCTTCGAGCGGCCGGCGGACAACGGCATTGTTTGTTTACCGAATAGACAAGCAGAATGCTATCAGTTACACGGGTTCCTGGTCATCGATGACGCGCTCACTTCCGCTCGCGAATTCAAAAACGATCCCGTCTACAGTTATTTCCCAGGCCGAACCAGCGATTCACCTGACCTCCCGATGCGCGTCGTGTGCTCTATATTGCCATCAGGGGCCGGCCTCTCGCGGATCGGATTGTTACTGCTGGAACAATGGTCGCCACTTTCTCTCCTGATCATACCGCACGCCACCGAGCGGCCTGACGGTCAGCGACTATCATCGCGCTCACACTACCCGAAGGGACCAGGTCCTATGGTGGCACGACGCGTAGCATGTGCGCTGTTCTGCGCGATCGGGCTGTTTTTCCTTGGGGGATGCGCGACGCCGGTCGGCGTCGAGCAGGTCGGTGCACGCACTGCGTACCGCGACCTCAACGCTAACGTCGTCAGGTCCGACGCGCTCAGCCAATCGACGCGCAACGTCCTGCGCCGCTGGGTTCTCTCCGAGCGCTATGACAGCGACCCCGAGGGGGCGATCCTCGCGCTACACGCGATCGTCGTCGATGGCCGCGGCGATGAGGATGAGCTGATCTCGCTGTCGGAGATGGCGTTCCTCCATGCCGAGGACGCCCGCAAGCGGTCGTACTACCTCGCTGCGGCAGTCTACTCTTACGCGTTCCTCTTCTCGAAGAAGAGGCGCGGGCCACCGAGCCCGTACGATCCGGGCTTCCGCCTTGCCGCCGACCTCTATAATCGCGGCATCTCGGCTGCATTCGCGTCGGCCGACGGCGCCACCGTGGAGATCAAGGGCGGCAGCTACGAACTGCCCTTCGGGACGCTCGACGTGGCATTCGACCCGTCGCAGCTGGAATGGAACAATCGGCGAATTGTGGCCCTCTACTCGGTCCAGGATGTCCGGGTCCGCGGACTCATAAACCGCTATCGCGTGGCCGGCATCGGCGCGCCGCTCGCGGCGGACACTCAGCCGATCGTCGCCGAGCGCGGCATGCAGGTGGAGCCACACGCGAAGCTGCCGGTGACCGCGCTGTTGCGCCTCGATGCGCCGCGAGAGCAACTCGCACAAAAGGACCTCCACGCCGAACTCGATCTCTACAACGCCTATGACCTATCCACGGTCGCCGTCGCCGGCCAGCCGGTGCCGCTCGAGACCGACGAGACCGCCACGCTGGCTTATTCCCTCAGCGAGCCGGAGCTCTGGAACCGCGAGCTCGCGGCGTTCTTCTCTGGTTTTCTCTCGGAGGCGGCGCCGACCCAACTCGCCTCGATCGACTCCTACCGGCCCGGCCGCATGCCCGTCATCTTCGTCCATGGCACCGCGTCGAGCGCCGGGCGCTGGGCGGACATGGCCAACGACCTGCTCGCCGACCCCCGGATCCGCGACCGCTTCCAAATCTGGTTCTTCACATACGATACCGGCAACCCGGTGCTCTACTCGGCGGCGCTGCTGCGCGAGTCGATCCGCGACGCCGTCCACAAGCTCGACCCCACCGGCGCCGATCCGGCGCTCAGAGAGATGGTCGTCATCGGGCACAGCCAGGGCGGGCTCCTCGCCAAGGCGCTGGTGGTCGACAGCGGCGACCGATTGTGGAACGCCATCGCCAACAAACCGTTCGACACGATCGTCCTCTCGGCGGCGCAGCGCGACCTCTTTCGCCGGACGCTCTTCATCGAGCCGCTGCCGAACGTACACAGCGTTATCTTCATCGCGACACCGCACCGCGGCAGCTATCTCGCCGAGTTCTCCATCGCGGGCGTGCTGAGGTACTTTCTTACGCTTCCTCTGCATATCGCCGAGGCCGGCTACGACCTCACGACCCGGAACGCCGGCGACTTCAAGATCGACCCTCGGGAGATCGGGGCCGGCAGCCTTTTCGGCATGTCACCGCGGAACCCGATCATCCAGACGATGGCCACCATCCCGGTCGCCCCCGGCGTCCATGCGTATTCGATCATCGCCGTCGCCGGCTCCGGGCCGATCGAGGACAGCGGCGACGGGGTCGTCAAGTACAAGAGCTCCCACCTCCAAGGCGTCGACTCCGAGTATATCGTTCACTCCGGGCACTCGACGCAATCGAACCCCTACACGATCGAGGAGGTGCGCCGCATTCTGCTCCGCCACGCCGCCGATGCCTGCGCCCGGATCGCCTGCGGCGAGGAGACGGCGCCACCCGGCAAGCCGTTGACAATGATCTCGCGGTAGCAATCTGAGCCGACGTTTTCCAGATCGGCAGGTTCGTACGCGTGATCGCCCTTGTCTTCGAGCCACCGCGACGATGGTGTGTCTGCCTCAATGTCGGCCTATCTCGCGCCTTCGCCGATAGAGTCCTAGCGGGCGGTGTAATAGCGAGGTCGGCATCGTGCGGCGGGACCATCGACGCGCTGAATGCGCGTCGTCGCCAGCCTTGCCGTGCAAGATTGGCGCCTCACTGGACGATACGAGGGTGCCACGATCGACGAAGATGGGCAATATTGCTTCGCCGTGGCGCTAGGACACAGGCGCCCGTTGCGCGTTCCAATCCTCAAATCTGAGCCGGCGATTTCGTACTACGCTTAATCGCCGAATAGCCGGATAGCCTAAAAGTCGGCTGCTTCACCTCGATAACCCGACTCCCTCGAGCACGGCCGGCGCGGCCGGGTTGTGCCAGAAGCCGACAAAATCGAATACTGATTCCGAACCACCCGCGTCGGCGATGTCGCCGATCGCGGCCGGCAGCGCGAACCCCAGTACGGCAGGGGCAACAGCTCGGCCTCGCGATCCTGTGTGAAGTCCGAATAGGGGAGGCTTGGCGGAGCGGGCGCTCGGATACGGTAAATACCGCACGCATCTAGGATATATCCCGGATTTCCTCGCCTCCGCGCGGGTGTCACATTCGACCGCATAAAGGCCGATGGCGAGGCAACCTGCGAAATCCCGGTGCAGCGTGCAGCGCGCAGCGACGTTCGGGACCGGAAGGGCCAATTATATGACAGATGAGATTACGAGGAGGTTCCAGGTAATCCACGCGCGAGATGCAGTTAGAATCGTCATCATTTGCGAAGGCGAGGAGTATCCGGAGGGAACGCCGCTGCACCCCGGCGACAAGGTCGTGGTCCCAGGACCGGTTGCAGTCAGCTTCTTTGGTCGCGGCGCCTGCCACCTCGACGAATCGGAGCCTCCTCCGTGACGGCGCTGCCGCATCAGTGCCAGAGCAGGATAACAATAATCTCATGCACGGACATGGCCTAAGGGAGGATGTCAACATGCGAATTGTGGTCGACCTGAATCGGTGCCTGGGATACGCGCAATGCGTTCCACTTGCGCCGGACGTTCTCCAGCTCAGTGGCGAGGAAGCACTCATGTACGATCCCAATCCCGATGAAGCACAGCGCTTGCGCGTCCTGCGAGCGGCGGCGTCCTGCCCGGTGCAAGCGATTATCGTGGACCGGTTGGATGAATCCGAGGTGAAAAAGCCGTGAGTGTCTCCACTTCCGACGAACGCTCACAGCTTCTCCAAACCGTTATCGATGCGATGAAGACCCGCGGCCGGGTCGTCATCGTCGGCGCTTCTTTGGCGGGGCTTCGGGGCGCTGAAGGTTTGCGAAAAGCGGGCTTTCGTGGCCCTTTGACCATCATCGGCGATGAGGCGCACGAGCCGTATGACCGCCCTCCCCTCTCCAAGCAGGTACTGAAGGGTTGGGTGCCCGCTGACCACACCAAGCTGCCGCGCCTGTGCCCAGTCGATGCGGATTGGCGGCTTGGCGTAGCCGCCACCCGCCTGGATCGCGCAAACAGGCTGGTGCACCTGGCAAATGCCGATGAGGTCCCCTACGACCGGCTGTTGATCGCAACCGGAGTTCGCTCGCGGCGGTGGCCGAATCCGGCGGAGGCCGCGCTCGACGGCGTGTGCACGCTGCGCACGAGCGATGACGCAGCCCGCATACAGAAGCACTTGGCCGCCGGGCCACGCCGCGTGCTGATCATCGGTGCCGGCTTCATCGGCTCGGAGGCGGCCTCGATTTGCCGTCAACTAGGACTCGAGGTGACCGTCGCCGAACGCGCCGCGGCGCCACTCGCAGGCGCGCTCGGAGGCGTGATCGGCGCGATCGCCGCGGATATGCAGCGCGAGCACGGAGTGGATCTCCGCCTCGGCGTTTCGGTACAGGCGCTCGAAGGGGACGCGAGCGGGCACGTGCGGCGCGCCCGTCTCTCAGACGGAACCACGCTGGAAGTCGATTTGGTCCTGGCATCCCTCGGTTCGCTCCGCAACATCGAGTGGCTGGAGGGTGCTGGGCTGGCCACTGGCTTCTGGGGCGTCGCTTGCGATGCCGGCTGCCGCGCCTTCGACATTCACGGTGTGGTCACGGACAGCATTTTCGTTGCCGGAGATATCGCGCGCTCTCCCCATGTGCTGTACGAGTACGAATTCCTGTCGATGGAGCACTGGGACAATGCGGTCCTGGGGGCGGAGATCGCCGCCCACAATATGGTGAGCGACGAAACGAGACGCCTTCCACATCTACTAGTGCCCGCGTTTTGGTCGGGCCAGTTCGGCGTCAACATCAAGTCGGTCGGGGTGCCCTCATTCGGCGACGAGATCATCTTTACGCAGGGCTCCGTTAAAGAGCGCCGGTTCGCCGCCGCATACGGCCGCCGGGGCCGCATCGTCGGCGCGGTCGCCTTTGACCACGGCAAATGGCTTGACTTCTACAGAGCGCAGATTGAGCAGTCGGGCCCGTTCCCGCCCCCTGCCGCTGGGTTCGACCGGCCGGCAGATGCGCATCCGATGCCGGCCGACTTCCCTGCTAAAGGTGTCCCAACCGCGATTCCTGACGTGGTTTTGACAGGTTACGACCCCAACGAACGGCAAGCCGAGTATCGGCCGCGAGTGCGCTGAGGTCATCGTGCAACGAACGTGTCAGCGCGCAGAGCAAGCCAGAGCAGCGCAGTGCAAGGAGAAAAGTATGACCCCTGAGGCCGCTTTTGCAGAGGCGATGAAATTCGAAAACCGTGCGAACCCATATCCGTTCTTCGATGAGCTTCGCAAGACGCCGGTGGCGCGCGTCGGTAACGGCATCTACGCCGTTACCGGGTACCGGGAACTCCTTGCGCTGGCCCACGACCCCCGAGTTAGCTCCGACCTGCGTCACAGTGCGCTGGGGGCGGCTCGGCCGGCAGCCGAGGCCGATCCGGCGGAGGCGTATGGCAGGGACCCCTCGATGATCATGAGCGATCCGCCTGACCACGATCGAATGCGCCGCCAGGCGATGCAGCATTTCGGCCCTCCGCATTCACCACACGTGATCCCGGACATGGAGCCGGAGTGCCAGCGCATCGTCAACAGCATGCTCGACAAGGCCGCGGGCAAGACAAGAATTGACGCTGTCGATGACTTTGCCTATCCGCTGCCGGTCACGGTGATCTGTAAGATGTTCGGAGTGCCGCTGGCGGACGAACCTAAATTCCACGCATGGATCACGGACATGATGGAAGGCGCTGACCTGGGCCCGGAAGCAGCTACCGAAGAGGGGCAGCGCCGCCTGGATACGGCCCGCCGGAGCTCGGCAGAACTCAGGCAATATCTTGTCGGACTAGTCGAGGGATTGGCTAAGCAGCCTGGCGAGGGCTTCATCTCAAAGCTAGTTAACGAGCACGGCCCGTACGGGAAGATGCCCGCGAGCGAAATCGTAAGCAATATTACATTACTGTTCATCGCCGGTCATGATTCGACGGTCAACCTGATCGCTCATTGCATCCTCACCGTTCTGCGAAATCCAGGTTCCATCGATTTGCTGCGAAGCCGGCCGAAGCTGATTCCTGGCGCCATCGAGGAGGTGCTGCGCCTCCAGTCGTCGGTCCAAACCTTCCCAACTCGGAGCGCTCTCGCCGATATCGAAATCGCCGGCGTGGTTATATACCAAAGGGCTCGCCGATCTACCTGCTATATGGTGCTGCAAACCGGGACCCGGAGCGATTCCCTAACCCGAACCAATTCGAGCCCGAGCGCAAAGACAACGAGCATGTCGGCTGGGGCCGCGGCATCCACGTCTGCTTCGGGGGTCCGCTTGCGCGCTTGGAGGTGAACACGGCGTTCGAAGTGTTCCTTCGCCGCGTGGAAAACCCGCGGTTGGTAGTCGACCCGCCACCGTACCGACGGAACCAGGTGTTCCGCGGTCCGCGACACCTGCTTGTTGATATCGATGGCATCAGAGGTTGACGACCATGAAGGCTTTCCAGCTCACAGGTTGGCAGAAACGGCCCGAGCTCTGCGAGGTGCCGGTCCCCGAGCCCGGGCCGGGGCAGGTCCTCCTGAAGATCGCGGGTGCTGGCGCCTGTCATTCCGATCTGCATCTCATGGAAGCGCCGGCGGGCCCAAAGCCGTTTCAGTTTCCGTTTACCCTTGGTCATGAAAACGCAGGTTGGGTCGAGAAATTAGGGCCGGGCGCAGCGGGGTATTCGGTCGGAGATCCGGTGCTCGTTTACGGCCCTTGGGGATGCGGGCATTGTCTGAACTGCCGTATGGGTATGGAGAACAATTGCGAGAACTCGGACGAGGCGCGACCCGCCGGGCTCGGCGGCGACGGCGGCATGGCGCCCTACATGCTCGTACCCTCGCCGCGCCACCTCATTCCGCTCGGCGACCTCGACCCGCGGGAGGTCGCGCCGCTTACCGACGCCGCCCTCACCAGCTACCACGCCGTCAAACGGTCGCTCCACCTGCTGGGAGCCGGCTCCACGGCGGTCGTGATCGGCATCGGCGGTCTTGGCCAGATGGCCGTCCAGCTGTTGAGAACGCTGAGCGGCGCCACGACGATCGTCGCGGTGGACGCCACCGCCGAGAAACTTGCAGTCGCTAAGCGGATGGGCGCCGACGAGACACTTCTTTCGGGCGAAGGCGCGGTCAAGCGGATCAAGGACATGACGCGCGGCCAAGGCGCCAATTTGGTCCTCGACATCGTCGGTGTCGACGCCACGCTCAAGATAGCCGCGCAGGTGGCAAGGGCGCTCGGCCACGTGACGATCGTCGGTCTCGGCGGCGGCGCCATGCCCGTCAACTTCTTCACTCTGCCGCACGAATGCTCGGCCGCTTCGCCCTACTGGGGTTCGATCACAGAACTGGTCGAAGTCGTCAGTCTCGCCCAAGCAGGCAAGATCAAGATGCTGGTCGAACACTTCCCGCTCGAGCGCGCGAGCGAGGCCTATCACCTCCTGCACGACGGCAAGATCGCGGGACGCGCGGTCATCACGCCGAATGGCTGACCGATATTGCCCGGCGCCTTCGAAGCTCACGGATAGGATCATGGCACCCCGACTTTGAGCGGGTCGCGCTGATCCTTCAGGGCGGTGGGGCGCTGGCCGCTTTGGATACGTGAGGTGTGAGCATGCCGGAATCCGACGACAACGGGCCTCGCGCGCGCAATACCGACCGGGCTGGCTGGCGCATGAAGCTTCCGGCGACGCCACCACGCCTCGACGACGCCCGGCTGCTGGAGTACCGAGGGGGAGTGCTAGATTGGGATAGGGCAGCATACTAAAGGCGATGTTGTCCCAGCAGGAGTAGTCAATGTCCTCACGCCACTCTGACTTCCGCCTGCAGGAATGGCCGCGTGATGCTCAAGCGGATTCCGCTGATTTTAGCGGGCTGCGTCCTTCATCTCATCGCTGAGCCGCCGCACGATCTCGATGGATTTGCGTCTGCCTCGCTCAAATCAGCGCCCATGATCGAGGCGATTTCCAATAACTGGACGTTCAACCGGCATAGTGCCTGTTGCCCTTGCGAGTGAGGCGCACCAGCTTCGATCGCCGATGCCTCGGATTGTCGATGAACTCCACGAGCCCCTCGGCCGCAAGTTCATCCGCCAGCCGCTGCATGCGCTGGCGGCTGGTCGGCCGCATCTTGGCGATCTCTGGCACAGTGAGAGGGCCGACGAGCGTCAGGCTGCGCATGAAGCCAAACGCACCGGCACCCCAACTTGTGATGAACCCTGTCTTCTGACCAAACGCGCGGACGCGGAAGAAGAACTGTGCGACCTCAAGGATCAGATCCGTGATAGCCTCGCCTTTGCTGCTTGTGCTCCGACCTGTCCGCTATCGAGCTCACTGCCCGTGAGCTAATATCCTGGTATACCCTCGCGAATTCGGCGCGAAAAATCGTCGGACCGATCCGCTGCACGCGCCCGCATATTGATCAGCCCCTTCGCCCGCAATTCGGCGAATGACACGCCCGGAACCAGCCGATTCATGTCATGGAGATATTCGGGCACGAAACCGCTGAGGAGGATCTTCCAGGAGAACGGCACCCGCCCTGGAGTCACTGCGGCGTGCACCCATATGTTGCCGGTGCAGTTGCTGGTCGCGGTGTTGTACCAGGCCGGACGACGCACCAGCTCGTTGATCGCGCGCATGTAGTCCAGAAACACGTGGCGCGCGTTCTCGGGTTCACCTGTCAGGTGGTAGAGGTAGACGTCCTCCGGCGGATCCTTTCGGTAGTTGGTGCGCAGGCGCAGGACATCGCGCTCGTCGGCGACGACGTAGATCAGTTCGTACTGCCGGAAGAACCCTTTCACCGCGGAATAGGCCTGTGACCGCTCTTTGCGTGTCTCTATCGAGATGGCGACGAAGTCTTTCCCTCCGAATCCGAAGCTGAGTATCGTGTGTGCGATGGCCGGTCCCATCCAGTAGACGGCAATGAGATCGACCGACTCCAGCTCTTTCAGGTTGAAGGTCTTGTCATAGTAGCGTACGTCGAAATCGGTCTCGGAGCGGTATTCGATGTTTCGGATGTTCCGAATCGTCACCAAGTCGCCTGCGATCGTCGCCGAAGGAAGGACCGCGACGTCCCGCTGCCAATCGCGCTCGTTGGACGGCGCCAGCATGCTCCACTCGACCGCGACGACCGCAAATCCCGCGAGAACTGCCATCACGGCGCGTCCGCGCCACCGTCGCCGCGTGTAGGCGGCGAGGGCTGCAATGCCGCAGAGAGACCAGGCCGCCGAGATCGGCAATCGGAGCGACTCATCTACGATCGGCGAGAAGAGGATCACCAGACCGCCCCACACGACCAGGGCGGCCAGAGCCGCACCGAGAAGGATCAGCAGCAGAGATCTTGCACGCCACAGCATACAGGTTAACTCTTAGGCCATCACGAGAACGCCCCCCCAAAGAAGCGCTTCGGCGCTAAAGACGGGTTGAACTGCGGCGCTTGATCCGTAATTCTGCCGGAATCCCGCGACATGTAAACGGCTGTTCCCCCGAAGTCACAAGGCGGCTACGCGAGGGTTACCCCAGGCTCTCCTGCCGTGTTAGCCTCCTGCGCGAGGGGCGGCTGAGGCGGCGTCACGCGATGAGGTAGGCCGCCAGGGGTGGAGACGATGCCGGCCGACGACCCCACATAAACGCACCTACGCCCGAAGGAGGTCCGCCATGCGTCGATCGCTTTCGCTGTTGCTGCTGCTGTTGCTCCTTGCGCTCTGCGCCCACCCGGCCGCCGCCAAAGGCGGGGCGCCCGCCGCCCAAGGCGGCACGCCCGGTGCCAGCTTCGTCCACATGCAGGCGCGCTTGGTGCCCCTCATCCCGCTCGTCCCCTGGGGTTATCGGCATTCGGATCAGGCTGATCGCTCGCGCATCCCCGCCGCCGCGACTGTCGAGACCACGGCGCAAGGGGTGACGGTGATCCGCGGCCCGGGCTCGCACCATTCCCGCGCGTCAGGCGGCATCCATCCATCGATGCCCCCTGCCGCCAAATCGGCCGGGTAGCCCTGCCTGCTCGCATAGGGGGTCAGTCTTTTTCCACCCGCTCCGCGGTCAGCCTGGCACTGTCTGAGACGCGACCGGCTTTCGGGCGGCAGCGCGCTTGGGCGCCAGCACCGCCTTGCAGGCGAGCAGCAGCTTCCGGGCCTCGTGGCCCCATTTCGAGGTGGGGTCGAGCTTCACATAGCGTTCGAGCAGCGGCGCGGCATCGCTCAAGCGGCCACTCTGGATGTAGAGCGCGGCCAGATTGTAGAGCGGGTCCGAAAAATCCGGGTCGGCGAGAACGGCGTGCTCGAAATGCGCGATGGCATCCGCATGCTGGCCGGTGCCCATCGCGAGATGGCCGAGATTGAAGTGAGCCTCGGCAAAGCCCGGCTCGGCATCGACCGCCGCCAGGTAATGCGCCTTAGCTTCCGCGGCGCGGCCGAGGTCGCGCACGGTGTTGCCGAGATTGAAGCGCACGACGGGGTCGCGCGGGCTTGCGCTCAGGCACGCATAATAGAGACGTTCCGCCGCCAGCAGCTCGCCCGCGCTGGCCGCTTGCTCCGCCGCCTCGAAGAGCGCATCGGGATCGGGCGGCGGCTGCACCCAGGCGAAGCGCATCTGCCCGTCGAGCTCGGCCAATGTCTCGCCGATCCGCATCATCAGGTCGCCGCCCGGAGCGATATCCAGCCGGATGAATTCTTGCGGACCGGAACCCCGGCGTCGCCGCCGCAGCGCCGTCGCCGCGGCCAGTATGTTCTCGATTGCGACGCCGCGGTGGCGAAGCTTCGCCACATGCTGCGCGATCTTGAGATCGCCGAACCCGAACCGTCCGTCCACCGGCGCCAGAATGTCGAACAGGGCGAGCAGACGAACGTCCTCGGGCGCGAGCGCGGCGAGTTCCTGGAAGCGGTCGGCATGGATATCCTTGCCTAGCAGTGGAGCCGCCAGCCCGAGCGCGCGCAAAAACGTCTCTTCGCTGATGCAGCGCCAGGGTTCGCGCCCGAGCAAGGCCTTGATCGCCGGCGAGTCGATACGTCCCACGGCCTCATGCGTGATGACGGCGAAGTCCGTCCGCTGCGTGATCCGCCGGTGCAGCTTGCCCGCGCGCGCGGCGAGCTCGCGCTCGACACGGCTCCTAGGCAATCGCTCGAAACGACCGGCGACGAAGAAGCTGTTTCTGTCGATCCGCAGCATGTGCGTCTCAACCGGCGCGCCGGCCAGACCCCTTTTGCTTGCCGCGCGGTGCCGGTTTTGCTTTCTGCTCGGCGCCGCCGACCGCCGGCTCGCGTACCCGCGTCGGTTTGCTCGATGCCGGCGGCTTGATTTCCTCCAGCGACCGCTTCAACGCCGCCATGAGATCGACGACCGGTGTCGGTTCGGCAACTTCGGCGGTGATGATCTTCTCGCCCTTGATCTTGGCCTTGATCAGCTCGGCGAGCGCCGTCTGATATCGATCCTCGAACATCTTGGGATCGAATTCACCGCTTTTCTGCGCAACGATCTGCTGGGCCAGCGCGACGGCGGATTGATCGAGCGGCCCTTCCTCGATGTCTTCGAAATAGGCATCCTCTCGGCGCACCTCGTCGGATGCGCGAAGCGTGCGGATCATGATGCCCTTGCCGCGTGGGCTCAGCAGCACCGCGCGCTCGCGGGAGGACAGCACGAGCCGGCCAATCCCGGATTTGCCTTCGCGCTTCAGCGCCTCCACGATGACGCGAAAGGTCTCGTTCGCCATCTTGCCGTCAGGCGCGAGCCAATAGGGGCTGTCGAAATAGAGTGGATCGACCTTGTCGTCGTCGACGAATTGCACCACGTCGATGACGCGGTTGCTCTCGACCGCCACCTTGTCGAGCTCGTCTTCCGCAAGGATGACGTAGCGTCCCTTCTCGAATTCGTAACCTTTCAAGAGCTGATCGCGGGGCACCGGCTTGCCGGTGGTGGAATCGGTCGGCACCATCGAGATGCGCGCCATCGACCCCGGCGCCAAATTGTGGAACGAGATTTTGTCGGCGCTGGACGACGCCGGGTAAAGCCGGACAGGGCAGGAGACGAGACTGACTCGCAGATACCCTTTCCAACTCGAACGCGGGGCTGCCATCGGAACCTCCACTCGCAGCGGCTGCCGGAGGATAGACCGAGGGGCGCCGCCGCGCCATCATCTTCCAGCCACAGGGATTTGACCTGGATTACCGGCCTTTCTAAGGAATTCCTCTGATAGGGTGGCGACACCGCAGCCGAGGACGATACGGGAGGAGCCGGTTCTATGGGCCTTCGCGAATACCGGCAAAAGCGCAGTTTTGGCCGAACCCCCGAACCCGCGGGGTCGGCGCCGAAGCGCCGGACCAAGAGCAAGCCCGCCTTCGTCATCCAGAAGCATGCCGCGCGCCGGTTGCACTACGATTTCCGCCTCGAGCTCGACGGCGTGCTGAAGAGCTGGGCCGTGCCCAAGGGGCCGAGCCTCGACCCCGCCGCAAAGCGGCTCGCCGTCCATGTCGAGGACCATCCCCTCGAATACGGCGAGTTCGAGGGCGTCATTCCGCGCGGCGAGTATGGCGGCGGCACGGTCATGCTTTGGGATAGCGGCTGGTGGGAGCCGCTCGGCGATGCCGCGGCGGAATACGCCAAAGGCAATCTCAAGTTCATCCTTCACGGCAGCAAGCTGCGCGGCAAATGGGCGCTCGTCCGGATGAAAAGCCGGCGCGACGGCGAGAAGGCGGATAATTGGCTCCTGATCAAGGAGCAGGATGGCGAGGCGCGGCCTGGCAGCGACGCCGCCATCGTCGAGCGCGAGACGCACAGCGTCGCCACCAGCCGCGACATGCCGGCGATCGCCGCGGATGCCGATCGCGTCTGGAGCTCGAAGACCGGCGAGGTGACCGCCAAGGGACGTGGGGCCGCTCGGGCCGGAAAGCCACGCCGCAATCATGCAGGGATCGATGTCGCGGCGATCGCCGGCGCCCGACGCGCCAAGGCCCCGCCGCAGATCGCGCCGCAGCTCGCGAGTGCGGCAACCGACGCGCCGGCGGGAGACGACTGGCTGCACGAGATCAAGTTCGATGGCTACCGGATGCTCGCCCGGCTCAAGCACGGCAAGGTCGAGCTGCGCAGCCGCAACGACCTCGACTGGACGCAGAAGTTTCCCGAGCTGGCGGCGGCGCTGTCGCGGCTGCCGGCGAGAGAGGCGCTGCTCGATGGCGAAATCGTCCACCTCACCGCCAGCGGCGCCACCAGCTTTTCGGCGCTGCAGAACGATCTCTCGGAGGGAACGACCGCGGGCCTGGTCTACATGGCGTTCGATCTGCTGTTTCTCGACGACTGGGATTTGACCGGCGCCGCGCTCGAAGAGCGCAAGGCGGCGCTCGCTGCGCTGCTTGCGGTCGAGGCATCGCCGCTGGTTCGCTACAGCGACCATCAGCTCGGCAAGGGACCGGAGTTCTTTGCGGCCGCCTGCCGGCTCGGCCTCGAGGGCATCGTGTCCAAGCGACGCGATGCGCCCTATCGCTCCGGACGGAGCGCGGCGTGGACCAAGGTGAAGTGTGGCGAGCGCGAGGAGTTCGTGGTGGTCGGCTTCACCGATGCCGCGGGCGTGCGCTCAGGCTTCGGCGCCCTGCTCGTCGGCTATCACACGCCCCGCGGCGAGCTTGTGTATGCAGGCCGTGTGGGCACCGGCTTTACGGCGAAGCTGCTGGCGTCGCTGCGCGAGCAGCTTGACCGCCTCGAACGCAAGCGGCCCACGGTGAAGCTGCCCGACGATCTCTCCGCGCGCGGCATCCACTGGGTCGAGCCCAAGCTCGTTGCCGAGGTAAGCTTCACCGAATGGACGCGCGATGCGATTGTTCGCCAGGCGAGCTTCGTCGGCATCCGCGAGGACAAATCGCCCGCTGACGTGGTGCTAGCGCCGACGCCGGGAAGACGGGCCTCGTCGACGGCGGCTCAACCTGCCGCCGCAACCGTCGGTTGGGACGGCGCGGCGGTGGTTCACGGCGTCCGCATCACCAACGCCGAACGCGTCGTCTATCCCGCGCCGGGGATCTCGAAGCTCGCGGTCGCGGAATATTACGCGGCTGTCGCCGACCTGATGCTGCCGCATGTCCGCCGCCGCCCTCTCAGCCTCTTGCGCTGCCCGGAAGGTTTTGCCGGCGAATGCTTCTTTCAGAAGCACCTGACGGCGGGATTCCCCGAAGCGATCAGGCAGGTCCCGATTGAAACGACGGAGGGGCGCGAGATCTACCTGATGATCGAGGATGTCCAGGGCTTGATCGGTCTCGTCCAGATGGGGGTGCTGGAGATCCATCCCTGGGGATCGACGGTCGATCGGCTGGAGCGGCCGGACCGGCTGATCTTCGACCTCGACCCCGATGCGGGGCTGCCCTGGGAACGCGTGATCGCGTCCGCCCTCACCGTGCGCGAGACGCTGCACGGTTTGGGACTGCTGAGCTTCGCCAAGACCACCGGCGGAAAGGGTCTCCACGTCGTCGTGCCGATCAAGCCGACGCTCGATTGGGAGGCGGCAAAGGAATTCTGTCGCGCGCTCGTGGCGAGGCTCGCCGAGAAAGAGCCGCGCCTCTACACCTCTTCGCTCGCAAAGCAGGCGCGCCGTGGCCGCATCTTCATCGACTACTTGCGCAACGGCCGCGGCGCGACCGCCGTCGCCGCGTACTCGACCCGCGCTCGATCCACGGCCACGGTTTCGACCCCGCTCGCCTGGGAAGAGGTCGAGCACGGCATCCGCTCCGACCACTTCACCCTGTTGAATCTGCCGCAGCGCATCCGCTCGAGCGCTTCCGATCCTTGGCGGGAGTTCGACGCGACGAAGCAGACGATCTCAGCCGCCGCGCGCCGGACGCTCGGCGCCTGACTGGCGCCGCGCGGAAAGGGGTGGCTAGGGTCAAAACACAATCGGCATCGCCGGTATGGCGGCTTTGGGTGCAAAGCCGTCACTCGACCGTCGTTCGCTCAAGCTGCCTGAATGACGCCGGTGTGCTACAACTTGCCGTGAAGCCCCTTCCGTGCATACCGGCAATGAGTGTAGCTTTATTCGAGAGTTGCTACCGGGACGTGCCCAGGGTCCCGTTTTCGGCGAGCGAGCATTGCGAAAATCGATTATCATTGTCGTTTGCAGGCGCCGTCTCCTTCGCCTCGCCAGTCGGTCATTGGCGGGTCGCCACTCGGGGATGATCGCCGGATCACTTCGGGAAATCGATGGAAAAGTTGCTGCTGCTGCTCGCGATGAATGGCTTGATCTGGGGCCTAATCATTGCGCTCATTGCGCTCGGCCTTGCCATCATCTTCGGCCTGCTCGACATCATCAATTTGGCTCACGGCGATTTCTTCATGGTAGGCACCGTGCTCACCTGGGCCACGCTGCAATCGACCGGCAGCTTCTGGCTCGCATTCATCGTGGCACCGCTGACCGGGTTCATATTAGGAGCGCTGATCCAACGCACTGTAATACAACCCATTCACAACGTCGCGGCGCTGTCGATTGTCGCAACCTTCGGCCTGTCGCTCATCCTGGAGGAAGGCGTACGCATCACCTTCGGCCCGACACCCCGCCGCATCCTGCCTCCCATTCAGGGTACGGTTGCCCTCTTCGGTATCGATTACGAGTTCTACCGGCTGTTTGCTGCGGCGGTGGCGATCGTCGCGCTCGTGGGCTTTTTCCTGTTCCTGCATCACACGCAAGTCGGCACCTGGATGCGCGCCGTGCGCCATGATCGCGATACCGCCGTGGCCATGGGTATCCCAGCACAGCGCGTCTACATGCTCACCTTCGCGATCGGCTTTGCGCTCGCTGCGCTCGGCGGCGTCGTGGCGGCGCCGATCACCACCGTGGATTTTCGCGGTGGCGTCGACATTCTACCATTCTGTTTCATGGCGGTGATCATCGGGGGCCTCGGAAATCTGCCGGGCACCGCTGCGGCAGCAATCCTCCTCTCGTTCCTCGAAGGCGTCATCCAGAGCGTTGCCAATCCAACGGTCGCGCGCATTTCCTCGCTTGTCTTGATGAGCGCGGTGCTGTTGCTGCGACCGCAGGGCCTGTTCAAAGGATTGACTCGTTGACATCCGCTGCAGCCATCCAACGGGTGCTGTTGACCGCGCTGGCGTTGTTCATGATTTCTGTACCGTGGTCGATTCCGGCACTGATCAACGGTTTCTGGGTAAGCGTAATCGCGGAAGTGTTGATTTGGTCGCTGTTCGCCGCCAGCGTCAATCTATTGTTCGGCTATGTCGGTCTCTTGTCCTTTGGGCAGGCGCTTTATTTCGGCTTCGGCATGTATGGCGTGGCGATCGGCATTTTCGACTTCGGCCTCTCCTTCTGGCCGGCATTCGGGCTCGGCGTCACGGCCGCGATGGTGATGGCGCTGATCACCGGCATCTTCGCAGTGCGACTGACGTGGCACTATTTTGCGATCATTACCCTAGTCTTTTCTCTGATCTTCTACTTCCTTGCGCTGACAAACAAATGGCTGACCGGCGGCGACGATGGTATCAATTTCACGCTGCCGCCGACCTTCTCGCTCGGCGGCACGACAGCAAGTCTCGTCGATCCCACGTTCCAATATTTCTTTATCCTGGCGACGGTGTCCATGTGTTTCTGGCTGATGCATCGCCTAACCGGCAGCCCTCTCGGAAAAGCGTTCCTAGCGATCCGCGACAACGACGTGCGCGCCTCGTTGATCGGCCTCAATGTCTACCTGTTGCGTCTCATCGCATTTGTGATGGCAGGGTTTCTTGCGGGTGTCGCGGGCGCGCTGTTCGCACTCTTCGGCCGTTATGCCTCCGCAACCTATATGTTCTACCACGTTTCAGGCGAGGCCGTGGTGTGGGCGATCGTGGGCGGTGCCGGAACACTATTCGGTCCGATCGTCGGCACGAGCATCTTCATCTTCATGCGCGAGATCGTATCGACCCACTGGGAACACCATTCCCTGATCGTCGGCGTGGTCGCGATCCTGGTCGTGATCTTTGCGCCAAAGGGCGTTGTGGGATTGTGGAATGAATGGCTGACGCGGCTCACCGAACGCATTGACAAGGCCATCAAATCCGAATTGCGGACCAATCCATGAGCGAGCCGGTCCTGCGCACCGAACAGTTGACCAAGCGGTTCGGCGGGTTGACCGCCGTGGACAACCTGAGCTTCCACCTCGCCGGCGGGCGCTTGCATGCCATCATCGGACCGAACGGCGCGGGCAAGACGACCTTCTTCAATCTGATATCGGGCTTGCTGACCTCTGACGGCGGCCGCGTGTTCTTCCATGGCCGCGAGATCACCGGCCTCAAACCGCACGAGATAAGCCGCCTCGGAATCAAGCGGACCTTGCAAATCAAGAGCGTGTTCCCACGGCTCTCTGTTGTCGACAATCTCTGGATCACCAGCCAGGCCGGTCAACGGTTTCTGCATCCATTCCGCGATGCCTCGCGCGACCGTGCCACGCGTGAAAAGGTCGAGCGCACGCTGGAGCAGATCGGAATGAGCTCGCTTGCGAAACTCCAAGCCGGTACTCTGTCCTACGGCGATGTGGCCCTGCTCGAAATCGGCATGGCGCTGATCTCCGAGCCGCGGCTCTTGCTGCTCGACGAACCGACCTGCGGTATGAGCCCGGCCGAAACCGAGCGCGCCGTCGAAAAGATCCGCGAGCTCGCGCGCGCAATCGATATCGTCATTATTGAGCACGACATGGAAGTCGTATTCGAGATAGCAGACGACATCACCGTGATGGCGCAAGGGGCGATTCTTGCATCCGGCAACCCTAAGGAAATCGCCGCGAACGAGCGCGTCCGCGAGGCCTATCTCGGTGGAGAGGACGACGAGGACTACGTCGAGGAGGCGGCCCATGCTTAGGCTCGACGACGTCCACGTCCACATCGGCAAGCTGCACATCCTGCAGGGGGTGAATCTCGAGGTGAAGGCGGGCGAATGCGTGGCGTTGTTAGGGCGCAACGGGGTGGGAAAGACTACGACGCTGCGCGCAATCATGGGCCTTGCGCCGCGCAGCCGCGGAACGGTCGAGTTCGGCGGCTTCGATCTGTCCCGTTGCGAGCCGCACGAAGTGCCGCGCAAAGGGATCGGCTATGTCCCGCAAGGCCGCGGCATCTTCCCCAATCTCACCGTGCTGGAAAATCTCTGCATCGGGCTTCGCCAGAGGCGCGATCCGGAACGCGAGGAATACGTGTTTGGATGCTTTCCACGTCTCAAGGAACGTGTCGGGCAGTCGGGCGATACGCTTTCCGGCGGCGAGCAGCAGATGCTCGCAATCGCGCGCTGTCTCATGATGCGCCCCAAGCTGATCATCCTGGACGAGCCGACCGAAGGCATTATGCCGCGGCTCGTTTCGCAGATCAGGCGCGAAATCCATCGCATCAACCAGACTGGCGTGTCGATCCTCTTGGTCGAGCAGAACGTCGAAACCGCGCTCAAGCTCTGCCCGCGCGTATTCCTGATGGAAAAGGGCACCATCGTCCACAGTGGCGCCTCGTGCGATCTCAAATCGCACCCCGAGATCGTGCACCGATATCTCGGGCTGTCGAAATAGCCGCCGCAATCATTTGATATAAGAGGAAGTCATGAAACAGAGAAAGATATCCCGCCGCAGTTTCCTGGAGACCGCGTTGGCGGGAGGTGCGCTTGCCGGCACGGCCACTCTCACCATCACCAAGGACCTCTTCGCTCAGGCGTCGGGGCCGATCGTGATCGGCCACCATTGCGATCTCACCGGTGTCATCTCGTCGTGGGGCGTCTGGCACGATAAGGCTGCCAAGGCCGCCGTTGACATCATCAACAAGGGTGGCGGCATCGCGGGCCGCAAGGTGGAACTCGTTACCGAAGACACCGAATCCGATCCAGCCTCCGGCGCGCGCAAGCTACGAAACCTGATCCAGCGCAGCAACGCGGAGTTCATCGTCGGCTCGGTGCATTCCGGCGTCATGTTGGCCGCACTGCCGATCGCAAGCGAAGCCAAGACCATCTACTTCTCCACCGGCGAAGCAACGGAGGTGACCGGCGCCAAGGGCACGCGCTATTCATTCCGCACCGGCACCGATACCTATTCGATCGCCGCCGCCAGCATGCCCTGGTGCGTGGAGAACTTCGGCGAGGTCTGGACGATCATCTACGCCGACTATGCGTGGGGCCAAAGCACGAACCAGGAATCGAAGGTCTTCATCGAAAAGGCAGGCGGCAAGGTGCTAACCAGCATCCCGGTGCCGCTCGATACCAAGGACTTCGTGCCCTATCTGGCGCAGATACCCAGCGACTCGCAGGTTGTACTGCCGGCCTTCATCGGCTCGTTGTCGGTTGCCTTCTACACTCAGGCTAAGACCATGGGTCTCGACAAGAAGGCGAAGATGTTCTCGTCGTCCGCCAGCCTCGAGTCGATCGACCCGGGCGACATCCAGGGCGCGGCGGAAGGCGTCTATTTCTTCGAGAATTTCCCTCGCGCGCTGGCCGCCAAGAATGATGAGTTCCACAAGGAATTCAATAAGCTCATCGGCATTGATGACGTCTATGCGCGCGAGATCGGCGGAAAGGGCGTGATGGACAAGAGCCATGGCTGGCAGGCATGGGAGGATATCTTCGCCATCAAGCAGGCCATCGAAACCTCCGACTACAAGACCCGCAAGGATGTCGAAGGTGTGATCAAGGCCCTCGAAGGCATGCAGATGAAGAACTCGCTCGGCCACCCGCAGGGCGACAAGCTCATCCGCCACGAAGATCACGCTGGAATCATCGATTGCTACATCAGTCGCGTAGAGAATGGAAAGTTCGAGGTCAAGAAGCGAATTCCGAAGGAAGAGCTCGCGAAGAACATGCCGTTGCGTCACAATCTGTCGACGATGCCGGTGTGACTATCTGGGCGATGACGAATTCGTAACGAGCTACGAGGCGAGCGGTTGGCAGGGCATCGTCGCGCCTAAGAACACGCCTAGCGAGGTCGTTGATAGGATAAACAAAGAGATCAATGCAGGACTCGCCGGTCCGAAGATTAAGGCGCACCCTGCCACCTCGGCGCCGCCGTGCTAGCGGGCTCGCCCGCCGACCGCGGCACGCGCATCGCCGAAGAAACCGTAAAGTGGACTAAAGTGGTCCGGGCCAGCAGCATGACACGGTCCTGTAAGGTCCGCCGATTTGAATTCAACATTAGAGAAGCCCGCAGCCAAACCATGCCCGCGATCCACCACGTTGACGTCCCCGGCTACCCGGCGGCGCATTCCCCCTACTCGCATGCTGTCGTCGCCAACGGTTTCGTGTTCGTGTCGGGTCAGATACCCGTGAGGCCGGGGGGCGGCCCCACCGAGGTCGTCGGCGACACGATGCAGGAGCAGACACGTCAAGCCCTGCGCAACGTCCAGACCATCCTCGAAGCCGCCGGGAGCTCGCTCGACCGCGTGGTGAAGGTCACCGTGCTGCTGGCGCGGCCCGACCTCTACAGGGAGATGAACATGGCGTACGCGGAGTTCTTCCCCGGGGCGAAGCCGGCGCGGGCGATGGTCCGATTCGGCGCCGACATCCCCGGCGTGCTCGTCGCCATCGAGCCGATCGCGCTCGCCTGAGGGCCGGACGCGTCAGCCCGCCGGCAGCGATGACGCCCGGCGGGATTCAGCCGGTTGCTGCTCCAAAGCCATTAGAATTAGCCAATTCCGTGAGGTCCGCTCTGGTCAACTCGCGTGAGACAGGACGCTGAACGACCGGAATGGGTCGAGAGCCGTCCGTCACGAGGCCACGAGGTCCACAACTGTTAAGGTTTCTCCGACGCCTGCCGCCCGAGCCTGACCCGCCGTCCGTGCGCGGCAGGCGTTCGAGAAACCTTAACAAACACGGACATTCGGCGGTGTCGATGACATTTTCCAGTTGGAGAGAGCGCGGCGTTTGCGCGGCAGGCGCAGCGCCCCTTCGCATGACCGGAAAATCATGGTCTGGAAAACGCAGGCTCTGTGTGCCACGGTGAGGCCGGAATAACTGGAGGTGTGCCATGAGCCAGCTCGAGGTCGCCGACGACAACGTTGCGGCGGACACGGAGAGAGCTTCGTCGGCCTATGTGCCGCCGCTCCAGCGCACGGAAGGGCAGCCGCCGCCCATCGCGGCGAACGGCGGCCTGTCCTACATGTCGTTCGACCGGGAGGGCGATGCGGGAACCGCCGCGGCGCTCGAGGACGCGCTCACCCAGATCGCTGAGGGCGAGGGCCGGCGAGTTATCGACATGATCGACAATGCGCCACCGGGCCCGATCGAGACCCGGCGGGGCCTCGGATTCCGCGACTACGACGAGTGCATGGACTACATACGCGGGAACGGCATCAAGGCCCCTGAAGGCGGCCTGGCGCTGCCGCTGCCCTATACTGTCTACGAGCGGCCGACCTACTCCGTCGTCCCGTCCAACGCTCTCTGGCGGGACCCGGCGCGCGCCGACGTAGCGGATATCCTGCGCAAGAACGAGGAGGACAACCGGCGGCGGGACCTCTATTTCCCGCAGGTGATGCGCGACGCGCGGCGCATCGGCGAGTACTACCCGGGCCTCTCGCCCAACAGCCCCGAATGCATGGACCGGCTCGGTGTCTCGCTGGCGCACCTCGAGTCCGCGTGCTCGAACTTCTACGATTCGGCGGAGGTGGAGCGCGTGTTCTACCCCGAGATCGAGAAGCTCCTCCTCGAGTTCTTCCCGGACGCGACTGATGTACTGGTCTACATCCACGACGTCTTCGACAAGGACTACGCGGGCGACCGCACGGAAGACCAGGACAACAAGAACCCGGGTGTGAACGCCCGTTACGCCAACCTTGTGCACAACGACCTGAACGACAACAGCGGCCGCGTGCGCTGCCGCGAGCTGCTCACCAGGAACCTGCGGAACTTCGGGCGCGCGCAGCACTACACGGAGGAAGAGGCCGACAGGAAGATGTCGCGGCGGTTCGTGTCGATCAATCTCGCCAAGCCGATGGAGACAGTCGAGCAGTTTCCCTTCGTGCTCTGCGCCTGGCCCTCCTTCGCCGACCAGCCGTACATCACCAACTACCGGATCTACGACGACCGCGTCGGCGAGACCACCCGCTTTACCTACCGCCCCGGCCACGAGTGGTACTGGTTTCCCCAGCAGAAGCCGACCGAGGTCTCGATGCTCAAATGCTATGACTCCGTGACCGACGGTTCCGTCTCGCGCTGGTCTTTCCATACTGCCTGTGTCGACCCGACCGCGCCCGCCAATGCGCGATGCCGCA
>JBKQTR010000291.1:0-23763 GCA_052143095.1 Allostellaceae bacterium
AAATGTTTTGCACCATTTGGCGTAAATCCAATGACTACTAGCATGATAAACGTAGCAACTAACACTATATAATATGGGGGCGCAATACGCTTGAAGCGTCTGAGAATATATTTCTTATACTTCGACCAATCATATCCTCCCCTCGAGGCGTTCGTAATTTGGTAAGTCAATATATATCCGCTAATTGCAAAAAATAGCAGGACGCCGGGTAAATGATTAACAAAATAGCGGTAGTTAGACGACCCGATATCACCAAGAAATCCCAGTTGATTTTGTTGTTTAAGCACTCTCTCAAAAAGATGACTAAACAGAACCGGAATAATAGCAAAGAAACGTAGCCCGTCAATCTCGGGACGAAACCTTCCAGACGTAACCCGCAGCATGACATCGCCGCGTTTCTCCGCAGATTCTCCAACTCTAAAGAAATTCTGCGGGATCAACGTCCGCGCAACCCTGCCTCGAAACGCCGCGACCTTCGAAGTGCTGTCCATCCTAAACAACCCTCTCTCCGAACATCGCCTTCGTTACGGGGACAAGCCGCTGCCAGCCACGACTCGGTCCGATCCGGACCAGAGGAATTCGCGATTGCCTGCTTTCGCCTAGCCGATAACGTCGGATTGTTGGTGAGGTTCCGCGAAGCGGAAAGCGTTGGTTGAGTAGCCCACGCCCTGACGTAGACCCCATCGGTGGGACTACGGGACTGGCTTTTTAATTGGAAGCTCGGCCGTTCCGATCTCTTGAAGCCGGCATGGACCGGCTTCGGCCCGCGGCACGGCGCGTCTTGGAGATCCGCAAACCCGGCCGCCACATAGCGGATGCGCCAGCGGCTTACCCGCCCCGGCCAAGCGCTGTCGCAATGGCGCGTGCCTCCAGCGCAACTGAAGACTCGGACCCGCGCTCTCGACGAGGGCCATCCAACCCATCAGTTCATCCGTCGTGGCTCGCAACCACGACCGTTCCGCAGGCGCCTAGAACCGCACAATTTATTCTTCGGCGAGCCTCTTGCGTATAAATATATGCCAGTGCATCTGAAAGTAGTTCGGCGCGTATTTCCCCACAAATGAGAGCAGCCGAACGGCGAGTTCATTGTCCTCCATGTAGCAAGGTTCGTTATTCCAGGGGAACACGATGACGTTCCAATCGTCCGAGCTAAAGTGCGATTTGATAGACGCACGCGTGTTCAATTTGTAAGCTGTTGGAAACACGTCGATAGAGGGTCGCTGCGGTTGCATCCAGCGTAGTACACGCTTATGCAGCTTATTTGGAACAAGCCGCGCGCCAAGCGCGATATATCCGTTTCTGTTCGGTGTGCTGGCACAAACCCATCCGCCCGGTTTCAGAATACGAAGGAACTCCTTTATTACGGATTCCGGCTGGGTGATGTGCTCGAAAGTCGATACGGAGACGATCAGATCGACACTGGAATCTTCCAGCGGTATGGTGCCGCCAGCCTCTATCACAACGGCCTCATCGATCAGAGGATTTTGCTTCACAATGGGGTCGACGTCGATGCCTACTACTTTGGCGACTTTTCCCCGTATTGTGGAGTAGCTCGTCCTGTATGGTGCTTCACCATACTCTAACAAGCCTCCGCGGCCCGCGCCAAAGTCGACTACGATCATGTCCGGGCGCAGCAGCGCGTTGACAAATCCATAAAAATTCATTGCGCCGTCGAGCCTAGTGAACCCGGCGACTGCCAACTCAGGGAAGCGTTTTGCCAGCGCGCGCTCGACGCGCGGCTTAATTGTCGAGGACAATAAATCATGGTCGGTTGGCGCGAGTTGAGCTGAAAGAGACCGTGGCTCCAAGATAACCCCTCCCTCGCAAGCAACCACAGGTGTTGCAGCCGGACACGCGGTAACCGACTTGGTCATTACAAACGTCGAGAGAAACCAGTTGTTCCGCCCGAAAGCCGGCGCGAAAACATCACCTGAAGTCTGGACAATTCCGCGTAGGTATCCGCGACATTATTGTCGACTCGATAGTGCGCCCAGTGGCTGCCCAGCTTGCATCGGAGAGGTTTTTGCCATGTGCTGGATAGCGCGCTGAAGGCAGGCGTGCCGCAGGGCGAAAAAGCAGCACATCTCGAAGTAAAGGCTGGTAGGGTTTCCACTGCTGAGCCCGCGAGCGTCGGCGAAGCCGATCGCAATATAGGCCACGATCATGCCGACGACGACGTTGCGCGTGCGTCGCTCGCTTATGCGCAAGGCCGCATAAAGCGACGCGGCAAGGAAACAGATGTACCAGATTAGGCCGAAAATACCGGTATCGGCGAGCATGGCCAGATAAACCTGATGGGCTTCGCCGTGATCGAGGGTGAACATTTGGTGCTGGTGAAAGCCAATTCCGAATAATGGCGATTTCAACCAAATTTGGAGCACCTCCGCCCAAACCGCGGTGCGCCCGGTGAAACCGCTATCAAGGCCGCGACCGGGCGTGTTGAGCTCCATGGTGTGAACCACGGCCGCAGTGACGGCATCGGAAATAGTCGGCAAGAGCAGCATCACGAAGATAAGTGCAGGCAGCGTCATCGCGATCGCCGCTACTAACCGGAAGCCGCGCAACGCGCGAACCTCCAGAAACCCCACCACGAGCAAACCAGAAAGAATCGCTAACATGCTGCTCCGGGCGGACGCATCATAAGCGACGTAGAATCCTATGCCGACGCACAGGGCCGTCAGCCAGCGAGAACGGTGGGCAAGTGCAGCCACCGCCAAGCCTTGGCCCATGAGCCCCCACCAATCAGGTTCGATCCCGTGAGCTCGGAGACGGCCCCAAACGTGCTCGCCCGTTGCCGAGACGTAGAGAAGAAACAAGGCGGCGGGGATGCTGTAGAAGACGGCAATGCTCCGGATGAGCCGCTCGTCAGGACTGCCGGCCACCAATATGGCCACCAGGAAAACGAAAACCAGCGAGGCAAGCCAGGTCAACGATGTCCACTCAGCGTTTCCTAAATAGCTGGCAAGCACAATGAGCAACAGGCACACGGCCATTTGCACAGGCGGGACCAACCCATAGGGGCTAAACCCCAGAAGCAGCAGCTGCGTAGCGACAGGAATGAGGCCGAGAAGCACGCCGATCTCCAGGACGGACTGATCGCTGGCCGCGCCGGAGTAAACGTAGAAGATCACCTCGGTGGCAAGGAGCCAAAGTGCGTAAGCGATCGCAACCAGATTGAGTCTCATTTGAGCCTCTAACCCTCGATTGAAGATGCGGACCGGCACCGTGCGCGGGAAAACATCGCACGTGCACAAAGGTTCCGAGGCCCTTAGACGCGGCCAAGACCTTTATGAGCGGAAAGGTGGGGCATCTGGGGGCCCCAAACGGCCAAGTGCCTAGTCACTGGAGCAGGAATATCAGCGTCGCGCATGAAGGAGTATCGAGACCGCAGGCGGCCTGAAGACAACGATTGAGGATGCTTTCCCGCGTTACCGTTGCGCAACTGTAGCGATCCCTGGGGATCGATAAATGGCTTCTGGCGTTTGCTGACGCCAAACCGTCGAGTTAGACGAAAGCAACTGACATGCAGCACCACATTGCGAACGTCCTCCGGGAACAGGTCGAGAACGACCTGCCGTTGGTGGTTGACCTTGATGGGACGCTGATAAAGACGGACTTGCTGGTCGAGTCATTTTTCGCGCTTTTGTCCACGCATCCGATGCGTGCGTTGCGCGCTTTGTTCACCCTGTGGCACGGTAGGTCGGCATTCAAGGCGCGCTTGGCCGAGGAGACGGTGATAGAATTCGACACGCTGCCGCTCAACGAGACCGTTCACGCCCGGCTTCGCGCCGAGAAATCAAAGGGTCGAAGTATCTATTTTGCCTCGGCGTCCGATCGCCGCTACGTCGAGAAAATGAGCGTCCGCCTGGGTCTGTTCAGCGGTATCTTTGCCTCTGACGAGGACAGCAATCTCAAGGGACCGGCAAAGGCCGCGGTGCTGTGCGCGGCCTTCGGCGAAGGACGGTTCGACTACATCGGAGATGCCTATGCTGACCTCCCGGTGTGGAAAGTGGCGCGCAAGCGTACTGTGGTAAATCCGACGCCAAGCCTGCTGCGTGCCGTTCGCCGGCACTTTCCGGATGCCGAGGTGTTGGGCCACCGTGATCGGCGCATTTGGGACTACGTGCAGCTATTTCGGGTCCATCAATGGCTTAAGAACCTCCTCATCTTTATCCCGCCGCTCGCTGCTCACGAGTTCCAGCTCGGTACTCTTCTGGCATCGATCCTGGCCTTCTTGAGTTTCAGCTTCGCCGCTTCGAGCGCCTATGTCCTCAACGATCTTCTCGACATGCGAAGCGATCGCAGTCACCCGTCCAAATGCCGTCGCCCGTTCGCCTCGGGCAAGATACCGGCTTGGCAGGGTACGGTGCTCTCGCCACTTGCCCTGGCGGCGGCAGTGGCGCTGGCTCTATTGCTGCCGACGCCGTTCGTGCTCACTCTGGCGGGATACTACGTACTCACCATGGCCTACTCGCTGTGGTTTAAGCGGAAGATGACCGTCGACGTCGTTATGCTGGCCTGTCTCTACGGGGTGCGGCTGGTCGCCGGAGGCGCCGCGACGATGGTGCCGTTGTCGCCGTGGCTCCAGGCTTTCGCAGTCTTTTTCTTCTTGAGCCTTGCCGTCGTCAAACGTTGCACCGAGCTCGTCGCCCATATCACGCTCGGCAAGGGCGATCCGAAGGGACGCAGCTATCAGCTGCGGGACTTGCCGATGCTCGAGGCCATGGCGGCAGCGAGCGGCTATGTCGCGGTGATGGTCTTCGCACTTTATCTCAACAGCCCTGCAGTCGTGGCGCTCTATCACGCGCCGAATCGGCTGTGGTTCATCTGCGTCGTGTTGCTGTACTGGATCAGCCGCATCCTCCTGCTGACGCATCGCGGCGAGATGCGGGATGATCCCGTGGTCTTCGCTGCTACCGACCGGGTGAGCCTGGTCTGCGCGGGAATTGCGGCCGCTGCCGTGGCGTTCAGCGTGTGAAAACGGCATTCCGGAAGAGAACAGAGATAGCGGTACGCTACAGTCTCTTCGCCGTCGCCGCGACGATAATAAATCTGGCGAGCCAGTGGGTCGGCTTGCGGATTTACGGCGGGCCAGGGGCGCTGCCGATCGCCATGGCCCTCGGAACCGCTACGGGCCTTGCGACCAAGTACGTGCTCGACAAGCGGTGGATCTTCAATGACCTGGGCACCGGGCTGTGGACGCACACACGCAAATTCTCGCTCTACACGCTGATGGGGATCGTTACCACGGCGGTGTTTTGGGGGGTGGAGTTTCTGTTCGATGCGCTGTCGCCCGACGGCATGATGCGCTTTGTCGGCGGAGCACTCGGCCTAGCGATCGGCTATACGATAAAATACCGGCTCGACAACCGTTTCGTGTTTGAGGCGGCGCCATGATGATGTCGGGCTGGGGACGATATCCGCGTGCGGCGTGCCGCGTCGTGCGGCCGCCAAGACGCGCGGACGCGATCGCGGCAGTCGCCGGCAGCACCAGCCTGATCGCCCGCGGCAATGGCCGCGCCTACGGCGACGCGGCGCTGAATCCGCACAACACGCTCGCCATGATGGGCTGCGACCGTATTCTAGCCTTCGATCCCGCGAGCGGCGATCTGACTTGCGAGGCCGGCGTATTGCTCTCGGACATCCTGGAGATCTTCGTTCCCAGAGGCTGGTTTCCGCCGGTGACGCCGGGAACCAAATTCGTGACCATTGGCGGCATGATCGCCGCCGATGTCCACGGCAAAAATCACCACGTGGCAGGGTCGTTCGGCGACCATGTTCGCCAGTTGCACCTGGCGCTCGCCGACGGTCGAGTAGTCCGCTGCTCGCAAAGCGAGAACCCCGAATTGTTCTCCGCAACACGCGGCGGCATGGGCCTTACTGGCGTTATACTGGATGCAAGCTTTCGTCTTATGCCCATCGAGACTGCCTATGTGCGGCGCGAGACCCTGCGCGCCCGGGATCTCGACGAGGTGATGATGCAGTGCGAAACCTCAGGCGATTGGACCTATTCCGTTGCCTGGATCGATTGCCTGGCCCGGGGGCCCGCATTGGGCCGCTCGCTGCTGTTCCGCGGCGAGCACGCGCGTATCGACGAGCTCCCGGCCGACCTGCGCGCGGCCCCGCTCGCCGGGCGATCCCGGCGGTCTCGCCGAGTGCCGGTGGATTTCCCCCGGATCGCCGTCAATCGGTGGACCATCTCGATCTTCAACGAGGTCTACTATCAGTTCGCTCGCCGTGGCGTCGATCTCGTCGACCATGACGCCTTCTTCTATCCGCTCGATGCGCTCCTCGAATGGAATCGCATCTATGGCCGATCGGGTTTCGTGCAATATCAATGCGCGCTTCCGTCCGCAGCGAGCCGCGCCGGGCTGGGTGAGCTCCTGTCCAGAATCGCCGCGACCGGCATGGGCTCCTTCATGAGCGTGCTCAAGCTCTTTGGGCCGCAGGAAGGATTACTCTCCTTCCCCACCGCCGGCTTCACGCTTGCTTTGGATTTCCCGGCGGACAGCAGAACCTTTGCGCTCCTCGCCGAGCTTGATGCGATCGTGCTGGACCATGGCGGTCGATTATATCTCGCCAAGGATGCGCGTGCCGGCCCCGACACGATCCGTCGCGGCTACCCGGGCTTCGAGCGCTTCGCTGCCCTGCGCGCGGCAATCGATCCCCAACGAAAATTCAACTCGCTGCTTTCGCGGCGGCTCGACCTATGAAGGCCACCATGCCCAAGTCCGTGCTCATTCTCGGCGCTGCTTCCGACATCGGGCGCGCCATCGCACGCGTCTACGCCCAAGCCGGGCGACCGCTAGTCCTCGCCGCGCGCGATCCCGAGCGTTTGGCGGGCGACGCCGCGGATCTGCGTCTGCGGTATAATGTGCGGGTTGATACAGCCGCGCTTGACGTGCTGGACACAGCTGGCCACGCTGCTTTCATCGGCGCACTCACAGAGCTTCCCGAGACCGCGGTCATGGTGGTGGGCCTACTCGGGGACCAGGCCGCATCGGAGCGGGACAGCTCCGCTGCCGAGTTGGTCATGCGCACCAACTACATCGGCCCGTGCCTTCTCTTGGGCGAGATAGCCAACCGAATGTCGGAGCGTGGCTCCGGCACGATCATCGGGATCAGCTCGGTCGCTGGCGATCGGGGGCGCGCGTCGAACTACGTCTATGGGTCGGCCAAGGCCGGACTGACCGCCTTCCTGTCGGGACTACGCAATCGTCTCGCTGGCAAGAACGTGCACGTGATCACGGTCAAACCGGGCTTCGTCGACACGCGCATGACCGCAGGCATGAAGCTTCCAAAGCCGCTTACCGCGCAGCCCCAGGAGGTCGCACGGCGCGTCTTCCATGCCCAGCAGAAGGGCCGTGACGTGATTTACGTCCGGCCAATCTGGCGAGTGATCATGTCGTGCATTCGGGCAATTCCGGAACGCAGGTTCAAGCACACCAGATTTTGAGGCCTCATGAGCCCGCGCAACCAAGCGAAAGCGGAACCGGGCGCTGGTCGCGACGTTGGTTGTGGCTGACGTTCGCTCGGGCGCGTCTGACCTCCGGCTCCGCAGGTGCGGCCCGCAGTTCGCGTGCGCGCCGGCGTGCGTTGGTGGTTGCCAGGCGAGGCTTAGCGATAGGGCGTAGGAGCGGTCTTTCAATGCTGGAAGTAGCGGGCCATGGGCTGAGAGAGTCGCAACGGCAAAGCCGCAACTGGTACGAGTTTTTCTTCCTAGTTGTTCTAGTGGCAGTGGCGGCCTTTGATTTGCCTGAGGTTACCACCGACAGTCCACGATACATTGCAATGGCTGAAGGCCGCCTCCAGGACGTCATAGCTCCTTTTTCCGACCGCATATTGGCACCGTTTCTGAGCGCCTCAATTCATTCAACGTTTGGGCTCTCCATTGCGGCGGCGTTTTCCGCTGTTTCGCTGGTTGGAGCGGCGCTATTCGGGGTCGGCATCCACTTTGTCTATCGTCAATACAGGATAGAACCATACGCCGTGTTTCCGGCTATGCTGGCCGTTCCTTGGGTGATTGACGCGATACGCGATGCGTATTTGCCGGATATTTTGGTAATGGGCCTGACTTGCGTGTTTTTGCTGTGTGTCCGCAATGGAAATTGGCTTCTCGCGGGACTCGTCGCCGTTTTGTCGATATTGGCGCGAGAGACAAGCTTGATCCTTGTATTTGTCGCCATCGGTTTCGCCGCGCGCCAACGGCGCTGGTTATTCGCTGCTACCCTCGCCGCGGTGAGCCTTGGGGCCGTTGTCGCCGTCAAGCATATGACGCAGTCGGCGCCAAACTTCCACGCGATGAACGGGCTCCTCTATATGGTGCTAAAGATCCCCGTCAATTTCCTGCGCAACGTCATCGGCATTCAGTTCTGGCTGAACGATATGCCTTGGTGCGACCACCCCTTGGTGACGGTGCCTGTCGGGCAGGCAGCCTCGGCCTATCTCGGCAAGATCACGGCCTTCGGGGTCTGTGCTCCAAATTTCATGGCTCCGATAACCAACGCCGCCCTTTTGCTATCAATCTTTGGGGTGCTGCCCGGTACGACGCTTGCTCTGGCGCTGCGGAATCGCGGCAACTTGGGAAAGGATCCATGGTTGCTCTTCGTCATGCTTTATGGCGCCATCATGTTGGCGCTTGGCACGTGCACCGGGGCGAGCGTCTATCGGCTGCTGACCTATGGCTGGCCGCTTTTCATCTTCGGAACGCCGATTTTGTGGAAGGCAAACTTGGACGGCGAGCCTTTTGATCGCCGATCGCTGATGGCGGCCCACCTGGGATTGAGCTGGCTCGGTCCGATACTGGGCTCGGCAGTTGGCAACCCCCAGTGGTGGCAGGACAATGCCGTGGCGGGTGTGCTAGCGCTGCTTGGCATCCTTCTCAATACGTGGGCCTATCGCCTGGTTAAAGCGAAGCGGCACGTGATAGCGGCATGAGGAGGGGCGCGAACATGCCTGGCCGTCTGCGATCCTTCCCAAGGAAGACGATCGCCGTGGCCAGCTGCAACTTGAATCGCCAAGACAGAGACCGTGCGAACCGGGCCGCGGCGACATGAGGGCCATCGCCACCCTGATCACCGGCCTCGGCGACGCGGCGCTGCTGCTGCCGGCGGCGGTGGTGTTGCTGATCTATCTGCTGCGAGCCCGCTCCTGGCGGGCGGCGGCGGCCTGGGCCGCGGCGATCACGCTCTGCGCCGGCCTGACGGTGGCGGCCAAGATGATGTTTCATGCCTGCGGCGGGCAGTATCAGGTCCTAGGCATCTACAGCCCCAGCGGCCATACCAGCCTGAGCGCCACCTTCTACGGCTGCGCCGCCTTGATGCTTTCCGCCGACCAGTCCTGGGGCCGGCGGCTCGGCGTCCTGCTGGCCGCCGCCGCGCTGGTGGTGGCGATCGCGGCGAGCCGGATCGCGCTGCATGCGCATACCGTCGACGAGGTCGCCGCGGGCCTCGCTATCGGTCTGCTCTGCGTCGCCCTCTATGCCAGCGCCTATCTGCCGCGCGCCGTCGGCGGGCTCGGCTGGCAGTTGCCGGTGGCAGTCATCATCGTGCTTGCCCTCCTCACCCATGGTCGGCATCTGAGCATCGAGGGCTTTCTCGACCGACTGACCGATCGATTGCAATTGGCGCAATATGTGTGCCCGTTGAGGGAGGACCCGGCGCTGAAGACGGTTGCCTCCGACATTCATCCGGGGCGGTGAGGGGCGATCCGCGCGCCGCGGCCCGTCGCAAGCCCGGCTCCTCCGCCCGCGCTCGGAGCAGAACTGATCGGGTTGGCCCCACTTTCCCGAACTCGGCAGGGAGCCCGCCGTCTACGGGCCGCGCCTGCCTGCCGCGTCTCCGAGACGCTCGATTTTCTTTATCGAGGATATTCGGCACGACCCAACTCAAGATCTCGAGAAGTAGGTAGCTGCCACCGAGTTGGCCCTGCCGCCAGCGTTGGTCGAACGGATCGAGCGCGAGCAGGCCTGGCCTCTGGGCTGCGCCGGGTACCGCTCAGCGCGGATGCGGGCTCGCCGGCGATTGACGGTCGGCCGAGGTCGGCGCGGCGGGATCGGCCCGCGCATCGATGATTGTCGCCAGCACGTGCTGGAGCTGGGTGCGCGACTGGTCGTGCAGCTCCGCGAAGCGCGCCTGGGCCCGTTCGGACAATTTCGCCAGCTGGTTGGGGTCGCGCGCCCAAGCGGCGATCTGCTCGACCGACTCTCTGACGAAGTCGGCCGACGCCAGCGCCCGGCCGCCGGTGATGCCCAGGAGGTAGCCGATGCAGCCGCGATCGGTGGCGATCACGGGCACGCCGGCCGAGACCGCATCGACCACCACCAGGGGCTCGGCCTCGTGCTCGTAGGAAGTGGGGAAGAGGAACGCGTCGATTTCGCCGTAGAAGCGGTGAACGTCGGCCGCATCGAGGCGCCCGAGATAGTTGACGCGCTCGCCGAACGCCGCCTGAGCGGCGGCGATCAATTTTCCGGTCTCCGCATCCTCCGCCGGGCCGGCCAGCCACAATTCGATGTCGATTCCGCCGGCCCAGAGGTCGCGCATGCACTCAAGAACGATGCCGATGCCTTTCTCGCGTGAAAGGTTGCTGAGATGGCCAATGCGAAGGCGCCGCTCGCCGAAGGCGCGGCGTACCTTTGTGGGCGCCACGAAGGTGGTGTTTGACACCACGGTGACGCGACGAACAGAGGGATAGAAGCGTCGGAGGTCGTGCGCCATCGGTGGCGCCAGCACAATGTGCAGCGCTCTTGGCCCGCAGATTGCCAGGAACACCGCCATGAGCCATGTGAAGCGGGCCATGTTGCGGTAGGAATGGTAGTGAATCGACATCGTATAGCCCGAGCATCGGCCCACCACCGCGATCAGGCTCGAATAGATCAGCCCGGCGCCGCTGTGCGGTGCGAGGTAGAGCGTCGTGTAGCCGCTGAAGCGAGCCCTCACCACCACGGCGCAAGCCGTGAGCGCCGATAGAGGCTTCGAGAACGGGCCGAATTGGCGAAAGCGGTCGATGTTATAAGGCGTCACCGCCGCGATCGCGTCGAGCCTCTCGAACATGCGCTGGGTAACGATCCGCTGACCATTGACCGGCGGCGGAAACAGCCCAATGAACAACACTTTGCGATCACGCCGACCCTCCTCGCTGGTGGGGGTCGCGCCGCCCGCCGCTTGCGTAGCGGATAATCGGCGACGCTCCACGAGCGGTAGCATTCTCACGGTGATCGCCGATGAAATGGTGTGATCCGAACCACAGCGAACGGCTGCTGAAACGCGGCAGTTCCAGAGGGCGTGGCAATTTTAGGTGGAAAACGCGGCGACGCGGCGCTGGTGCGCCGCGTCGCTCGCTGGCGAGAGTAGTCTACGTTCTAGCGGTAGTACTCGCGCAGGCGCCCGGAGTAGAGGACGGAATCGGTGAACCCGTCCTTGGCATGCGCCTTGACGTCCACGGCCATCAGCCCCACCCCGGCGACGTGCGCACCCGCCTCGGCGAGCTGGCGTAGCGCCGAGGCCGCGACCTTGTGCGAGGTGGATGCCCAGCGCACGACGAAGAGCGTCGCTTCCGCCAGGGTCGCCAGGACGCGCGTATCGGAAACGGCGAGCACCGGCGCGCTGTCGAGGATGACCATGTCGTAGCGCTCCATCAGCCCGCGCAAGAGCTGCCGGAAGCGGTCGGACGACAACAGGTTGGGCGGCAACTGGGGCTGGTCGCCTGCCGGAATGACGTCGATCCCCCCGTCGCCGGCAGCGTAAATCACCTCCTCCAGGGTGTTGCGGTTCAACAGCCACTCGATGAGCCCCGGCTTGTTGGAGATGCCGGCAAGGCGGTGCAGCGCGGGCCGGCGGAGATCGCCGTCGATGATGATCACGCGCTGGCCGTTGCGTGCTACCATTTGCGCCATCGACATGGCCATCGTCGACTTGCCCTCGCCCGGCAGCGCCGACGTGACGAGCACCACGCGCGGTCGCTTATCCACGTCGGATAGTAATAAATTGGTATGTATGGTGCGGATCGCCTCGGAATAGGCCGAGAGCGGCCGATCGATCACCTCGTGTTCCGGCGGGCCGCCCCGTACGCCGCCGAGCGCCGGCACCATGCCGAGCGGATACGCCTTCAGCATGCTGCGCACCTGGTCCATGCTGCGGATACCGACATCGAGGTTTTCGCAAAGCATCGCCAGCAGCACGCCGATCACCAAGCTCGCCAGCGCGCTCAGCAGGATCAGCACTGGCTTCTGCGGAAAGCTCGGAATGAGCGGCATGACCGCGCGCGAGATAATGTCGGCGTCGGGCTGCTGGAAGTTGTCCTGGCCTTGTGTCTGCTTGAACTGGGTCAGGAAGTTCTCATAGAGCGTGCGGTTGGCCTGCGCCTGGCGCTCGAGGTCGCGGAGCTGGACCTCGGCGATGTCGTTGCGCCCCGCATCCGCCTTCATCTTGGCGAGCATCGTGTTGAGGCTCTGCTCGCGTGCCTGCTGGGTCGCGGCCTCGTTCTTGAGCGCATCGGTGACGCGATTGATCTCGGTCTGGATCTTGGCGCGGATCTCCGCGATCTCCGCGCGCACGTTGATGACCTTCGGGTACTTGTCGCCGAATTGCGCGGTAAGGTCCGCGGCGCGCCGTTGCGCATCGGACTCCTGGGCGCGCAGGGCCTGAATCACCGGCGACTGCAGCACCTCGAGGATGCTGTCGTCCTTGATCGCCGTATCGACGTCGCGCCCGCCCTTGGTCACGCCGGAGCGCTGCAGCTCGGCGAGCCGCGACTGCGCTTCCAGATACTTGGTGTGCGCGGTGATCGCTTCCGCGGAGACCTGCGACAGCTGCTGCGTCGTCAGCGTCATTCCTTGGGTGCCCGGCTGCAGTGGGTTCTGCGTCCGCAGCAGGCCGTTGGAATTGCGGTACCTCTCCACCGCATCCTCGGACACCTGCACTTCCTGGCGAAGCGTGTTGAGCCGGTCGGCGAGCCAGATGTTGGCGCGCTTCGTCGTCTCGAACTTGGCGTCAAGCCGCTCGACAATATAGCCGTCGGCCAGCGTGTTGGCCACTTGCGCCGCGGTGATCGGATTAACCGCCTGGAAGGCGATGCTGATGATGCGAGACTTGCCGTCGCTCGAGACCTTGAGCTTGTCCTCGAAATTGTCGACGATCTTGGTCATGTCCCGCTCGTTGCCGGTCGTGCCGGCGCTTTCCTCGGACGGTTTGTCGAGGTAGGCGATCCAGGCCTGCGGGATGATTTGCTGCGCGGCTAGCAGGCGCGACAATAGGCTGGGCGGGCGGAGTGCTGGGTTGAATTCCGAATCGTTGTCGAGGCTGAGCTTGTTGATCGTGCGCTCGGCCAGCTTGCGCGAACGGATGATGCCGATCTCCGTGGCGATCGCCTCGTTGTCGCCGCCACCTTTGAGGTTGGAAACGATATCTTCCAGGCTGCCGATCTTGACCTGCTCGACGCCGACCAGAACCTCTGCGGTCGACGTGTATTGCGGCGTCAAGCGATAGATGACGAGGACGGCGAGCGCCGTCGCTATCACGGTCGTCCAGAGCACCAACCTGCGCCAGCGCCATACGCCGCGCCACATGTGCCTGAGATCGATGCTTTCGAGAGTGCTGCCGAGCATGCTCGGTGCAGTTTCGATCGTTTGCCGTGCGAAGGCGCCATCAGTATTGATCGGAGAGGGTAATGCCATGTTGGTTATCCTCGGGCGGCCCGCGGCCGCAGGGAGAGGGAAGCGGCAGGCCAAATCCGGCCAGCGCACGCGGCGGTGAAGTCAAGCTCGTCGATTTTCAGTCGTCTCAATGTGCCGTTCTTTCGCGCATATGGATGGTGGTGCACACATCGCGCCACCGGAGCGGCAATGAGAACGGTCCGCTCCCGTGAAGGTTCCTTGTCGCCATATCGTCACTCGCGTGGAGATTGTTTTTACCGGAACGAACTGCCGGATACGGCGTTGACGCTCGGTCCCGTGGCGAGAGGCAGGGGTACCGCATGTTCATCGATGCCCGCGGCATCGTGTCGGGCGCCGTGATCGAGGCCGACCTCTGCATCGTTGGCGCCGGTGCCGCAGGCATCAGCCTCGCCCAGGCCCTTGTTGGGAGCCGCCTCGATGTCTGCGTTCTCGAGAGTGGCGATCTTGATTTCTCCTGGTTGACCCAATCGCTCTACCAGGGCACTAACGTCGGTCTGCCGTATTTCGATCTCGATGTCTGTCAGATCCGGTATTTCGGCGGCAACACCAATGGCTGGGGTGGATGGTGCCGGCCGCTCGATGTGACCGATTTTTGCCATCGACCCTGGGTTGAGCACAGTGGCTGGCCGTTCTCGGCCAAGGCGCTTTCGGGCTACTACACGCGCGCGCATGAGCTCTGCGAGCTCCCCAGCGACGTCTACGATCCCGCCTGCGCCGCGGCCGAGCTCGGCCATCCCCGGGCGCGGCTCCTGCCATTCGATCCTGAGAAGCTCGAGACCGCCATCTATCGCTTCAGCGCGCCGACTCGCTTCGGGCAGGTCTACCGTGACGCCTTGCGGCAGGCCGCCAACATTCGCTGCCTCCTTAATGCCAATGTACTGGCGATCAAGACGACGGGGGACGCAAGCGAGGTCAGCCACCTTGCGGTGGGCTGCGTGTCCGGCTCGCGGTTCTCCGTCAAGGCGCGGCACTATGTGCTGGCCGCCGGCGGCATCGAAAACTCGCGCCTGCTCTTGCTGTCGAACGATGTCGCGCCAAACGGGCTCGGCAATCAGCACGACCTCGTCGGGCGCTATTTCATGGAGCATCCGCACACCAAGCGAGCGCTGCTGGCGCCGCAGCGGCGGATGCCGAGCGCGCTCTATGGGCTGGGCTTCCGCGATCGCGCGATATCGGCGCGGCTGGCACTGCCGGCGGCGCTGCAGGAGCGCGAGGAGCTGCTCGGTTACAGCGGCAACATCCACCCTGTCTACTTCTGTCACGACTCCGCCGGTTGGCTCGCGTTCCGCAAACTGGTGCTGTCGCTGTCGCGTTCGCGCAGCACCGATCCCTTCATCCGCTTCCCGCCCTATGGCCGCAAAGGCCTGTCGCCGCGGCAGATGTTCGACATCGTCCGGCAGTTCGAGAAGGTGACGATCGCCGCCTTTCTGCAACTCTTTCAGCCCGTTGGCTTCGTCGCCCGCTTCGTGCTCGAGAGCAAGCCGGAGCAGGCGCCCAATCCGGCGAGCCGCGTCACCCTCGACCATGCGCGCGACGCTTTCGGCCTCAACCGCGTCAAGCTCGACTGGCGCACGCTGTCGATCGACCGTCGCACGGCCGTGCGGGGCGAGGAGATCGTCGACGCCGAGCTGCGGCGCCTTGGCATCGGCTCGCTGGCGCCGCTCGACCCTGCCCATGTCGAAGCCTGGCCGGAGAATCTCGAGGGGGGGTGGCATCAGATCGGCACGACGCGCATGCATGACGATCCCCGCCGCGGTGTCGTCGACGCCGATGGCAGGGTGCACGGCATGGCCAATCTATTCATCGCCGGTAGCTCGATTTTTCCGACCGGCGGCGTCGCCCCGCCGACCCTCACCATCGTCGCGCTGGCGCTGCGGCTCGCCGAGCATTTGCGATGCGAGGTCTTCGCCGAGCCGCCGGTGCCGCTGACCGTGCGCGTGAGCCCGCCCGTCGTGACGGCCCCGGCGCTCGACCTGCCGCTCGTGTCGCGCTCGCAGGCGTGAGCGGGCTGCGTTGCGCAGGTAGCCGTTGCGGCGCCGGCGGCAGCCTCAGTTCGCCGACGCAGTAATCGACCGGATTTGACGGTACGCGACAACACTCATGCATAGATTTATTGTGAAAAATACCCTCGCGAGCGCGCGGCCTGTTGCCCATGCGCGGCTCACATTTGACCTTTCCGCTCGCGACAATTGACACCGCTCAAACTCGCGCAAGCACATTGACGTTAACCATGATGGCGGCGAGCAAGCACGAAGGGGTAATCGGCTAGAGCGAAAGGGCGGCAACGCTTTTCTATTCTGTGTGTTCATTGCTGGTGAAGGGGAGGAGGAAACATGGCATGGCGTGAGGGACCCGCCGGGCAAACTGCCGAAACCGACCCCCACACGATGCCCGGCGTTGACACCATCATGGAAGGCCGTCCTGCCGGGAAGAGGGGCACCGTCGCTTATTTTGGGCCGGACGCCGATGATGCGGCAGTTCGGCGGCGGGTCGCCCAATGGATTCACGCCGGCTTCCAGGTTCTCCCCTTCGCCTTCGTTCGCAGTGGCGCTGGAATCGAGCGGCTCGAATTTATCGATCTGGGCACGCTTATGCCCCAGTCTCTGATCCTTCGCATGGTTCCGATCGCGCTGGCGGCACTCCGACTGCTGCGTCAGCGCCGAAGGCTCGCCACCGTCCAGGTGTTCGTCGGGCGCAACCTCGACAACGCGCTGCTCGCTCTCTTCGCCCAATATATTAGCGGGTCGTCTGGACCACTGGTCTACGAAATCCTTGACGTCAATCGGGCGTGCACCGAACGGGGCGTACGGGGCGCCATGGTGCGGAGGATTGAGCGGTGGCTGCTCGGCCGCGTGACTCTACTCATTGTAAGTTCCCCCTATTTCGCCACCGCCTACTTTCAACGGATGCTCGGCTACCGAGGTGACTGGTCGCTCTTCGAAAACAAGGTTCCGCGTTTCGCTCATGAGCGGCAAGCTGATCTCGGCCCCGTGCCCGATGCGGCTGCCGCCCGCGAACGCCCGTGGCGCATCGGGTGGTTCGGCTATCTCGACGACGAGCGGAGCTGGGAAGTTCTCCGGCGCGTTGCCGAAAGCCTTCCGCAAGAGGTGGTCATCCACGTACGAGGGATAGCCTATTTGGATTTCGACATGGATCGGTTTCTTGCAGATGTCGAACGGCTCGACAACGTCGTCTATGGCGGCCCCTATCGCAATCCGGAGGATTTGGCGGAAATCTACAATGCCGTTGATCTGGTCTGGTCGACGGATTGCAACTCTCTGACCGGGAACTCGAAATGGCTGCTCACGAATGGCCTTTATGAAGCAGGTTACTTCGGCAAACCGGTGCTTGGGATGGTCGGCACTGCCGTCGGCGAATTTGTCGCCGAGCACGGCACCGGATGGTGCATTGAGGCGCCCCTTGCGCGAAGTCTAGTCGACGTCGTTCGTCATCTTTCGCCCGAGGTCTATACGGCTAAGTGCCGGGAGATTTTGCGGATGCGGTCGCGGCTGTTTATCGAGACCGACGAAGTCGATCAGATATGGGCGAGGCTTCAGGCGCGTTCACAGCAGGTCGTGAGCCATCGCGAAAAGGCCGACGAGGCGGCGCGCAACGGGATCGAAGGGATTGCATCGACGGAACGCAGAAAATTACTTTGCTTGGGCTTATTTCCTCCTCCTGTGGATGGCCAACGGCTTATCACGCAGGCGGTGTTCGAGCGCTTTGACGAGATGGCGCAGGTCGAAGGTTACGATCTCGACCGGCTGCATTGGCTTCGTTCACTTTCAAGGCCGCTCTCGGCACTTGGCGCGTGTCTCGCGATGCTCCGCGCTCGAGTAAAGGGATTTTCCGCGCTTTACCTGGCGCCTCATAGCGGCACTGGTCTGCTGTTATCTTGTGTTGTCGCCCTCGTCGCTCGTTGCTTGGGATATTCTCTGGCCGTCCACTATCATTCGTACTGGAACATCGGGCGGCGTTCACGGCTCATGACAATATTTGTCGCGATCTGCGGCGCCAAGGCGATTCACATCGTGCTGGCGCCGCCGATGGGGCGCGATCTCCGCCGTTTCTATCCCGGCATCGGGAGAGTAGCGGCGGTGTCGAACTGTGGTTTTATAGCACCCCATTCGGAGGTCCCCCGCCACTTCGGTGTTCGCAGGTTTCGGATAGGGCATCTGAGCAACTTATCGCGAGAAAAAGGGATCGCTCTCGTGCTCGAATGCATGCGTGCGCTCCGCACGCGCGGTCTGGACGTCGAACTGTGGCTGGCCGGACCGGCAGAGAATAAAGACACTGAAGCGTTGATCGTGGCGGCGCGGTCGGAGTTCGGCGATCGCCTGAGGTATCTCGGTCGCCTCGATGGCGAGGAGGTGCGGCGCTTTTACCAAAACATCGATGTCTTCCTATTTCCATCGGTCCACCGCCACGAGGCCGAGCCGCTGGTTGTCATCGATGCCGTAGCAGCGGGGGTACCGGTGATCGCGACCGACCGCGGCTGCATCGGCTACCTGCTGGATACGGTCGGCGGCCGGGTCTTTCCGGTCGAAGATTTCCTCGCGGGGGCGGTCGAACAGATCGCCGCATGGGTGAACTCGCCGCCTTTGCTGGCGGAGGCATCGCGCCTGGCGCGCACGCGCTTCGTCGAGCTGCACCGCGAATCGCAAGCGGAATTCGAGCGCCTGGTCGCGATGATCTTCGGCAGCGAGCAAACAACGGTGCGAAGCGACGGCGTTATTGCGCGTGCGCCTCCCCGCCAAACCGGATGAGTGCGCGTCGGATCGCGTAGTTTCATTGGGATCGACGCCTCGCTTCGCTTGATCATCAGCCAAATGGCGTGCCGTGGTCGGCGCGTATGCGCGTTCTTCGATCGGCTAGGGAGCTGCGCTCAGCGGCCGAAAGCGCCGAGCAAACCGCGTCCAGGTCATGCAGGGGACATACTGGCCGCCGCCGACATCGGCTCGCAGGATGCGCTGATTGGCCAGCGCGAAGCGCCGCTCGGCATTGCCGGCGCCGAAGGGTCCGAGCCGCTCGACCAGCTGCGCGCCGGCGCGACGCGGCTTCCATGTCGCGGGCCATCTCCTCGCTGATAGCTGGCAAGGGTGCGAGGAGGTGTAACTTATCCTGGGCGATGCCGCGCCCATCGGCGGCTGAGGCACTTCGGTAGAAAACGTCACGGAACTGACTTATATCCGGCTTGTTGTCCCGCTTATTGGGGTAGGGCAGCGCCGGAACACCATGTTTATAGACGCAAGGACCCTGCCGGAGGCGGCCGCTCTCGACGCCGATATCTGCATCATCGGCGCCGGCGCGGCCGGCATTACCCTGGCGCGCGACCTTGCGGGTGGCGGGCGCCGCATCATGTTGCTCGAAAGCGGTGGCTTAGACTTCGAAGTCCAGACCCAACGGCTCTGTGACGGTGCTGTCGTCGGGCATGCGATGGCGCCGCTGAGCGTCGAGCGGCTGCGCTATTTCGGCGGCAGCACCAATCATTGGTCGGGCGGGTGCCAGCCCTTCGAGGCGCAGGATTTCGCTGCGCGGCCCTACATGCCAGAAAGCGGCTGGCCGATCGGGTTGAACGATCTCGACCCCTATTACCGGCGGGCGCAGGCGATCTGCCAGCTGGGTGCCTATACCTACGATCCGCAGGATTGGGCGGATGAACTGGCGGGGCCACTCGAGCTGGCCGCCGGCGCCGCGCTGCGCAGCGGCCTCTCCCAGTACAGCCCGCCGACGCGCTTCGGCGAAGTCTACCGGTCCGATCTCGCCAAGGCGGAGGGGGTCGCCGTCCATCTCCACGCCAATGTCGTCGACATCAAGACAAACGACAGCGCCAGCAGCGTCACGGGACTGCACGTCGCCTGCCTCGACGGGCGCCGCTTTCGTGCCACCGCCAAGGCCTATGTGCTCGCGACCGGCGGCATCGAGAATCCCCGGCTGCTGCTCAGCGCCAACCATGTGCAGAAGCCCGGCCTGGGCAACCCCCAGGATCTGGTCGGACGCTATTTCATGGACCATCCCTATATTCCACAAGCGGCGGTCGTCGCTTTCGACCGGAAGCATCCGGCGCTCGCCTTCTACGAGGTGCGGCAGGTGCGCGGCACTCGGGTGCAAGGATATTTCCGCCCGACCAGCGAGGCGGCACAGGCGGCCGCTCTGCCGAACTTCGGCATCGGCCTGCGGGCGGGTACGCTGTCAGAGAGCGGATCTGCGCGCGCCTCGCTCAGGGTGATCTATGAGAGCTTCGCCGGTGGCCGCTGGCCCGACCAGTTGAGTTACCACATGACACAGATCCTGCACAGCGTCGAAGGACACCTGCAAGAGGAGTATTACCACTGGACGCATAGTGAGCCTGCGCTGTATTCGACCAGTTACATGTGCGAATGCCCGCCCGACCGCGACAGCCGCGTCACGCTCGGAGACGACGTCGATGCGCTGGGCATGCGGCGGGTTAAGATCGATTGGCGGCTGCCGCCGGAGCTGGAGCAGAACATGGTGCGTGCCCATGAACTGTTGGCGCGCGAGCTCGGCCGTCTCGGCATCGGCAGGCTGCGCATGAATTCGCGCGAGACCGGCCGCGACCCCATGGCCGACCTGACCAACGGCTATCATCACATGGGCACGACGCGCATGCATGACGATCCACGACACGGCGTCGTCGATGCCGATTGCCGCGTGCACGGCATCGACAATTTGTTCGTCGCGGGCAGCTCGGTGTTCCCGACCTACAGCTTCGACAACCCGACGATGACCATTGTCGCCCTGGCGCTGCGGCTGTCGGATCACCTGAAGTCCGGCGCGCTCTCCGCGCTCGATGCTTCCGGCCACGCCCGATGAGCCCGACACGGCGCATGTTGCTGCTCGCCGGCGCCGTCGCCCTCGGCTTGCGCCTGCCGGCAGCGCGACTCCGGGCGGCGCCGGCGAGCGACGCGGTGGCGCGGCTCAAGGCGCTGGCAGGGCCGCCCCGGAGCGCCCGCGCGCTTGGCCTTGCCTATCTCGCGCGCCGCCCCGAGGAGGCCAGCGCACCGCTCCTCGCCGGGCTGGTGCTGCAGTCCCTGGGCCTTACTGCGGCCGATCTCGCGGCGCTCGACGACCAGCGCCTGCGCGCGCTTCTCGCCGCACGCATCCGTGACGATTTCGCCGCCGAGCGGACGGCAACGGCCGGCGGCTGGATCCTGTCGTGCACCGAGGCAAGATTGATGGCGCTGGCAGTCTAGGTCTCTCGGTGAGATCGACGCCTCACTTCGCTTGATCAGCAGCCAAATGGCCGTGGTTGGTACGCATGCGCGTACTTGGATCGGCTAGGGACCTCCATTTACCGGCCGGAATTTCTGCACGCGCTTTCCGTTATCGACCTCGGTGGTGTAGATGTCGCCCTTGCCGTCGACTGCGAGATTGTGCACCCAGTGGAACTGGCCGGCCTGGCGGCCCGAGCGGCCGAAAGCGCCCAGCACTGTGCCGTCGGCGCGCTTGAGCACGCGCACCTCGTTGTTCTCGCCATCGGCGTTGAAGAGATAGCTCTGCTGCCCGTCGGGCCAGAAGCCCAGATCCCACACCCCGCCATTGCCCAGCGTCTGCTTCACGTAGAAATATTCCGCAATGAAGGTCCCGTCCTTGTGGAAGACCTGGATGCGGTTGTTGATGCGGTCGCAGACATAGACCAGCCCGTCCTCGGCGAGCTTGACGCAGTGAACCGGGTTGCCGAATTGCTGCGAGACCGGCGCGGCGGGATCGTAGGGCGGCATTTTCTCGTCGCTCGGCGGCTTGCCATAGGCACCCCAATGACGCTTGTAGGCGCCGGTATCGGCGTCGAAGACGATGACGCGGTGATTGCCGTAGCCGTCGGCGACATAGACCTCGTTGGTGGCGGGGTCGACAGTGGTGTCGGCGGGACGGCCGAGCTGGGTCGGGTCGTTGCTGCCCTTGGAGGCGCCTTCATGGCCGATCTGCAGCACGAATTTGCCGTCACGGGTGAATTTCAGGATCAACCCGTCCTCGGGTCCGTTGCCGCCGATCCAGACGAAGCCCTTGTAGTCGATAGAGATGCCGTGCTCGTTGGCGGGCCATTCATAGCCCTCGCCCGGGCCGCCCCAGCCCTGCACCACATCGCCTTCGGAGGTGAACTCGATGACCGGCGGCGCCGGCAGGCAGCAGCGGCTGCGCGGCGGGGTGAGTGCCGCGCCTTTCTCGTCATCGGTGAGCGTGCGTGGCCGCTGGATGATCCAGACATGGTCTTGCGCGTCGACGGCGACGCCCGACACCTGGCCGAGGATCCAGTTGTTGGGCAGCGGCTTCGGCCAAAAGGGATCGACCTGAAAGCCGGGCGTCTCGGCGGCAGCGATCCGCGCTCCCAGGCAGAGCACCGCCAAGGCTGCCAGCAGCGGCCCGGAGCGGCGGCACATCTTATTGTGGAGCATGAGCTTTCCTCCCCGGGAAAGGTTTTGTGCGTATTTCGCCAACGCTGCCACGGGGGCGGCGAAATCCGAAACGCAATCCCGGCAACCCAGCCTCGCTCGCTCTGCGCCGGGCGGCGTCCTGTTGCCGCCATCGGCGGTGGAGATAGCCATTGCCCAAAATAGCGGCACCGCCGATACTGACGCCCAGAACTCGCGCCGCCGCCAATGGTTTCAGGGCGGTAGCGAGCGGGCCTGCGCATGGGGGCGCCAGGCAACGCCGCTTTCTCTCGGGGGAGGAAACCACCGTGTTCCAGCAAATTCCTGATCCGTTCGGCAATCTCTTTCTGACCTGGCTGGTGGCCTTGGTCCCGGTCATCGTGCTGCTGCTGCTGCTGGCGGTCTTTCGCGTCTCGGCATGGCTTGCCACCTTGATCGGCTCGCTCGTCACCTACCTGCTCGCCGTCTGGGCGTGGCACATGCCCGTCGACAGCGGCATCGTCGCCTATTTCAACGGCTCCTTCACCGGCATCCAGAATGTCGACTGGATCACCTTCTGGGGGGTGGTCCTGTTCAATACGCTGGTGGTCACCGGCGTGTTCGAGAAATTCCGCCTCTGGCTCATCGCCCAAGGCACCGCCGATGTGCGCGTCCAGACCATGCTCTTCGCCTGGGCCTTCGGGGCGCTGCTCGAAGGTCTCGTCGGCTTCGGCTATCCCTGGGCCTTCGTCGCGCCGATCCTGATCAGCCTCGGCATTCCCGATCTCGACGCCATTCGCGTCGCCGCCATCGCCAACAATGCGCCGGTCTCCTATGGCGCTCTCGGCTCGCCGATCATCGCGCTTGCCACCGTCACCGCGGCCACGCTCGGCGTCGCCCAACCCGAGCTGCAGATGCTGTTCTCCGCTTCCGTGGGCAAGATCGTCGCCATCCTGGCGCTGCTGCCGCCCTGGGTGCTGCTGTACCTCGTCAGCGGCTGGCAGGGCGTCAAGGGCGGCTGGCCGCTCGCCATCGTCGGCTCGCTCGGCTACATCGCCGGCCAGCTCCCGGTCGCCGTCTATTTCGGGCCCTTCCTGCCGGACGTGGTCGGCGCCATCTGCTGCTTCGCAGCGCTTCTCATCCTGCTGCAGGTGTGGCGGCCGGCCGTCGTCATGGGCTATGGCGGCAAGCCGGTGTCGGCCAGCGTCCAGGCCAAGAGCGGCGAAGGCCACGGGCTCTCGACGGGCGAGATCTTCGGCGCCTGGCTGCCCTTCATCGTGCTGGTCATCGTCGTCGTGCTGTGGACCGGCCCCTTCGACTGGGCGAAGACGCTGGCGACTTCGTGGCGCTATCTCGCCACCTCGGCGAAATCCGCCAGCGGCGGCGCGATCAACATCGGCTTCGACTTCCGGCCGGGCGCCCCCGGCACGGCCATCCTCATCGCCTGGGCCATTGTCGTCCTGGTGCTGATCGGCCGCGGACAGCTCAAGGCGTCGCAGCTCGGCGAGATCTTCGCCAAGACCTTCAAGCAGATGTGGGGCGCGCTGCTGGTCGGCGTGTTCATCTTCGGCCTCGCCATCGTCTACAACTACTCCGGCATGGCGGCGTCGCTGGCCAATGCCTTCTCGACGATCGGCGTCGCCTTCATCATCGTCGCGCCCATCCTCGGCTGGATCGGCGTAGCGCTGTCGGGCAGCAACACCTCGACCAACGCCATGTTCG
>JBKQTR010000292.1:0-8320 GCA_052143095.1 Allostellaceae bacterium
GGTGAGGACTTCCCACCAATGAACAAGAAGAATCTGCGGGCTGGTACCCCGCAGCGGCGCCGCAAGCTTCAGCCCGTGGTTTTGATTGTAGCGCCGTGCTCGCGCCGTCCAGGACGCGTTGCGCCGGCTTCGCCGGTGCCGCTTCGCGGCATCCTGGACCGCGCTGGCGCGCGGCGCTCTGCCGGTGGGCAGGTCGGGACGAAGGGATGGTGGTTTTCGGTCGAACCAAGGGATGCGTTTCATGCGGCGGCCGCTTGCGGGCTCTTGTGATCGGGATCGTAGATGACGCCGCGCTCGAGCAGGACGCAGGCGAGATAGAGCAGGCGATCGCCGACCGTGCGCAACGCCCGGGCATGGCCGTGGCCGCGCTGGCGCAGCGCGGCATAGCGTTGTTGGCTGCGCGGATCATGTTGAACGGCGACACGCGACCAGTGATAGAGGGCATCGGCCAAGCGCTTGTTGCAGGCGTAACGTCGCAGCGCGACGCAGGACTTGCCGCTTCGGCGGGTCACCGGCGCCTGACCGGACAACGCCCGTAGCGCGTGGTAATCTCGTCGCCGCAGAGGCTCCGACGCCTCGGCGAGCATCGCGGCGAGGACGATCCTTCCGACTCCCGGCAAGGAACGCAGGATTGTCGCGTCGCGGTGCTCGCAACCTTGCCCCGGCTCGTTCTCCGGGGCTTCGAGCTTGGCGCAGAGCTCGTCGAGCCGGCGATGGGTCGCCTTGATCTGATCGTTGATCAAGCCAATCCGCGGTATGAGCAGACGGATATGGCCCATGGCGGCTTCCGTCGTGCCGGGGGCGACCGTGACCGGCTTCTGGCCCAGGGTCCGCAGGACTTCGGCGGCATCCAGGCGACGGATACGGTGCGTCTTGAGCAGGCCCTCGACCGTCGTCTTGCGCAGCTTGGCCGCCTTGGCCGGGGTCGGCGCCTGATGCCAGAGCGCCAGGAACCAAGCCGCGGTCAGGTCGTTGCCGGCGACCTCCAGCGCCTGCGGGTAGTAGCGCCACAGCTGCTCGCGCAGCCGATTACCCAGGCGATTGAGCTCTGCCTTGAGGTCATCGGCCATGCGCGACCACTCGCGCAGCTCGATGACGACAGGGTCTTCAACCGAGAGCAGGCGGAAGGCGCGCGCATCGGTTCGCAGCGAGTCGGCAAGCACATGCGCATCGCGGCTGTCGTCCTTGGCGCCGGCGACGGTGAAGCGGTCGCGAAAGCGGTCGAGCTGCTTTGGATTGATCGCATAGACCCGGAAGCCGCGCTCCAAAAACGTCTCGACCACCGGGCCGTGCGTCGTCTCGATCGCTACCGCGATCTGACCGGGCGCACTGCCCGTCACTTCGATCAGCCAAGCGCACAGCTCGCCGAGTCCAGCGCCACCATGCGCCACCTCACGCTCACCGAGGCGGCCTCCCTTGGCATCAAGCAGATACGCATGATGCTTCTCCGATCCCCAGTCCAAGCCACACCACCAGCGGATATCCTCACTCATGGCTGCGATCTCCTGATGAGAAAACCGAGCCGAACCGCGACGCTCGTCGATACCTGTACCGGCGCTCGAATGCGCAACTTCCCACTGGACTTCCGTCGCGGCCGACCTCCCGAGGCACAGGTCCTCACCAGGCGCTCCAGGCGCAGTGGGCCTTTGGTGGCTCTCGACAGGCCGACCCGGCAACGGCAGTCTACTACCGTCACCCGCCCAAAACGGTACAGGTGGGGCGAGTGACGGACGTGAGATAGTCGGCGTGGAGAGATAATGTGATGCCACCGCTTCCCGGCTGGTCCTTCCCCGGCTCGCCCTTCCATCCCGGCGAGCAGCAGGTGCAAGAGCGTCTGGGCGTGCGCGAGCGCATGGAGGCGGCGGGTCGCCGCGTCCTGCGCAACGCCATGCCCGGGCAGCATCGCGAATTTTTCGCGCAGTTGCCGTTTCTCGTGCTCGGCACCGTCGATGGCGAGGGCCAGCCCTGGGCGTCGATCGCAACCGGCGCGCCGGGCTTTCTCTCGACCCCCGACGAGCGCACGCTGCGCGTCGCGGCACCGCCGCCGCTCGGCGCTCATCTGCGCGAGGGCGGCGATATCGGCGCCCTCGGCATCGATTTCGCCACGCGCCGGCGCAACCGCGCCAACGGGCTGGTGCACGCGCCCGACGCCGCCGGCTTCGACATCGCCATCATCCAATCCTTCGGCAATTGCCCGAAATACATCCAGGCGCGCGACTGGAGCCTCGCCGCGCCGGAGGCGCAAGCGCCGGGCGCGGTGCGGCGCGGCCGCTGGCTCGGCGCCGCCGAGCGCGCGCTCGTCGCCGGCGCCGATACCTTCTTCATCGCCAGCGCGCTGGGCAGCGTCCAGGGCGCGCCGAGCCACGGCGTCGACGTCTCGCATCGCGGCGGTCCGCCGGGCTTCGTCCGCGTCGATGACGAGCACACGCTGACCGTGCCGGATTTCACCGGCAACTCCTACTACAACACGCTGGGCAATCTGCTGCTCAACCCGCGCTGCGGCCTGCTCTTCATCGATTTCGCGAGCGGCGGCATCGTGCAGATCGCGGCCACGGCGGAGATCGTCTGGGACGGGCCGGAGATGGCGCGCTTTGCCGGCGCGCAGCGCGTGCTGCGCTTCCATGTCGAGGAGCGCGTCACCGCCGAGCACGCGGTGCCGCTGCGCTGGCGCCTGCGCGAGTATTCTCCCTTCCTCGCCTCCCTGGGCTCCTGGGGTCCGCCGCCGGGCGCCCCTTGACCCGCGCACCTCACATGCAGTGAGCGGAGCGTCAAGCGGCTGGGTGGGAAAGATGGACCACGGAGACACGGAGAGCACGGAGAAGCGAAAAATGGCGCGCTTCGCGCGCCCAAACACCTCTTCTCCGTGCTCTCCGTGTCTCCGTGGTGAACCCCTATGCGCATATGCGATAGCCCTGCCCTCAAGAAGGGGAGGGGCTGCGCAGCAGCTGCGAGTAGTGTGCATGCCGTAGCGCTTGCGCGGGGACGGCGGAATAAGTAGCGGGGACTGCACCGTTTTTCGGGATATGCGCATACCGTTGCGCCACCGCGGCGTCATCGCGCTGTCATCATCGTGACGCGGTCGCGGGTTAGAGAGGGAAGCGGCGGTGGTGGATGAAGAAACGCCGCCGCAGGAGGTCGTGATGCCCCATATCCGTGCCCGGCGCCCGCGTCTCGGCCGCCGCGCCTTCCTCGCCGGCGCCGCCGGCAGCCTGGTCATTCCCCGCGCCTTCGCGCAGGCGCCCGCCGCCCCGGCCCCCGCCGCCCCAGGCATCGTCACCTCCGACCGGGCTCGGCCGCTGCTGCCCTGCGGCGTCATGAGCGGCGACGTCACCGACAGCCGCGCCGTGATCTGGAGCAAGACCGATCGGCCGGCGCGCATGCTGGTGGAGGTCGCCGCCAATGAGCGCTTCGCCGATGCACGGCGCATCACCGGCCCCGCCGCGCTCGAGGACAGCGATTTCACCGCGCGGCTCGATCTCTCGGGCCTGCCGCCGGGCGAGACGCTGTTCTATCGCGTCGTCTTCCAGGATCTCGGCGATTTGAAGACGCTGAGCGCGCCGGCGACCGGCCGGCTGCGCACCGCGCCGCTGAAGCAGCAGAGCATCACCTTCGCCTTCTCCGGCGACGAGGCAGGGCAGGGCTGGGGCATCAACCCCGATATCGGCGGCTACCGCATCTACGAATCGATGCGCCGCGCCAATCCCGATTTCTTCATCCATTCCGGCGATCAGATCTATGCCGACAGCCCCATCGCCGCCGAGACCCGCACCGATGACGGCCGCGTCTGGAAGAACCTGACCACGCCGGAGAAGGCGCAGGTGGCGCAAAGCCTCGACGATTACCGCGGCAATTTCGCCTACAACTTCCTTGACGACAACAAGCGCCGCTTTGCCGCCGAAGTGCCGTTCCTGGTGCAGTGGGACGATCACGAGGTGCGCAACAACTGGTATCCCGGCCAGATCCTCGGCGACGAGCGCTACGACCGGCAGCGCAGCGCCTCGCTGCTCGCCGCCTGGGCGAAGCGCGCCTTCTTCGAATACAACCCGATGCGCTTCGACGCCGACGATCCCGAGCGCGTTTACCGCAGCTTCTCCTTCGGCCCCGCGCTCGAGGTCTTCATGCTCGACGAGCGCAGCTATCGCGGCGCCAACTCGCCGAACCGGCAGAGCGTGCTCGATGGCGACAGCGCCTTCATCGGCGCGGCGCAGCTCGTCTGGCTGAAGCAGCGGCTGCTCGCGTCCAAGGCCACCTGGAAGCTCGTCGCCAGCGACATGCCGATCAGCCTCGTCGTCCCCGACCTCAACCCCGACGTGCCCAAAGGCACCTTCGAGGCCTGGGCCAATGGCGAGAATGGCGCCCCCGCCGGCCGCGAGCTCGAGCTCGCCAGCCTCTTCGCCTTCATTAGGAACAACGCCATCAAGAATGTCGTCTGGGTCACCGCCGACGTGCACTACGCCGCCGCCTACCGCTACAGCCCCGAGGCCGCCCAATTCACCGAGTTCAGCCCGTTCTGGGAGTTCGTCGCCGGCCCCATCAACGCCGGCACCTTCGGCCCCAACGAGATCGACCGGACGTTCGGGCCAGAGGAGAAATTCATCAGCATTCCCAATGACATGAAGCAGAACCGCTCGCCGCTGGACGGGCGCCAGTATTTCGGCCTGGGGCGGATCGACGGCGCCAGCCTAGCGCTCACCGTCTCGCTCCACGACATCGACGGCAAGGAGCTCTACAAGGTCGAGCTGCCGCCGGAAGCCTGAGCGGGCCACCACATCTTGAGAAATTACGTGAGGAACCGCCAAGTCCTAGTGACAAACCTTGGATTTGCCGGTATCGTTCTGGGGTCGATGCCGTTGCTTCCAGGGTTTCTCCCCGCACCGCCCCGGCCTGTGCCCGGCTCCCTCCCGGGCGACCTCCGCCGCTTACGCTCTCTCTCGCCCGCCCCGCGCCGCGCGGCGGGCTTCCGCTTGTCCGTTCCCGCTCTTTTCAGAAGGAATTCGGCATGGCCAAACGTTCGAGCCGCGCAGCCCAGGCACGTTCTCCGGAAGGCAAGGTCGAGCCGCTGTTCGGCCCCGGCTGGCACCCGCTGGGGGTCGAGCGCGACGCCGCGCGCGAGCAGAGCTATCTGCGCAAGGTGCGGCCGCAAAGCGACAATCAGCGCGCGCTCATGGAGGCGATGGAGCGGCACAATCTGACCCTGGCGCTGGGGCCCGCGGGCACCGGCAAGACCTATCTCGCCATCACCGCCGCGGTCGAGGCGCTGGAGGCCGGCAAGATCGGCCGCATCGTCCTCACCCGCCCTGCCATCGAGGCCGGCGAGAGCCTGGGCTTCCTGCCCGGCGACCTGCACGAGAAGCTCGCGCCCTATCTCCGTCCGCTCTATGACGCACTCAACGAGCGCATCGGCGGCAAGCGCGTGCGCCAGCTCATCGCCGAGGGCGCCATCGAGATCGCGCCCGTCGCCTATATGCGCGGGCGCACGCTCAACAACGCCTTCATCGTCATCGACGAGGCGCAGAACTGCACCTATGGCCAGATCAAGATGCTGCTGACCCGGCTCGGCTGGCATTCCACCATGGTGCTGACCGGCGATCCCGATCAGAGCGACCTGCTCGACGGGCTCTCCGGCCTCTCCGACATCGCCCGCCGGCTCGAGCGGGTGGCGGAGATCGCCGTCATCCGGCTCGACGACCGCGACATCGTCCGCCACCCGCTGGTTGCCGGCATGCTGACGGTGCTCTAGGCAAGGCGGCATGCCCAGCGCCATCGCGCTCCGCCATGTTGCTTTCGAGGATCTCGGCACGCTCCAGCCGCTGCTCGAGCGCCGCGGTTACGCCGTCTCCTATCGCGACGCCGCGGTCGACGACCTCGCCGCGCCCGACATCGCCGAAGCCGATCTCCTGGTGGTGCTCGGCGGCCCCATCGGCGCCTATCAGGAGGAGATCTATCCTTTCCTCGCCGCTGAGCTCGGCCTCATCGAGCGCCGCCTTGCGCGCGCGAAGCCGGTGCTCGGCATCTGTCTCGGCAGCCAGCTCATGGCGCGCGCGCTGGCGGCGCGGGTCTATCCCGGCACCGGCAAGGAGATCGGCTGGGCGCCGCTCGCCTTGACCGGCGCCGGCCTCGCCTCGCCGCTGGCGCCCTTCGGCGCGCGCGCCCCGGTGCTGCATTGGCATGGCGACACCTTCGACCTGCCGGCGGGCGCGGCGCATCTGGCGTCGACCGAGCGCTATCGCCACCAGGCCTTCGCCTGGCAGCGCCACGGCCTAGCCCTCCAATTCCATCTCGAGGTCAGCGCGCCGGAGCTCGAGCGCTGGTATATCGGCCATGCCTGCGAGCTCGCCGGCGCGCCCGGCCTATCGGTGCCGGTGCTGCGCGCCGAATCCGAGCATTGGGCGCCGGCGCTGGCACCGCTGGCGCAACGCTCGATCGCCGCGTGGCTCGACGGGATCGGGGGCTGAGTCGGAACTCTCGGTGATCGGTAATCCGGCACGCCGCCTTCCCGGCGGCGCGCCGGGCGGCGGCGTGCCGGCACCGCCGGCGGCCGTCCAAAATTCTCCGAGTCGATCAATTCTGCCTCTGCACCCCTCCCGGGCCAAGGCCGAACTGTCGCCCGCTAGATCAAGTCTCCGCTGGATTGAGGCACAGCGTCCTTCGACTGCTCGCTACGCTCGCGCTCAGGATGAGGCAAATTTCCTTGTGCCATCAATAGCCTTCCTCATCCTGAGCTGGCGCGCGCAGCGCGCCTGTCGAAGGACGCACCGCGCCTCTGCAGCCAAAGCCCCCTAGCGCAGCGGCGAGAAGCTCGCCGGGATCGCCAGCAGATTCTCCTGGCTCACCAGCAGGTCGCCGCCGCCCTTGGGCGGCCAGATGCCGCGCTTCACCGCCTCTTCGCGGATGCGCTGGCGCTCGCCGGCATCCTTGTAGGCCCAGACATGGACCCATTGGTTGAGCGGGCCGAGCTCGCTGTACCACGCCCCCACCAGCGGCGACAGCTTGGTGCGCTCGCCGATCGCCTCGCCCCAGCGCTCGATCACCTGCGGGATCGAGCCGGGCTTGTAGATATAGGAGCGGAACTCGTAGATGCCGCCGAGCTGGCGCGGCTCCAGCGGCGGCGAGAACGGCGCCGGGATCAGGATCTTCGATTCCGCATGCTCGATGAACTCGCCGACCTTCGGCGGCCAGGCACCGGACTTCACCGCCTCGGCGCGGATATGCTCGCGCTCGCCGAGATTGGCATAGGGCCAGAGATGGATGATGCGGTTGAGCGGCCCGACATCGGTAGAGAAGAAGCCGCCGAGCGGCGAGAATTTGAGCCGCGCCGGCATCGCCTCGCCGAAGCGCTTCAGCACTTCGGGCTGGCTGCGAATCCTAAGCTGATACGTCCGCATCTCGATGATCATTTTGGCTCCCTCCTCCGGCATTTGCGCAAAGTCTAGCCGAAATTACCGGCGACGCCAGGGCCGGCATTACCTCCGGCGTCCCGCAAGGGAATGTTAACGGCGCCGGCCCAGGCTCGCTCGATGGACCTGCATTCGGTCAACCTCACCGTGGTGGCGCTCGGCTTTTTCGCCATGATGGCGGCGCTGCTGCTGCGCCGCTGGCTCTGGCTGATCCTGCTGCCGCCGGGCATGTCGCTTCTCGTCTATGTCATCTTGAACACCATCGCCCATCGCCACTGATCCCCGCGATTTGACGAAAACCGGCGCGATAGGGCCAGCCGCGAGATCCGGAGAGATGCGGCAGGAATAGCCTCGCCGGCGCGCAACGGCAGGACCGGCGCGCGCCCGGTCCAGCTCGCGGCGATGACCGGCCGGCTCGCCGCCGCGGCCAGCGAGACCGCGACGGCTTTCGTCGCGTGCCTGATCAGCCCTACGAGCCGAACAGATGCAGCAACACCGAGACGGAGCCCACCCCGGCAGGCGCGAGCAGCGCCACGAACTGCGCATAAGCGTCGGAGGTCGAGAACGACATCTTCCGGTCGGTCAGCCATTTCTGCTGATCGGCGAGGCTCGCCTCCGGCAGCTCCGCCCGCACCACCTGCCAGGCGCGACGCCGCAGGATGATCCAGGCCGGCAGCATCAGCGCCGCCAGGATCAGGGTGAAGACGAGGCCGTAATCGAGCGCGAGCTGCGCCGCGAGCTCGCCATAGGGCGCTGCGAGCGGCGAATCCTTCGGCAGCAATGCGCCCGGCCAGGAATAGCGCGCATTCTCCTGTCCGACACACACCACCAGCAGCGTCGCGCCGATATAGATCGCGACCGTCAGCCGCTGGAAGCAGCGGGTCAGGTAGCGCTCATATTCCATGTCGCGCGCCGGCTGGCGC
>JBKQTR010000293.1:0-9292 GCA_052143095.1 Allostellaceae bacterium
CGCGAAGAGCTTGAGATCGGCGACCAGCCCCTCGTCGCGCTCGATGGCATATTCCTGCCGGCCGGCCTCGCCGTTCTCGATCACCATCAGCACCGCCGCGCCGGTCTCGAAGATGCGCAGGCTGCGCCCGCCGGTGGTGATCTCCGCAAGCTTGTGGTCGCGCGGCGCCGGCGAGGCGCGGACGCTGACGTCGATCAGCCCGACCAATCCCTCGGCGGTGATGCCGGCGGCCTGCAGCGCGCGCTGATGCGACTGGTCGGCGGCGGCTTTGGCCTGGCGCGCCGCCTGCAGCTCGGCTCTACGCTTGTCGGCTTGCCGGCGGTGCTCGGCATACTGTGCCTCGACCCGGCGCAGGAACGTCGCGGGCACGAGATCGCGCGTGTCGATCCACGCTTTCGACGACGTCCAGGCGGTCATGAGCCAGTCGCGGATCTCCTTGCTTTGGATCTGTTTCAGCCGGTCTGCCCGGAGCGTGGCGGCCCAGCGTTGCTCGGCGGGAGCGCCGCTCAGCTCGGACCCCGCGGCGTCGCCCGTTTCTTCGAGGACGCGATCGCCGGGCCGCGCGCTCGCCTGGCGCTGTTTCGCCAAATCGAGCTGGCGGCGGTACTCGTCCTCCCACTCCTCGCTGTCCTCGCTGGGGAGGAAGTCGCGGTTCTCCAGGAAAAAGCGCGTGGCCGCCTCCATCGCCACTTTCCTCAGCGCCTTCATATCCATGTATGGGCTTCCGCGACCGCGGCTTGCTTCAGCCGGCGCCGTCGATGCGCTCGAAGCGACGGCGATCGACGAGGATGTCGGCCGAGAGCGTCTTTTGCTGGCTGCGGTCCGCCGCGCCGACGAGCCGCGCGTGCTCGATGCCGTCCCGCCCGACGTAAACCGCCTGGACGATCCAGTCGGAAGCCGGACGGGCGAACACCCGGAGCCCCGCCTCACGATAACACTCCCCGATGGCGATGCCGCGCTTCGACTGAGACATGGCTGCTCCCCCGTTAAGACGACAGACGGGAGGGCACTCCCGGCCGCCGGCGCCTCAGCGCGAAATTTGCCCACCGTCTTCTAGAGGTGGGTGGTCGAGCGCGCGTTCGCCAGGAGGATTACCCGCCTGCTGCCGAGCGGCGCTGCGCCCGCTAGTCGTCTTCCGTCCCGGCGGCGCCCTTGCGCGCCGTCCGGCGCGGCCGGCCGCTGGTCAGCGCCGCCTGAAATGCCCGGAGATGCGGCGCCAGCGCGGCATGGGCCTCGCTCTCCATCTCGCGGTAATGGCGCACCATGCTTTTGCCGAACGGCGTCAGCGCCGCGCCGCCGCCGGACTCGCCGCCGAGCCGCGTCGCCACCAGCGGATTCCGAAACAGGCGATTGAGCTCGTCGACCAGCAGCCAGGCGCGGCGGTAGGACATGCTCATCGCGCGGCCCGCTGCCGAGATCGAGCCGGTCTCGTCGACCAGCTCGAGCAGGCGGATCTTTCCCGGCCCGACAGCGCCGAGCGGGGTGAGGTCGACGCGGAGGGTGAGCCGAGCCATGGCGCAATCGTAGCAGCTTCCGGCGATAAGAGAAGCCGAGCGGCGTCGTGACGGCAATGTGAAGTGACCGGCCGGCCCGGCCCGGCTAAAACCTCCCGGCAGAGACATCCTCCCCCATGCCCCCCTGGCTCGACTACAGCGGCCGCATTTCCCCGCTCAAGCTCATCGTTTTCGTCTGGCTCTTCATCCCGGGGAGCTGGACGGCGCTGGCGCTGGCCACGGGAAATTTGGGGGCGGAGCCGCTCAAGGAGGCGATCCATCAGCTCGGCCTCTGGGCGTTCCGCTTCCTGCTCATCGCGCTGGCCATCACCCCGGCGCGCCAGAGCCTCGCCTGGCCGCGGCTGCTGCTGGTCCGCCGCATGCTGGGCGTTGCCGCCTTTGCCTATGTCTGCGCCCATCTGGTGCTCTATGCCGCCGATGAGGCCTTCGACCTGGCGAAGGTGGCGGGCGAGATCATCCGCCGCTTCTATCTCACCATCGGCTTTTCGGCGCTGCTGGGCCTGGCGGCGCTCGCGGCGACCTCGACCGACCGCATGATCCGCCGGCTCGGCGGGCGACGCTGGCAGCGCCTGCACCGGCTCGCCTATCCCATCGCCGCCCTCGCCCTCGTCCATTACTTCATCCAGTCCAAGCTCGAAGTCTACGAGCCGACGGTGATGGGCGGGCTGGTCCTGTGGCTGCTGGGCTACCGCCTCATTGCCGCCAGGCGGCGCGACCGGCGGGTGCCGCTCTGGGCCATTACGCTCCTCGGCCTCGCCGCGGCCGCGCTCACCACTGGCGGCGAGACGGTCTATTTCTGGCTGAAAACCGGGGTCGACCCGCTCCGGGTGCTGGCGGTCAACCTGTCGCTCGACACCGGCATCCGCCCCGGCATGGTCGTGCTGGCGGCCGGCGCCGCCGTCACCACCCTCGCCGCGCTGCGCCAGCGCGGGGGTGCCCGGCCCGGCCGGCGATCCTGACACGGGTTCGGCTGGCCTCGGCGCGCGGCTTTATGCCAAGATCGCTGCCCTAAGGGGAGATGCCGGGCAGGATGAACACCGACAAGGCGATCAACATCGAGGATTTGCGGCGGATGGCGAAGCGCCATCTGCCGCGCATGTGCTTCGATTTCATCGAGGGCGGGCTCGAGGACGAGCACGGCCTCGTGCGCAACGAGAGCGCTTTCGACCGCCACGCGCTGGTGCCGCGCTATCTCGTCGAGGTGTCCGAGCGCGACCCCTCGGCGAGCCTGTTCGGCCGCAAATACGCGCTGCCCTTCGGCATCGCGCCGACGGGGATCGCCGGGCTCTTCCGCCGCGGCGCCGACCTCATGCTGGCGGAGGCGGCGAAGGCGGCGAACATCCCCTTCATCATGTCCGGCACCAGCACCGCCTCGATCGAGGCGCTGGGGCGGCTGGCGCCGGAGCATGCCTGGTACCAGCTCTATGGCGCGCGCGACCGCAAGGTGTCGGAGGACATGATCCGCCGCGCGCGCGAGGCCGGGCTCTCGACGCTGGTGCTGACGGTCGACGTGCCGATCGGCTCCAAGCGCGAGCGCAATCTGCGCAACGGCTTCATGCGGCCCTACAAGCTCAAGCCGTCGGTCGCGCTGGAGGCGCTGCGCCATCCCGCCTGGATCGCCGACTATCTGCGCCATGGCGGCATGCCCTATTTCGACAATTGGGTGCCCTACGCCAAAAAGGGCGCGACCGCCGGCGAGGTCGCCGATTACCTCGCCACCCAGACGCCCTCGGTCCAGACCTGGCAGGATCTCGAAGCCTATCGCCGGCTGTGGCCGCGCAAACTGGTGGTCAAAGGCATCATGCATATCGATGACGCCCGGCGCGCGGCGGAGATGGGGGTCGACGGCATCATGGTGTCGAACCATGGCGGCCGGCAGCTCGACCGCGCGCCCTCGCCGCTCGAGGTGCTGCTGCCGATCACCCAGGCGGTGGGCAGCAAGGTGTCGGTGATGTTCGACAGCGGCGTCCGCCGCGGCTCCGATATCGTCATCGCCCGCTGCCTCGGCGCGCGCTTCGTCTTCGTCGGCCGCGCCACGCTCTATGGCTGCGCCGCGGGCGGGGTCAAAGGCGCCACGCGCGCGATCGACATCCTGCGCGACGAGATCGACCGGGTCATGGCGCAGATCGGCTGCCCGAGCTTCGACCAGCTCGGACCGGACTGGCTGATGGCGGGTCAGTAGGGTCGCTGCAGGGCGATCCTGCGTCCTTCGAGACGCGGCGCTGCGCGCCGCTCCTCAGGATGAGGTGAGATTGAATCGGGCATCATCATTTGGTGCCATTCTCAATGCTTCCTCATCCTGAGCGCGAGCGCAGCGAGCGGTCGAAGGACGCACCGCGCCCCTGCAGCGGGAACCGGTGCCCGCCGTACGTCGCTGGTGTACACCGGCGACAAAAAATCATCGTGCGTCGGTGGCGTAGTACCGACTATCGCAATCCGTGACCCCCACCTCACCCCAACCCTCTCCGCCCCCGGGAGCGGAGAGGGAGAAAATCGGCGCCGGATTCATCATACGCAGGCACCCCTCCGCCGCCAAGGCCCGGGAAGGGCGATCAGGAGAATTGCCCGCCCGGTGCGGGCTCTCGCGGTTGCAAGGGCAACCGCTGCCGCCCGCCGTCGGACGACGCTTCGCGTCGCCGCGTGACAGGCTCGGCCCCGCGCCTTATATAGCCCGCCATGCGCGGCACGGGTTTTCTCAAGATGCACGGGCTCGGCAACGATTTCGTCGTGCTGGATGCGCGCGCCGAGGCGCTGGCGCTCGACGGCAAGGCGGCGCGCGCCATTGCCGACCGGCATACCGGCGTCGGTTGCGATCAGCTGCTCATCCTGGAGCCGCCGAAATCGCCCGGCGCCGACATCTTCATGCGCATCCGCAACGCCGATGGCGGCGAGGTCGAGGCTTGCGGCAACGGCACGCGCTGCATCGCCGCGCTGGTGATGCGCGAGACCGGCAAGGAGCGCGTCGTGGTCGAGACGGCGGCGGGGCTGCTCGAGGCGCATGCGGCGGGCGCCGGGCGCGTCAGCGTCGATATGGGCGCCGCACACCTGCTGTGGCGCGACATCCCGCTGGCGCGCGAATGCGACACGCTGCATGTGCCGCTGTCGCTGGGGCCGCTGGTCGATCCCGTCTGCACCAGCATGGGCAATCCGCACGCGACATTCTTCGTCGCCGATGCCGAGGCGATCGATCTCGCCGCCTTGGGCCCACGGCTCGAGCGCGACGCGATCTTTCCCGAGCGCGCCAATATCGGCGTGGCGCAGGTGCTGTCGCCGACGCGGCTGCGCTTTCGCGTCTGGGAGCGCGGCGCCGGCATCACCATCGCCTGCGGCACCGGCGCCTGCGCCGCGCTGGTGGCGGCGGCGCGCCGCGGGCTTGCCGAGCGCAAGGCCGAGATCGTGCTCGATGGCGGGCCGCTCGAGATCGAATGGCGCGCCGATGGGCATGTGCTGATGACCGGGCCGGTGGCGGTGAGCTTCTCCGGCACGCTCGACCCGTCTCTGGCGGGGTGAGCGTGCTCGACATCCTCACCTTCGGCTGCCGGCTCAACGCCTTCGAATCCGAAGTGATCCGCCGCCACGCCAGCGCCGCCGGGCTTGCCGACGCGGTCATCGTCAACACCTGCGCCGTGACAGCCGAGGCCGAGCGCCAGGCGCGCCAGGCGATCCGCCGGGCGCGGCGCGAGCGTCCCGGCGCGCGGCTCATCGTCACCGGCTGCGCGGCGCAGATCGCGCCCGAGCGCTATGCCGCCATGCCCGAGGTCGACCAGGTGCTGGGCAATGAGGAGAAGCTCCGGCCGGAGAGCTACACCGCACCCGGCGCGCGCATCCGCGTCGACGACATCCTCGGGGTCCGCGAGACGGCGGCGCATCTCGTCGACGGCATCGAGGGCCGCGCCCGCGGCTTCCTGCAGGTGCAGCAGGGCTGCGACCACCGCTGCACCTTTTGCGTCATCCCGCTGGGGCGCGGCAACAACCGCTCGGTGGCGTTGGGCGAGATCGTGGCGCAGGCGCGGCACCTGGTCGAGCGCGGCATCAGCGAGATCGTGCTGACCGGGGTCGACATCACCGGCTTCGGCGCCGATCTGCCGGGCAAGCCGCGGCTCGGCCAGCTGGTGCGCCGCCTGCTGGCGCTGGTGCCGGGGCTCCAGCGGCTGCGGCTCTCCTCGCTCGATCCCGCGGAGATCGACGCCGATCTCTGGCGTCTGCTGGGCGACGAGCCGCGCCTCATGCCGCATCTGCACCTGTCGCTGCAAGCGGGCGACGATCTCGTGCTGAAGCGCATGAAGCGCCGCCACAGCCGCGATGAGGCGCTGGCCGTCTGCCGGCGCGCGCGCGATCTGCGGCCCGGCATCGCGCTCGGCGCCGATCTCATCGCGGGATTTCCCACCGAGAGCGCGGCGATGGCCGAGCGCACGCGGGACCTCATCGACGAGGCCGGGATCGACTACCTCCACGTCTTCCCCTACAGCGCGCGGCCCGGCACGCCGGCAGCGCGCATGCCGCAAGTGCCGGGCGCAGTGGTGCGCGAGCGCGCGGCGCGGCTGCGCGCGGCGGGCGCTTCGGCGCTGGCGCGGGCGCTCGCCGGGCGCGTCGGCGGCGAATCCTCGGTGCTGGTCGAGCGGCCGGGCTTCGGCCATAGCGAGCATTACGCGCCGGTGCGCTTTGCCGGGGACGCGGCGGCGGGCAGCCTGGTGCGGCTGCGGCTCACCGCGGCGACGGCGCGCGAGCTGCAAGGCGAGCAGCTATGAGCGACGAGCGGCGCGGCTGGTTCACGCGACTCAGATCCGGGCTCGGGCGCTCCTCCTCGCGGCTCACCGACGGCATCACCGGCATCTTCGCCAAGCGCCGGCTCGACGATGCCGCGCTGGGCGAGCTCGAGGAACTGCTGATCGGCGCCGATCTCGGCGTCGCACTCGCGGAGGAGGTGACGGCGCGGCTCCGGCGCACGCGCTTCAACCAGGCGGTGACGCCCGACGAGATCCGCGCGGCGCTTGCCGAGGAGGTGGCGAAGTCGCTGGCGCTGGTCGATCGGCCGCTGACCCTCGACCCCGCGACGAAGCCGGCGGTGGTGCTGGTGGTCGGCGTCAACGGCAGCGGCAAGACCACCACCATCGGCAAGCTCGCCAAGCAATACCATGACGCCGGCAAGAAGGTGGTGATCGCCGCGGGCGACACCTTCCGCGCCGCCGCGGTCGCGCAGCTCAAAGTCTGGGGCGAGCGCGCCGGCGTGCCGGTGGTGGCGCGCGAGGACGGCGCGGACGCCGCGGGCCTCGCCTTCGACGCCTATGAGCAGGCGCGGCGCGACGGCGCCGACGTGCTGCTGATCGACACCGCCGGGCGGCTCCACAACAAGGCCAATCTCATGGCGGAGCTGCAGAAGATTGTGCGCGTGCTCAAGAAGATCGACCCCAAGGCGCCGCATTCGGTGCTGCTGGTGCTCGACGCCACGGTGGGGCAGAACGCGCATCAGCAGGCCGAGATCTTCCGCGACATGATCGGCGTCACCGGCATCGTCATGACCAAGCTCGACGGTACCGCACGCGGCGGCGTGCTGGTCTCGCTCGCCGAGAAATACGGGATTCCGGTGCATTACATCGGCATCGGCGAGAGCGCGGAGGATTTGCGGCCGTTCGAGGCCGAGGCGTTTGCCCGGAGCCTGGTCGGGCTCGGGGGGTAGGCGATTTCGACGAGAGCCTTGGGCCGGGAGGGGTGCAGCGGTAGAGTGGGCCAGCTCGGAGAGGCGGCAGCGGGACGGTCACGGTGACGGGTTGCGAAACAGATCGTCCCGGCGAATTCCGTAAACTGTCACCGTAATTCCCAGTCTCTCGGGCACGGTTGGAAAAGCCATGAAGCCATTTGAGGCTATTCGTCGAAAGCTGCGCGGCCTTGGTGCTGTAGTCAAAGACGCAGCCTCAACCGAGCATGAACGAGCGAATGCAAAAGCACGCATGACAGTCCTGGAGAAGAAGCTCGGACAGGAGGGTGTCCCGACAGGAGATTGGACCGACGTCGTGTTTCGGTTCGGCCGGACGGTGCGAGAGATAAAGGCTGCAACCTCGCCTCCGCCTCCAATCAGTGGCACGTCCAAGATTGCATTTCGACTTGGCCGGGCTCTCCGCCAAGGTCTCAAGAAGTGGCGGTCGACCTAAGAGCGATGGTCAGCACGCTCCTGCTAGCCCTTTACACGGTGAAAATAGGCTCGCGATGACCACTGACCGTCCAGTGGATGAGGTGGCGGCCGTCGCCATCGCTCACACCGCATTAGCGCCCTCGGATCACCATCCGATTCCGCCCTCAAGCGTTCTATTGAGTTTCGGCCCTAGTAATAGCGCGGAATTGGTCCGTTATGCGGCGTGATCCGGTCGAACAGATCGAACATGATTTCGTCGACATAGCACCAGCCCCAACCTTCCGGAGGATCGTAACCTTCAATGATCGGATGGCGGGTGGCGTGATAATGCTTGGTCGCATGCTTGTTTTTCGATTCATCGCAACAGCCGACATGGCCACAAGTCCGGCAAATTCGTAGATGAACCCATTCGTCGCCGCTCTTCAGGCACTCCTGGCAGCCGAGCGCGCTGGGTGCGACATCGCGAATCCCCGTCATATGTTTGCAGTGGGTGGACATAATTCATCGACTCCGATGACGTTGTCTGATCGCCCGGGCTAAGCCTGTTCGACCCGATGGATGTAGGCTTAGCCCTCGACAGCAGTCTCCGGTCGATCATCGCCGCGCGCCACCTCGTCGTGCCAGCGGCCTCGCTTATCCTCATACGAGATTCCGGTCGTTTCTCCCGCGACGACCTGCTCGTGAGCCGCGCGCTCCGCTGCCTTGCGGGCCAAATCGTGAGATGGAAAAGTCTCCGAATAGACATCGCCGACCCGGTAGGCCCAGCCGCCGTCATGCTCGACAATTTCGTATGTGATCTTGGTCATAATGGCCTCCCGATAATGAGAAATGATGCACGAACCTGATCAGATCGTCGATTGGCCCTAGCGAGGAAAGAATGCAACGCCGCCACCACCTGCCCGGTAAGACGCCTATAGCCCACCACATCGGCGGCCGGGATTGTGGCAAGCCGGCGCTCGACTCTTGGGTGCTCCACAGTGCCTCCTGCTGGGTGAGGCCCTGAGAAACCGTACCATTGGTGAGGAAGTCTGTCCAAGACCTCAACCGTCCTCGGCGCGTGTCAATAAGCGCTTAGTCAAACGGCGGTGCTGCCACCCAAGGGCCGGCGAAGCGGGGTCGGTCTCGATGTCTGCGAGGCGAGCCAGAGGTGGCGAAGGCACATCAATTCCATTCTGGCGCGATGGGATTGGGCAAACCGCCGACGAGCCTCCTCCTTTGCCTGAGAATCCGGAAGAATTTCCCAATCCTCCCGCCATTCCTCTACGTCACTCTGCCGCTCTCTCACGGCCCGCAAGACATCAAGCCGCGTGACCTCGACGATGCGCGCGGGCTCGTTTTGCAAAACATAGTCGCAGAACGCACTGCTGAAGCGCAGGTGGGAAAGCATGCGGGCGGCCGCGATCGGGGTCAGCGCGTCATCCGGCGGGGCGCAGTCCGAGGTGGCCAACTCCGTCGCGACCCACGCCTGCCACGCTTCATCCACGTCTTGCTTCGTGAGATTTCGCATCTGGACCTCCTCATGAGCGCTGGGGCTGGAAGGTCTCCATCCACCATTTGATAAATTGGCGCGCTGACTTACGCGGCCGTGGCTGCCGTATTAAAGGTTTTTCATGAAAGCGCTAATTCGCCTCGGCGGCGCGTCGGTCTT
>JBKQTR010000294.1:0-5197 GCA_052143095.1 Allostellaceae bacterium
CGCCACAGGTCGCGCCCGCCGCTATTGGTGACGTCGTATCCGGCGGCGATGTCCGCCACGGAAGGCGAGAGCGCTACGGGCAGCGATGTCGCCGCCCGAGGCTCGCCATTCACTGTCAAACCAGCCGTGGCGTTAGTGTTATCCTTGTTCAGCGCATGCACCGCCATCAGAAGCCATGCCTTCTCCTGCGTGTTGAGCGCTTCGCCGCTGACCCGAAGGCCGCGCAATCGGTCGACCAGGCTGCTGGTGATCTGTGCTTCGCCCGCTTCTGCGGTCATGGCGATGAGCGCCGCGAGATCGCGGGTTGGGGTCGCGTAGATGACGTGGAACCACCGCTCTGGATAAGTCCGTCCGAAATCGAGATTCGCGATGGCGAGCGCGAAAGTCTTCTTCGCCCGGATGTGGTCGCCCATGAGCGACAGCGCGCCGGCGAGATGGCCGAGGCTCGCCGGATTCGCCAGGCTCGGATCGTCCGTGTCGCCGCTCCAATGGACCGAGGCCTGCGCAATCTTGCCGCCCGCCAGGACTTGCCATTTCAGAGCGTCGTCGACGCGGCGCAATTCGCCGAGATCGGTGCGCCCGGCCCGTGCAAGCACATAGGCGGCGTAGGCGCGCGTGGCGTCGGGACGCTCGGCGTAAGCGCCCTCGTTACGTTGCCCGACGTCGCGCATCGCTTGCTGTACCCAGCCGTAGCTGCGCTCGAGCGCCCCGTCGGGCACGGTAAATCCCGCTTCCTTCGCATGAACCAGAAAGTCGAGCGCGTAGACATTGAGCCAATCCGAGGCCTCATTGTCCCCGGCGCGCCAGAGGCCGAACTGCCCCGCCGCATCCTGGCGGTCGAGGATCGTGTCGATCGCCTGCTGCACGCGCTCCGGCACGCCCTGATCCTGGATCGCGCGGCCGAGCAGCGCCGGGTCCTTGAAATAGAGCAGAGGAAAGGCTGTCGAGGACAGCTGCTCGGTGCAGCCGAAGGGATAGCGGTCGAGCGATTGCAGCAGGCTTGGCGCATCGATGCCGGCGAATCCGGCATAGCCCAGGCTTACCGTTACGCTCCCCGGAACGAATGGCGCAAGCTTGGCGCCATCGATGTGGAAGCTGGCGCCCTGCGTCTGCAGCGCCGTGTCCTCGAGAGTGATCGGATAGTGCGCCGCGCGCACCGCGATCCGCCATTCGCGGTGAACGGCATAGCCGTTCGGACCGGTGAAATCGGCGGCGATCGAAGCGACGCCCTCGTCGAGGCCCTCCAGCGACGCGATGTCCTGCTTGCGCTCGCCAACAGCAAGCGCATAGTCGAGCCGATGATCTACCGAGATCCGCGCCGCGCCGGTACTGGCGAGTGCGAGATGGTAAGAGCCCGCGCCCCCATCCGCATTGTGGAGCTCAATGGCGAGGCGCGCCGTATCGCCGGGCGCCAGGAACCGCGGCAGGGCCACCTCGGCAATCACCGGGTCGCGCACCACGAGCTTAGCCTCGCCGCGCCCGACCGCATCACGATTGTATGCGACCGCCATGACGCGCAGCTGGCCTTCGAAGTCCGGTATATCGAGTTCAACGTGCGCCCTGCCGTCCGCAGCGACTTGCACCGGTCCGGAGAACAGCGCAACAGTGCGGCTGCTCACAACCGGCAGCCCGACACCGCCGACCGCCTCGTCCCCGCCAGAGCGGATCTGCCCCAAAGCCGCGCTATTGTCGAGCAACCGGCCATAATCGTCGCGGATATCGATGCCAAGCCGCCGCTTGCCGAAGAGGAAGGAACCGGGATCGGGCGTCTGGAACCGCGTAAGCTGGAGGATGCCTTCGTCGACCGCGGCGACCGTCACATAGGTCGGACCGCCACTGGTCGCGCCTTCTACCTTGAGCGGAACTGTGATCTTGTGGCGAGGCGTAACCTTGTCTGGCGTCTCGACCGCGACGCTCAGCATATGCGGCTTCGGATCGAGCCCAAGCCAGGCGAGGCCGACGGCCCGGAGGGGATCGCGCGCACGCCCTGTCGAAAGCGGCCGGTAGAGCGATAGGACGGCGTAGGCGCCGGGACCCCAGTCGGCCGACACTTTGACATCGAAGGTCGCGCCCTCTTTCGGTACCGTTACGGCGCGCGTTTCAAAGACCCGGTCGCCAGCGATCGTGAGCTGCGCCTTGCCGGCAAACGGCGCCTGGACCCGCGCCCGGGCAATGTCGCCTGGTGCGTAGCTTGCTTTGTCGACCGTGATGTCGACCTTGTCCGGGGTATCGGCCGAGTCGGTCGTCGCGACCCAGCCGGAGCGGAAGCGCACGCTGGTCGCGACCTGGGTTTCCGGGTCGTCTACGACCAGACGGTAGTTACCCCACTCGACCGTCTGGCTCAGCGTCGCGGGTGCGCTCTCGCCAACGTCGATGCGGCCCGACGCCAGCGGCTGGTCGACGACGTGATAATGCCACGTCCAACCATTCTCGCTGGTGTTGAGCCAGTCGAAGACCTGGTCCTCGCGAATAAGGCGCCATTCGAGATTGGGACGGGCAATGGCGTGGCCGTCGGCGTCGAAGACCCGCACATCGAAGAGCGCAGGCTTGTCCTCCTCGACACGGTCGTCGCCAAAGCGCGGCTTGACGCCAATGAGCAGCGGCGCGCTGCGGATGGGCAGCTCGATCTCGTCCCGGACGATGCGGCCGCTCGGCTCGAACAGGCCGGCCCTCAACACACCCTTGAGCGGCGCCACGTCGGCTCGCACTGACTCCAGCGTGTCAGCGATTGTCGTGTGTCCTTGCTCGTCAGTGTCTCGTACGTCGAGTTTCTGGACGGTGTCCTCGATCTTTTCCTCGACGAGACCAAAGCGGTAATCCTTGGCGTCGGGAACTGGCGTCGGGTCGCGCGTGATCCGTAACTCGGCCTCGCCCGAAAGCCCGGCGGCAGGCGCGCCATAAAGAAAGGCACCATCAAGCGCCCCGCTGATAGGCTGGCCCGGATGGAGGACCGGTGTCGTGGCGCTCACCGTCACCTTGAGCTGCTGCGGCACGAAATCCTGGACCTCGAACTCGGCGCGACCCACCGGGGCAGACGAGGGATCGACACGAGCCTCCACCGCCCAAAGACCCCGCGCGGCGGTACGGCTAAGGGTCACCGAGCGATGAAATCCACCGCCAGGCTGCGCGTCACTGGCAAACCGCGCGGCTTCCACGCCATCGGGTCGTCGTAGCACGAGCGTCACGGGCATATCCTCGATGGCGCGGCCGACGCGGTCCCGCAGCAGCGTCATCAGTTCGATCGTCTCGCCAGGCCGGTAGATGCCGCGGTCGGTATAGAGAAAGGCCTGGACAGCGCCCGGCGCCGGTCGCCACGAGACGCCGCGATCCGACAGATCGAACGCGGCGCGATTGAGATCGATGATTGCGAAATCGCCAGCCTGTTCGTAGGCGACAATGCTGGATGGCGCCTCGGCGCCTTTTCCCCGCATCAAACCCGGCGCGAAAACGACCTGTCCGGCGGCATCGGTGCTGGCTTCGCCGAGAACGTCCTGGCCGGTCGCTAGCAACGACAGTTTGATGCCGGCCAGCGGATCCGCCGAAGCGAGTGAGCGGGCGAAGACGTGGAGTCCGTCCGCGGCGCTCATCGCGGTCAGCGCGATGTCGGTGGCGACCACCCAGTGGGCCGGAATCTTGACCCAGGCATCCTGATAATCGAAGGATTGATCCCGGTCGTCATTGACTATTGGGGTGAAGAACCGCTCCGGCGTTGCGTGCGCCTCATCCTCGGCGATCACCAGGTAGGCGCCGGGCTGATCCGGCCTGATGACGTCCTCCAAAGGAAAGGCCGTCTGGACTGTGCGATTGCGGTCGGACTCGACTGTCATGGCGCCGGTCCAGATCACGCTTGCCGCGCCCCTCAGCAATTCGCGGATCTGATATCGGGTCATCGACTCGCCGCTCAACGCTGCCGGCAAGAAATCGTATTGCGAACGTCGCATCTGACTGGGCAGTAGCCGATCGCTCATGCGCAGGACGTGGAGTTTGACTTTGTCGACGTTCACGGTCTGGATCGTTAGCCCGGTTCCCTTAGCGCGCGGCAGGATGAAGCCGTCGCCGGACACCGCGACCAACGTCGTCCGATCGCCGAGGGAAACGTCGACTGTCTCGTCATCTTGCGTGCGCACCCCGGACCGCGCTGGCAAGCCCTTCCGCAACGTCACCTGGTAATTCGTGCCGAACGCAAGGCCGCCGAGGCAGAGATCGTTGCCGCTGGCGCGAACCGACGGCGTGATCTCCGGTGTGACCGCGATATAATCGCCGTAATGCGCCTCGGCCCGCGCGTCCAACGTTTCGCTGAATTGGAAGCAGACTTCGGGAATATCGCCGCCCGTGGCCACCCTAAGGTGCTGAAACCGGAGCGGCGATGCGTTGGCCGAAGCAGATGTTGCGGGCTCGTCCGCGCTTCCCTGCGATCGCGCAAATTGTGGAAAAAGCGAACCCGCTGCGATGATCGTTGAGACGATGATCGCGCTTACCCATCCGCTCGAACGCCGCATGGGCTGCCGATGAAAGAATGCAGCATCATATTCGACGCTCGCCCGCTCAGCCGAAACCTGGGGACCCATGGGCGGCACAGACCTTGACGGAACAGCAGGGACGTCGGCCGGTGGCTTTGCGCCGGCCAACCCTGCGATCGCGTCGAGCAACCGTAGCCGATCGCCAAGAGCAGTGACGCCGATGACCTTGAGGTCGTCGCCCGTTAGCCGCCGCAACAGGTCGGCGTCGATCTTGTTGTCTCGAAACCTCTCCTCGTATTAACCGAGGCCTAGACCGCGAAGCCACACGTCGACACCCATAGTCACGCTCCACATAGCTTAGCAGGATATTCGCTCAGTCGCGGTACATTGTCCACCAGCCCCCGTTGGGTAGTCGCCCGCTTTCTGCACTAGGTCGGTGGCGGTCGATCGCTCAAATGGGCGGATAGCGCGCGTACAGGGGTCGTCTCGGGAAGGACCGGAGTCTGCGCCAAAGCCGCCGTTCCATCGGGAGCGCGAAACAGGCTCCACCGCCCGAAGCACACATTTATTCGGAGCCCGAGCGGACGGTCGCGAAGAGGGGGTAGGAAACATTTGCTGGCGGGGCCGCGGGCAGCGCTTTGCAAGAGTTCAAGCTAATCTAACGTGGTTTCCTTTGAGCGCGTCGATCGTCCCAGGCGGGGCGCTCTTTATTCCTTCCCAGGGGAGAAGAGTGCGCG
>JBKQTR010000295.1:0-4993 GCA_052143095.1 Allostellaceae bacterium
TTGGGTCGATGGACCGAAATAAGGCCGCACAACGTAGGTGCCGGCCGGCACGCCCCATACGAACAGGGTCTGGCCGAAGTCGCCGGTCTGCTTCGGCAGGCCTCCCGGGGTCGCCACATCGAACAGGCCGCCGAGGCCGAAGGTCGAATTGAAGAGGAAGCGGGCAAACGTGATCCCGGCGGCGTTCATGCGACCTTGCAGGATGTCGTTCCCGATGATGCGCGGCTCCTTCAGGTTGTCATCCAAATCGCGCAAACGATCGAACACGGGAGCGGGCAACGCCTTGACGACAGTAGCGGGCGGATGAAGGATCGCCTGATTGAACGCGAAGATTTTCCGATTGAAATCCTCGTTGGGATCGTCAATAGGCAACGAGGTATCGCGCGGCACGCCGGCGCACGCGGTCAGGAGCGCCGCAAGGCTCAACACGGTCAGCCGCTTGAACCAGGGTTCAGCGCGATGCATTCGTTTGGTTCCCTTCGAATTGACGCGCGATACCCCAAAGCCCGCAAATCCGAAGAAGACAGCGGGGCGACCAGCTCCGTATTCAAAAATCAGACCCAGCCGCGAGGAAGTTAGCAGACCCGTCCCTTGGCGGCTATTGCGGTTGTGCAACAGTCCAGGCCGCTCTGCGGACGTCAGCCGGCGGATCAGGTATCGGAGTGCGTTTTCCGCTGCGTCGCGATAAGGGCGGGCTGAAAAAGCACAGCGGCGGCGAGTGTTGTTACGAGCGCGAGCGCCATCAGCCGGCCCATGCTCGACGTGCCCGGATGGTGCGAAAACCATAAGGAGCCGAAGGCGGTCGCCGTCGTGCAAGCGCTGAACAGCACCGCGCGCGTCAGGCTCGATTGCAGAAAGTTCTTCTCCCCCGCCCGCCACGCCATGACATAGTAGATCTTGAACGCGACGCCCACGCCGAGCAGAAGCGGCAGCGCGATGATGTTGGCGAAGTTCAATTGCAGCCCAGTCGCCACACAGATTTCGAGCGTCACGACGATTGCAACCAGGAGCGGCACGAGCGTCAGCAGAACATCGGTCCAGCGGCGCAGCACGATGAAAAGGATGAGCGCAATCGACAGGAGCGACCACAGTGCAGCCTGAAGGAATGCCTTGACGATGGTCGCCGCCGCCTCGACGACGAAGATTGGCGCTCCAGCGGCTTGAGGCGTGACTTTGCGGACCGCGTCCACGAAGCGGCGCAGAACCGCGTTGTCATTCGCGTCGCCGCGCGGCGCGACCTCGATCCTCACCTCGCCGTCGGGGGCGACCCAGGCGCTCTTCAGCTCAGGCGGAAGAGAGTCGAGTGTAACAGGCTCGGCGGCCAGAAGATCCCTCACCTGGTCGAGCGTCGTGATCAGCGGCGTCACCAGGACGCGCTCCGCTTCTTCCCTGGTTGCGGAAGGCGCCTTCGCCAAAGCCGTCAGCAGGCCGGCCAGCCGGCGCGCTTGGGCGGCAGCCGGGCTGTCGACGCCTGCAGCCGCGCGGGAAAGATCGCCGGCCGTCTTGTTGATCGCTTCCAACGTCTCGGCCGAGGTCGGCGGCGGATCGACCTGGTCGGGCGTCATGGTGTTCTGAAAGAAAAAGCTCGCGTCGTCGATCAGCGCGAGCTTCTCATCCTGGTCTTTCGGGATGAAGTTTTCGATCGTCAGCACGCGCGCCACCTCCGGCAGCGCGCGCAGCCTCTCGGCAAGCGCCGTGGCGTGCGGGAGATCGCTGTCGAGAATGTCGATCGTGTTCGGGCTCGTGTCGGGATTGCGCATGAGGTCGAGGAGTGTGGCGACCGATTCGACCTGCTTCGAGCGAAGGTTCAGAGGGTTGAAGTCGAAGCGGAGGTCCTTGAGCAGCGGCAGGCCGAGGATCACCGCAGTCAGCGTCGCCCCGACGATCCAGTTGCGCCGCCGATCGAGGAAATGGTCGAGGGGCGCGAGTGCGGCGAAGCCGACAGGCGCCATTTCGCCCGCGGGCTTCAGCGCCGCGATAAGCGCCGGCAGCAACGTGACGGTCGTCACCAGCGCGATGATCATGCCGGTCCCTGCGATGAGTCCGAGCTCGGAGAGGCCGACATAGGCTGTCGGCAAAAACGAATAGAAAGCGGCTGCGATCGAAGCAGCCGCGAGCAGAAGCGGTCCCGCGACGCCGCGCGCGGTCGCTTGCAGAGCGGCGAAGAGATTGCCGTCGGCGTAGCGCTCGGCGCGAAAACGAACGCTGAACTGGATGCCGAAATCGACCCCGAGCCCAACGAACAGCACGGCGAAGGCGACCGAGATCAAGTTCAATGCCCCCACCACCCAAAAGCCGACGGCGGCGGTCAGAATGAGCCCGACGGCCAGATTGACGAGGACGGCGAAGATGAGGCGCGCCTGTTTCAATGCGAGCCAAAGCACGATCAGAACGAGTAAACTCGTCACGACGGCATTGAGCGCGGCGCCGTCGGCGACGGTCGCGAATTCCTCATCGGCAAGAGGCACCGATCCGGTCAGCCGCACCATGACGCCGTTTTCCGGCGTCAAGCCAAGCTTGGCGATCGTTTCGCGGATCGCCTTCGTCGCTTTCCCGCCCGGCTGCAGATCGTTGTAGTCGAGAACAGGCTGGATGTTGACGAAGCGGCGAAGATCCGAGGGCTCCGGTTCGCGGCCGGTGATGAGCCTACGCCAGGAGAAGGCCGGACGCTTGCCCTGAGCGACCGCATCGAGCGCGCCGGAAATGGCGACCATCGCCGGCTTCATGTCTTCGAGCGTGGTCTTTCCGAGCCTGAGACCCTCGATCGACTGCGAGATCGCGCCCAGGACGCCGCGTAACGTCGGGTCGGCGGCAAGCGTCCCGAGACACGGCTCCGCCTTGATGAGTTGGGCTGTGTCGCGCTTCACCTCATCGACTGAGAGGAACAGCACGCCAGTGCGAGCGAAGAAGGCGCCCCCGTCTGGGCGGCTGATTGTGCGGATGAGGTCCGATCGCCGCTGAAGCGCGTTGGCGAGCGCGGCGGCAGCCTCTTCGGCGGATTCCGGGGTCCCTGCGTCCACGACTGCGGTAATGCGGTCGGTCCGCTGCGGAAATTCCGCGTCAAGCTTGATCTCCTGCTGGCGCCAGGGCAACGAACTCGAGAGCAGCTTGCTGCTGTCGGTCGTGATCGCGATGTGGCGCGAGACATAGCCGGCGGCGAGGGCTGCCACGATCATGAAACCCGCGATGACGAGCCAAGCGCCGCGGGTCGAGGCGCGAACTGTCCGGGCGATGGCTACGACGATGAGGGCGGTGTCACGACGATTCATGGGGAGCCGCGTGGAGCGCACGAATCAGGCCGCAAGTCAATCCGGATCGATGCGCCGCCAACTACGCGGTCTCGCGAAGGGGAAGCCGTCTCGGAAAGACGACATGGATTGCGCCACCTGGGCAAAGGGCGTGGTCCTCATAATTTGATTGTTACGGCAAAGTTGAAATGTCCCCTTTGAGCAAAGTTGAGATGTCCCCTTTTGCGGAAGCAGGAGGGAGACGTTTTGAGCGGGGACGTTTTGGCGATGAGCGGGGCGGAGCGGGAGCGGTATGAGGTATTGCGGCGTGTGATGCGCGGAGAGCTGCGACAGGCTCGGGCTGCGGGGCTTTTGGGAATCGGGGTCCGGCAGGTGAAGCGGCTGGTTCGCAGCTATCGTTGCGAGGGCGAGGCGAGCGTGGTGTCGCGCCGGCGCGGAGGGCCCTCGAACAACCGGCTCGATGCGGCGAAGGTCGCCACGATCGAAGCGGCGCTACGGGCGCGCTACGCCGATTTCGGCGCGACGCTGGCCGGCGAGAAGCTTCGCGAGATCGAGGGCGTCTGGGTGTCGAAAGAGACGGTCCGCCAGATCCAGATCCGTCTGGGGCTCTGGCGGCCCAAGCGACGACGCGCCAGGAAGATCTTCCGGGTTCGCGAACGCCGGCCGCGCTTTGGCGAACTCATCCAGATCGACGGGAGCCCGCACGATTGGCTCGAGCGCCGGGGACCGCGCTGCACGCTGATCGTGTTTATCGACGACGCGACCGGGCGGCTGACCCATCTGCGATTCGTCCCGGCGGAGACCGCCAAGGCCTATCTTGCGGCGCTGGAGGCGCACGTGCCCGCGCACGGCCTGCCGTTGGCGCTCTATTCGGATGGGCACGGGATTTTCCGCGTCAACGCCAAGGAGGCGCAGGGCGGCGACGGCTTCACCGAATTCGGCCGCGTCGTCGAGCGGCTGCGCATCGAGCTCATTCACGCCACGACCCCGCAAGCCAAGGGTCGGGTGGAGCGCGCCAATCAGACCTTGCAGGATCGGCCGATCAAGGAGATGCGCCTGGCCGGCGTGTCGTCCATCGGTGAGGCGCTGGCGTTCCCCGACGGTCTCCGCGAACGCTGGAACAAAAGGTTCGCGGCCGCCCCGCGTCAGGCCGAGGACGCGCATCGGCCGTGGTCCGGCTCCAAGGCCGATCTGGCGGAGGCACTGGCGCGCCGGGAAGAGCGCACCCTCTCCAAGGCGCTCACCTTCAGCGCCGGCGCGACCCGCTACGCCGTCACGACGCAAGGACCGGGAACGGCACTGCGCGGCGCCAAGGTCACGCTTCCGCACATGCTCGACGGAACCTTGCGCGTGCGCTTCAAAGACCGCGACCTGGCTTTCACGCCGTTCAAGACCCTGCCTGTCCCGCCCCCGGTCGAGGACGATAAGACCCTCGACGCCCACCTCGACGCGGTCATCGCCCGAAACGCGCCAAGCGCAACCGGAAGCTCCCGCAAGGGCGTGGATAACGGCTTGGCTTGCTACGGCGCTATCGGGGGCGCGCTTCGCCAAGCCGTTATCCACCCCCACTCGACCCGCTCATCCCTCCCAGAAAGGGGACATTTCTACTTGGCGAGAGAAGGGGACATTTCAACTTTGCCTTGACAGCCATCTCTTGTCCGTTCTTGTCCGTTCGTTGCAGCCACAGCAGACCACGCGAGGCCAGATAAGGCGCTGGCCGGATCCCGGGCAGGTCTTTCATGACC
>JBKQTR010000296.1:0-17835 GCA_052143095.1 Allostellaceae bacterium
CGCTCTTTCCCAATATCTCGATCAGTTGCGGCTCTCCGTCGCCCTTCTTGACCTTGAGGCGAAGCTTGGCGACGATGTCATCGGGATTGCGCAGGCGCATCGGGATCAACTGCCTATTGGACGATCCGCGGACTCTGACGGGGCAGGCGGAGACACCCAAGAGCTTCAGCAGCACGGCAATGATGGCGTCGCGGAACTCTATATCTGAGGTGTCGAGATCAACAGCGGGATAGAGGCGCGTCCTGACGCCGACGCTGCAAGGCGTCTGCGCGGAGAGGCGGTCCCATCGCGCATAATCCCTGGCGGTGAACTCGCGCGTCGGCCAGTCGTGCATGCCGACCCAGGCGCCATGCCTCTGGTTCCATTCGCCTGGCGTCTTGCCGAGCTTGGTGGGGCCGAGCTTCGATGTTGGGGATATGGAAGCGTTGGGCGGGATGATCGAAAGCACCTCGCGGCACCCCATTGCCTTCGCGTAGGCAGTGAAGGAAGGGGGCGGCAGCGGCGCCTCGGCCGCGGTCTGACGGGCTGCCGCCTCCTGGGCTTTGCGCAGCTCGCGCGCCGCCTTAAGCTGGGCCGCATGCTCGGCCGAGCCGGGGATTATGGTATCGCTCATGTGCGCGGTTCCTTGAAGTGCTCGGCTTCGAGCGCATCGCAACGCCGCCTGATGTCGGCGCACCACTGCTCGGTATGTTCGGTGTTCTCGGTGACCGCGCGCCAAAGCGCCTCGGCGTCGCCTTCGGTCGTCAGCTTGCGCGCCGTGCGGAACACTACCCGGTGAATGTACTGGTGGGAGGCTTCGGTTCGGCTTTGCCATACGAGATGGCAAAGAACTTGCCATTGCGTGTCGATCACGCCATCGATGGCGTCGCCCATCATCGGGCCGCGGATGTAAGAGCGGACGCCTGGGTGCGAAATGAACCAGCCGCTATCGGCGGCGTACACTCGGGCGCCATCGGGAGTGTCCAGCGAAGGGTGCTTTATCATCGGCCGCGCTCCATCACGGCTTGATGCGCGCGCACCAACGCCGCTCTCATCGCCCTTTGGGCGAGAGCCAGTTCATTGTGGGATTGGTAGGTCGTTTGCCAGTGCGAAACGCGCACGGCAAATTCCAGATCGCTGGTGGCTTTCGCCAGGGCGATCTCGGCCCTCATGAGAGGGCTGTTGCGGACAGAGCCGCGGTTGATGTATGCTGATCGGGTCATTGAATGTGCTGCTTTCCCCAGCCGTTCAAGGAGCGGCCCGACTTGCGATCGGGCCGTTTCCATTTCCGGAATCATATCACCTCTATCGCCGCCCGATTTCCGAATCCCCTGCGGCGCAAGGGTTTTGTTGATCATCTGATAAACAAGCGCTCTTGTTTATCAAACGATAAGCTCGGGCCGGCGCGCAGGTTATGGCCGCGACGCAGGCTTATTTCGGTGGCTTGCCGCGGCTCGGCGCGCCTGCCCGGCCGTGCGCGCCCGCCGAATCGCCTCCCTCTCGCCTGCCGTCTTGGCCGCCTTGACCATCGCCTTGAACTCGCTCCGCGTGGCCCGGTCTATCGCCTCGTGGTCGAGCTGTACGGTCGCCGCCCTCTGCGCCGTCTGGTGCTGCCTGGCACGAGCCAGCGCGGCGAGCCGTTCGGGCTTGCCTAAGTCGACGCCGTACAGCCGCAGCCATCGCCGCAGAAGCGGAGAGTCGTCGCGCCACGCAGGCAAGCCGCCACGCAGGATGCCGGGCCGAGGCAGCGCGCCTTGCTGATAGGCGCGAGCCACGAGCCGCGCATCGACATCGACGAGCGCCGCCAAGCCTTCGAGGGTGTACCAGCGGGCATCGCGAAGCGGCGACGTGTCGACATCGACATGCGGCACCGATCGGGCAGCGCGTGCGTTGAACAGCGTCATGGCTTCGCCCTCTTCGCCTTCCGCTTCTCGGCCGCCTCGCCGACGGCGAGAGCCGCGTGGAGATATTCGTTCTCGGCGGCGAGCATCATCGACAGGAGCCCGGCGTCGACCTCCGTCGCGATTACTAAGCGCGCGAATCTGGCGCGGGCCTCGCGCATCCGCCGGGCGAGCTGGTTGGGATTCACGACGCTGCCGCCCGCGCCGTGGCTCGCGCCGCCCGTGTCTGCTCCCGGTATTTCTCCGCCAGGATGCGCCCCTGTTCTTCCAGGCGCCGCTCGCACTCGATCAGCGCGGCGTAGTTCACCACCCAGGCGGCGCCGCGCCCGCTGTGATTCCGGAAGCGGGGCGGGAAGTCGCCACGGTGGATCAGCTTGTTGAGTCGGGAAGTCGAGACCTTATCGGGGTCATGGCCCAGCATGACGAGCGCGTCACGCAACGGGATGGCAAGCGGCTCGACGGTGCGAGCGGCGTCGAATACGGGCATAGCAGCACTCCCGCGTCAGCGGTCATGCCCCATTGCCTGTGCCGGTCCTTCCGGCTGGTCTCGCGCTACCCGGCCAAGGGAGCGGCGTCGCGGGCCGCGGGCTTCATATGGGCGAGAGAAATCCCGCTGCCCCTCTAGGCGCTGCTCTATGGAACAGCGCCGAAATCAACCCTATCCGCAAGGAGTCTAGGTTGCAATAACAGGAGCCACACCCAACCTTGTGGGCAGTCCACAAGCGGTACATATCGGCCTTCGGCTGCCCACACTCGGCACCGGCGCGATAAAATATCGCGTCTTCTCAGGCACTTACGAGCCGGCGCGCGGTGCCCCGCGGCGTTTCACATCTCATGGAACAGGAAATGCAGATTGGCGGCGAGCTTGGGCATCCTCGTCCCCGGGGCTGTGCGGCCCGGTATTTGAGCCCGCCGCCGCGCCCGGGTCTAGCCCTTACTGCTGCGGCTTAGGGCAGGAAGGCGCTCGCCCCGTGATAAAGGCTGTAGGCGCCAAAGGCGGCGAGGACGAGCAGGACGGTGAGGACGAAGACGCGCAGCAGGCTGCGCTCCTTCTTTCTGCCGAAAGCAGCGCTCCCCGAGGAGATGATGAGGCGGTCCGAGGCGTTGAGCGAAATCGATGGCAGCTCTGCCCCGCGCCGGTGCTCGGAGGTGAGGCGGATCGGCTCGCGCTCGGCGGCGGTCTCGCCCATTCCGGGCTTGGCGGCGCGGGATACGGCCGGCCGCAGCGGCACGGCGTCATGCGCCGAAGCGCTGCCGGGCGCAAAGCTAGGCTCGGCACGGGACGAGCGGGGGCGCGGAGGAAAAGCCATGGGCTGAGACGGGTCCTGCCAAAATGGTGCAGGACCATGCCACCCCCTTGTGGCGAGATTGGGGCAAGGATTGCCCCCTCCCCGCCGCAATTCCGCCGCTCCGCTATTGCGCCCGCAGTGACCGCGCCCGCCCGGCCCGCGCGCTCTGCGCCGCGAGCTGCTCTCTCTATTTGATCGCCAGCGGATTGATCGGCGAGCCGACGGCGCCGGTGATCGGCAGCGCCGGCGCCACGAACATGAACTCGTAGCGCTGATCGGCGGCGCAGTCGCGCGCGAGCTCCGCAAGGAAGAAGATCTCGCCCAGCGTCAGCCCCATCATCGGGATGGCGATCCAATGCCAGGGCTGCGTCGCCTCGTCGGTCTGGTTGGGCCGGACCTCGACGCCCCAGGTATCGGTGGCGATCGCCGCCACCTGCTTTTGCTGCAGCCAGTCGAGCGTCTCGAAGGCGAGGCCGGGCGCGTCGCCGCCGGAATAGCCGTCCCAGTTCTGGGCGGCCATCTTCGCCTCCATCTGGCCGGTGCGCACCAGCAGGAAATCGCCGCGCCGCACGGTGACGTTGCAATAGCGCTCGGCCGCATCGAGCATGTCGTTGGTGATGGCGAAGCCATCGGGCAGATGCTCCTGCCCCAACATCCGCGCCACATCGAGCAGCACGCCGCGGCCGGCCATGCGCTCGCGCGTCTGCTCGATGCCGCATTTCTGCGCGCCGGCGCTGGTGACGGTGCGGCAGTCATAGCCGTTCCACATATGATCGCCATAGAAGATGTGGCCGAGCCCGTCCCATTGCGTGCCGGATTGCAGCGGCAGAATCAGAATGTCGTCCGAGGCGCGGATCTTGCGGTGGTCGAGCACGCCGGAATAGGCATCCGTGCCGGTGCGCGTCATGACGTGGATGGGATTGAAGCGGCCGAGCGCGGGGTAGTTGCTCTTGGCCCCCTGCGGCCCCTTGCTGTCGAAGGGCAGCGCCAGCGACATCACCTTGCCCTTCTGCACCAGGCGCGCAGCGGCGACGACATCCTCGGGGCGGATGTGGTTGAGCGTGCCGATCTCGTCCTCGGCGCCCCAGCGCCCCCAATTCGACAGCCGCACCGCCGCGGCGCGGATATCGGCCATGGTGAGCTTGCGCTGGGCGCCGTCGGTCGCAGTCATCCTTCCTCCCGGTCAGGCCCTGCGGCCGCTGTTGTTTAGCAAACGATCACGATTAAAGTCGGGATTGCCGGAGGGGTCAATCGGCGCTGCGGGCGGGCTCTATCTAAGGCCGTGAACTCGCAAACACGCAATACCCGTTACGTTTCATAGCAATGAGCGGTCGTCGCGGAAGGCAACCGGCGACGCGGCGATGACCGACCCAACGACGGAGCGGCTGGACTAGACAGACTCGCCCTCTGCACCGGTGAAGGGCTATCCTCCGCCGGCGGCGGCACGATCGGGCTCCGGGTGGGGCGAGGCACGCAGCGATGAACCTCTCCGAGCTCTCCGTCAGGCGGCCGGTGGCGACGACGGTACTGACATTCGGAGCGGCCCTTGCGGGAATGGTCGCGTTCTTTCTGTTGCCGGTGTCGCTGCTGCCGCAGGTCGATCTCCCGACGATCATCGTCGAGGCGCAACTCCCCGGCGCGAGCCCGGAGATCATGGCGACGAGCGTCGCCGCGCCGTTGGAGCGCCATCTCTCGCAGATCGCCGACGTCAGCGAGATGACTTCGGCGAACTATCGCGGCTATACGCGCGTCGTGCTCCAATTCGGCCTCGACCGCGACATCGACGGTGCCGCCCGCGACGTGCAGGCGGCAATCAATGCCGCGCGCGCCGACCTGCCGGTCAGTCTCAAGAGCAATCCGAGCTATCACAAGGTCAACCCCGCAGGTCCCCCGATCCTGGTGCTGGCGCTGACCTCGCAGACGCGCGGCCCCGGCCAGCTCTATGATGCCGCCTCGACGGTGCTGCAGCAGAAATTGTCGCAGATCGACGGCATCGGTCAGGTGACGATCGGCGGCAGCTCCTTGCCCGCGGTGCGCGTCGAGCTCAACCCGCACGCGCTCTTCCGTTATGCGATCGGCCTCGAGGACGTGCGCGCCGCCCTCAACGCCGCCAACGCGCACAGCCCAAAGGGCGCGATCGAGGACGACGAGCGGCGCTGGCAGCTCTACACCAACGACCAGGCGAACGAGGCTGCGACCTATAGCTCGCTGGTGATCGCCTATCGCGACGGCGCCCCGGTCCGCTTGTCGGATGTCGCGGATGTCATCGATTCGGTCGAGGATCTGCGCAACCGAGGGGTCGCCAACGGGCGCCCCGCGGTGGTCGTCGTGCTCTATCGCCAGCCGGGCGCCAACATCATCGACACGGTCGACCGGGTCAAGGCGGTACTGCCGTATATCCGCGCGTCGATTCCCTCCGATATCGACATCGCGCCGATGTCCGATCGCACCGTGACCATCCGCGCCTCGCTCCACGAGATCGAGCGCACCCTGCTGCTCGCGGTGGCACTCGTGGTCGCGGTCGTGTTCCTGTTCCTGCGCAACGCGCGCGCCGCGCTGATCGCGAGCGTCGCCGTGCCGGTGTCGTTGGCGGCGAGCTTCGGCGGAATGTACCTGTTCGGCTTCAGCCTCGACAATCTATCGCTGATGGCGCTCACCATCGCGACCGGCTTCGTCCTCGACGACGCCATCGTCGTGCTGGAGAACGTCATGCGCCACGTCGAGGACGGAATGACGCCCGTGAACGCCGCAATCCAGGGGGCGCGCGAGGTCGGTCTCACTGTCTTGTCGATGAGCCTGTCGCTGGTCGCCGTTTTCCTCCCCATCCTGCTGATGGGCGGGCTGGTCGGCCGGCTGTTCCACGAGTTCGCGCTCACGGTGTCGATGGCGGTGGCGGCGTCCCTCGCAGTATCGCTCACCGCCACGCCGGTGATGTGCGCGTACCTCATCGGGTACCGGGCGATCGGGCGCCCCGCGGAGCGGCGGCAGCACGGCGTCCTCGGCGCGAGCGAACGGCTGCTGGACGCGGGGCGCGCCTTCTACGGCCGGACGCTGGGCTGGGCGCTGCGCCATTCGCCGCTGGTCATGCTGTGCTTGCTGGCGACGCTCTGCCTCAACCTCTATCTCTTTGTGGTCGTGCCGAAGGGCTTCCTGCCGCAGCAAGACACCGGACGGCTCACCGGCTGGATCCAGGCCGACCAGAGCAGCTCATTCCAGCTCATGCGCGAGAAGCTCGACCGGTTCATCTCGATCATCGACCAGGACCCCGCGGTCGAGAGCGCCGCCGGCTACACCTGGGGCTTCGTCTTCGTGACGCTGAAGCCGCTTTCCCAGCGCGACCTTGCCGCCGACGAGGTCATCGAGCGGTTGCGCAAGGCGCTGGGCACGGTGCCGGGCGCGACGCTCTATCTGCAGTCGGCGCAGGACATCACCGTCGGCGCGCGGCAGAGCAACGCGCAATTCCAGTACACGCTGCTCAGCGACGATCTCGAGGAGCTGCGGCGCTGGACCCCCGTGATCGCCGAGGCGCTGCAAAAGGAGCCGGCACTCGCCGATGTCAACGCCGACCAGCAGGATGACGGGCTCGAGAGCAACCTGGTGATCGATCGCGAGACGGCAGCGCGCTTGGGCCTCAGCGTAAGCCAGATCGACAACACGCTCTACGACGCTTTCGGGCAGCGCCAAGTGTCGACGATCTACACGGCGCGCAATCAATACCACGTGATCATGGAGGTGGCGCCGCAATATTGGCAGAGCCCGCAGACGCTGCGCCACATCTATGTCAGCACCGCCGGAGGCCCGGTCAGCGGCACCCATGCCAGCAATGCCGTCGCCGGAACCACGAGCGCTGCGACACAGCCGATGGCCGCGATGGTCGCCGCCGATACCGCGCGCAATCTGGCATCGAACCAACTCGGCGCGACCGGCCGCTACGCTGCCTCGAGCGGCGCGCCGGTCAGCACCAGCGCCGAGACCATGGTGCCGCTGGCCACCTTCAGCCGCTACGAGACCGGCAAGACGCCGGTCGCCGTCTTTCACCAGGGCCCGTTCGTCGCCACCACCATCTCCTTCAACCTCCAGCCGGGGACGGCGCTGGGCGACGCCGCGGCGGCGATCCAACGCGTGATGGCGGCGCTCAACGTGCCCGTGACCATCCATGGCGGTTTCGAGGGCACCGCGCGCAGCTTCGAGCGGTCGCTCGCCGACGAGCCGCTTCTCGTCCTAGCCGCGATCCTGACGGTCTATATCGTGCTCGGCATCCTCTACGAGAGCCCTGTCCATCCGATCACCATCCTCTCGACCCTGCCCTCGGCCGGCCTCGGCGCGGTGCTGGCATTGCTGGCGCTCAACACCGAGTTCAGCATCATCGCGCTCATCGGCGTCATCCTGCTCGTCGGCATCGTGATGAAGAATGCGATCATGATGATCGACGTCGCGCTCGACATCGAGCGGCGCCACGGCCTTGGCTCGAGCGACGCGATATACCAGGCCTGCCTGCTGCGCTTCCGTCCCATCATGATGACCACCGTCGCGGCGCTGCTGGGGGCCCTGCCGCTGGCGCTCGGCCTCGGCGACGGCGCGGAGCTGCGCCGGCCGCTCGGCATCGCCATCGTCGGCGGGCTCATCATGAGCCAGCTGCTCACGCTCTACACGACGCCGGTGATCTATCTCTATTTCGACCGGTTCCGGCTCTGGAGCAGGCGCCTGCGCTCGGTGTAGCGCCGGCGGCAAGAGCGCGGATGGTCGGACGCGGCCGCTCGAGATCGCGCCCCGTCGACGTGACGAATCCGCAATTGACAATCCCGCCATCCCGGCAGATACCTCACCACATGGTGAACTATTCAAAACAGCTCGACCGGACCTTTGCCGCGCTCGTCGACCCGACGCGGCGGGCGATCCTCGCTCGGCTGGAGCACGAAGACGGCGCCTCGGTGAGCGCGCTGGCGAGGCCGTTCGCGATCAAGCTGCCGGCGGTAATGAAGCATCTCGACGTGCTCGACGACGCCGGACTCATCACGCGATCCAAGGTCGGGCGGACAGTGACGGTGCGGCTCGCCCCCGAGCCCATGAGGGAAGCCATGGATTGGCTCCGCCGCTATGAGCGCTTCTGGTCGGCCAGCCTCGATCGGCTCGCGGCCTATACCGAGGGCAAGGAAGCCGAAGCGAGGAAGAGCGGCCGATGACCAGCCTCACCCTCGTGCGCCGGATCGCGGCGCGGCCGTCGATCGTCTTCGACGCGCTCACCACGCCGGAGGGCATCGCTCGCTGGTGGGGTCCCGACGGCGGCCCGGTGCTGCTGGCGAAGACCGATCTGCGCGTCGGCGGCCGCTTCCGGGTCCGCTTCCGCATGCTCGACGGCAGCGAGCATGAGAGCAGCGGCGAATATCTCGAGGTCGTAAGACCTGAGCGGCTGGCCATGAGCTCGCGCTGGATGGGCGGCGAGGATCCTGGCGAATCGCTGATCGAGATCGATCTTCGCGCCATTGCCGAAGGCGCCGAACTCACCTTCACTCATTCGCGTCTGCGCGACGAGGAGACCCGCCGCAGCCACGAGGCAGGGTGGAGCGGGGCGCTCGACAAGCTGGAACGTCATTTTCGCGCATCATCGAACGGAGATCGTCAGCCGCCATGCGGTCCCGACAACGTGACACGATCAATCGAAGCAAAAGAGGGAGAACGGCAATGATCACGCTGAGTGCATTCCGCTGGGTGCCGCCCTTCGCGCGGGGCCTGGTGCGCGACCTTCGCGTGCGCTGGGCGCTCGAGGAGGCGGGTATCCCCTATCGGGAGAGGCTGATCGGACCTGAAGATCAGGCGAGCGCCGGCTATCGCGCCCTGCAACCGTTTGGGCAAGTGCCTGCCATCGAGACCGACGAGCTCAAATTGTTCGAGTCGGGCGCCATTGTGCTCCACATCGCCGAACGGTCCGAAGCGCTGATGCCGCCCGACGCGAACGGGCGGGCGCGGACCAGCGCGTGGATGTTCGCCGCGTTGAACTCGGTCGAACCCTCGATTCAGGTCCTCGCCCAACTCGACCTCTTCCATGCCGGCGAGGCGTGGGCGCCGGCCCGCCGGCCGATCGCGGTGGAGGCGGTGCAGAAGCGGCTTCAGGCGCTTGAGGACTGGCTTGGCGGCCGCGACTATCTCGAAGACCGGTTCACGGCGGGTGACCTGCTGATGACCACCGTGCTGCGCATCCTGCGCCATACCGACATCGTGTCCAACCGACCGGCGCTGAAGGCGTATCAGGAGCGCTGCGAGGCGCGGCCTGCCTTTGAGAAGGCGCTGGCGGACCACCTCAAGCCGTTCGAGCAAAGCGCGGCTTGAACCGCGACGTGGCGAACAACTCGCGGAGATCGCCGGCGGCGCGGTGCCTCACGCCGCCGGCTTCAACCCGAAATCGTACTTGGCCTCGAGCGTGTCGGCGCCGGGCTTCGGCTTGAAATTGACCACCAGCGAGTTCTTGACGCCGAAGACGACGTCGCTGTCGAGATAGGGATCGCCGTCGACGAAGAGATGCGTAGTGACGCGCTCATAGCCGGGTGCGGACGCCCCGGATGGCGCCAATGCCGGAGAAAATTGGATCACGATTGAAGCTGGGATTACCGGATGGGTCAATCGGCGCCGCGGGCGGGTTGTATCCGAAGCTGCGAACCCGCAAATGCGCCTGAGGACTGCTCGACAGCGTAACGTAGCAATGGAGCCTACCGCCCCGACAGTTGCCGCGTACGGTCGATCAACGCGAAGAGCGGTTCGGAATTGGTCGCGAAAAGCAACGCTTCGCTCCTGGCTTCTTCGACAATGCTGTCCAAGTACGCTTCAGCTTCGGGCAGCTGCGCCTGGAATGCCTGCGCGAGATACTGAAAGTCATCCGCTTCCGGATTGCAGAAGATCCGCGCGGTCTTCGGATCGCGAATGGCCAGCGCCGCTGGTAGGGTAAGAATGCCATCGCGAAGATCATCATAGCCGCCGCCGCCGAGCGCAGTTGTTCCCCGGACGTCAGCGACATCGTCGCAGGCGTGATAGAGCAAGCCCAGGAGGGCGCCGAACTTGCGCAGGCGTCCGCTCCGATCGCCGAGGCAGGCGGCGATCTCGAACATCGATCCCGTATCTTCACTGGCGATCTTTCGCCAGTCTTCAACGCCGAGCGGTTGGCGCCGCAGTCGCCACTGCATGCATTCTGCGACGGCCAAGCGCTTCAGCAGCTCGGAAAACAGCAAAACAGCCTGAGGGTCATCGCGGGCGATGCAGAACCCGTCGGCCACGACGTAGCCAGAGGTCATCAGCGCCATCAGCTGGCCGAACTTGCTGTGAAGCGTCAGGCGACCGCGACGAACTTCGGAGTTGTCAACGATGTCGTCGATCACCAAAGAGACATTGTGAAACAGCTCGATGAGAAGGGCCGAACGTATGACCGACGGCGGGATATCCCCGCCACTGAGAGCCCGGTAGCACGAGAAAACGGTAGAAGGTCGAAAATACTTAGATCCGGAGACAAATTGCCATTTCAGCGCTTCGCGCATCTCCGCTTCGCAACTATCTATCCAACGCGAGAGCTCTTCTCGTAGCACGGCCATCTCTCGCTCAAAGGTGAGATCGGCACCTACAGATATTGCACCTGTCTCCGGCATGAATGTGATCGCCCTCCACCCACAAGGACCTGCGATCGCCACTCCAGCGCTTATGGCTTAGCCTTCCAGCGCCGCCGATGCTTGGATGGTTCAGCGGACGCGCCCCCCGCGTTCGCTACCTGCGCCGAGAGCTTCTCGAGTTCCGATTGGAATATTCGCGCTTCCTGGAGCGAGACATCGCCCACTTCTCGCAAATAGGCACGAATTTCTTCTATCAGCGCGCACCGCTCTTCGTCGGACATGCTCGAAGCAGCGCTCTTCGCAAGCAGCGATTGCAAGATGCTCGACTGATGTGTGCCATATGTCTGAGCCACCCTACGCCAATAGCGAAAGCCGCTCACCGTCGCAGCGAGGTACGCTTGAGCGACCAGCGACGCTACGTCTGCCGCCTTGGCCGTTCCGTCCGGCGACATCGACCATTCGCCGCCAAGCGCGCCAACCCCCGTCTCGGTCAATTCGCGGAATGCCGAGGCCGCTCGCAACATGGGATCCAGAAAAGGCGCAAATCGTTCGGCCATGCCACCGACATCACCCTGCGCGAGAGTATTCTCGACGGCGAACGACCCAAGGATGCACATGTCGCGGAGCGCGGTCGCGAAGGCCACAAAGGGGTCACCGGCGCCCTTTGGATTGCGCGCGTCGTCACTGCCGCTTTGAGTATCTACCATCGCTGCCGACTCCGCATTTGGATCAGCGGTGAATAAGACACATCGGCCTCTAGTATTGCCGGGGAAGGCAATTAAAGCAACGTCCCGGCCGAGCAGGAGGAATGGGGTTGCAAGGTGGAGGAGAGCGAGCAAAACGACAGGTCTGGGGACGGGTCAAGTCCAGGGTCTCGCCCCGCGAGCAGTTTCAGGAATTTCACCCCTACCACAGATAGTTTATCTTTGCGACAAAGAAACTTGACGCTGAGCGGTCCGTCTCGCTGCCGAACCTCGCGCGCGATCAACCGCTTGGTTTATCGTGCAATGTCGTCGGGCCGCGGTCGGCGGGTGCGCAGTCTATCTAACTGCTCGAAGAAACCCATGGTCGCCAAGCCCCGCGCGGCCACGAGTTCGCTTCCATAGTTACGATGTCGGGAGGCGGCTTCGGCCGGCGCGCGCTCCGGCCCCGGGGCCGGACCTTTTGGCGAATCATCGAGGAGGTCGGCATGCTCGATCATTTCGAGGCGGAAACCGCGATTGCTTATCTGCGGCCGGGAAGAGACGAAAAGGCAGCGAAATTCTCCACTGCGGGCAGTGCGCTTTCCTTCCTTGCAATTGGCACTGGCCCCCGCCTCGTTCGGGGCTCGCGAACACGCACCGTGACCTCCGTGATCTCACCGGTGAACCTGAAGGGCACCTGGAAATCGGGATTGACGGGCGTGCCTGTATCCTCGCCGATGTCGAACCCCTCGTCGAATGACACGGGTCTCGGGATCGTCCGCTCGATCCGTCCCTGCGCGATCGGCTTGCCGTTCGCAAAAATCGTGCCGGTGCCTCCCCCGCCCGCGCTGCTGCCATCGTAGTTGAAGGCAAACGCGAGCGTGTGCTGGCCGGGCGCGAGCGGCCGTTCTGCCGCGATCGTATACCGCTCGACGCCGGCCACATGATAGTGGAACACGGGCCTGCCACTCTCGACGTAGAAGGCCCAACCGCCGACCAGGCCGCCCTGAGCGATGATCATCCCTGTCGCGCCATCCTGCGGGATCTTCAGGAGCGCCGTTATGCTGAACGACCTGTCCTTGAGGTCTGGCGCGGCATTCTGGGGAACGCGCGTCATGCCTGGATAGTAGGTGAACGAGGTTCGTGCGGCTCCTCCGCCGATCGTGGTCGACAGGGCGTCCGGCCAGGGGTCTTGGCCAGCCCGATAGATATAGGCCAATTGCGGGTCGACGCCGTCGGAGATGATTTGCCGGGTGGCAACGCCAATGCCGAGGCATCCGACGGTGATGATGGCAAACAGGGACGCCGCCAACATGACGTTCGAGTTGCGGGCGAGCAGAAGGCGATGGCGCATGCGATTGCCCTCCTCCCGGTTATTTTCGGCGACGCTCTCGTCGTCGCCAATTAGTGAGTGTGAGCGCCTGCGCCCGGTGGGAAGGTGACGGCCATCACAGCGAAGAGATGGTCCCCTTTGTGCTACCGCAGCGCGAAGATTTTGCATGTCGCGGACCGGCAAGGACAAGGCCGGCCTCGCGGCATGCACTCGCGCCGATAGGGACAGAACGGGTGCTCGCCAAGCGCTGCCGCCGTCGAACCTATTCTAACTCGTCCAGCTCTGGTCTAGTCTATAGTGTGTACCTGAGGGGCCCCACGCGCTGGCCACCGCCGTTGCGCAGCGCCGAGGGCAACCCTGTCACGTCAGAGCAAAGTCGAGTTGGAGGCCTGCCGCTATGCGGTCGCTAAGCGGGGATCCGACGTCACCATCGTCGAACGGCTTGCTTCAGCTCGGTCACGCCTATGCGAAATGCGGCGGCGACATTTGGAGAATGTGGTGGGACACTAGCGCTCGATATGCCGGGCGCGCCGCGGCCGAAGCGGCCACGATCGGTCTTAGGCAGCAGAACCCTGAACACATTCTAGAGACGTTGTTCGTCGGCCTCAGGAACTATTGCACGGAGATGGCAGCCGCGCTTCCGACTGCCGTCGACGGGCTTAGCAGGAACCTTGACCAGGATCCGAGGACCGGACCCCGGGACTTTCTCGACTCCCGTGATGCTCGTCCGCCATCGCCCAAGACCTTCCTCATCCGCGCAGTGCCGATCCTGATGCCGGTCCGCATCGCCGATGCCTCGCAGGGATGGGCGCTCTATTTCGTCTCGGCCGTGCAGGCGCAGGCTCATCTCGCCAAGCATGGCCAACCCTTCACTGTCGTCGACGCTGGCGGCGGGCGCACGCCAGTCGCCGTTCTCGGCACGGATTACCGCGGCTGCGACCTCGGAGCATGTCAAGAGATCGCCGTCGCGCTTTTCGTCACGCCGAACACCGATCGGCGGGAAATGCCAGGGCTGTTGTTTCTCAGCTTGACCGTCAGCGACGAATACGGGGTCGAGCCCAGCAAGGTGCTTTGGGGATTCAACAAGACCCTGGCGAAGGACCTCAGCGGCAGCTGCAGCGCCGAAACGGCGCGGTTTGCCATCGATCGGAACGATCTGACGGCGCTGTCCGTCTCATTCCCGCGCTTTGGCAGTAGCCGCTCCAACATGCCCTATTACGCCTATGGCACGTCCAAGGACGCGGCGGGCAAGCAGATTGCGCGCAAGACGCCGATTTCGAGAAGCGCGACCGGCGAGGGCGTGCAAATCGGCGGTGCGGTGGATCTGCGCCTCGGCGACGGCACGCAAGCGCGCTGCGTCTGTCGTCTCGGTCCCGGTCCCGCCCAGGCCTGCGTCTGTCTCATGCTGCGCGCTCTCGGCTTGCCGAAGCGGCCGGCGGCCAATGGCTGGGCGGAGCATCTCTCGGCGCTGATGCCGGAATCCACGGCCTGCGCGGCTTCGATGAAAGCCGCCGGCGAGCGCGTCGGCGGCATCGCGATCGAAAGAATATCGAGTGGCGTCGTGACGGAACGTATGATCGTTGCCGCCGCTAAGGCTGGCAAGCGATTGGCAGTGGCGACGCCGGTTGTCCTGACGCCTCTCGCCGAGGACAAGGCGCGCGAGCTCGGGCTCGAGATCGAAAGGGAAAGCTGATGCGGACCGGAAAAGTTGTCGGAAGCATCGTGGCAGCAAAGCGATTGTGGGAAACGCCGAGCGGTGCGCTTCTGGTGGTCGAACTGGACCCTCCGCAGGCGAAGGGTCAAAAACCTCAGCAGGCGCAGGGTCAAAAACCTCGGCGGAAAGAGAATGAACTTCCGCGGAAAGAGGATGAACCACCACGAGAGCAGCTCATCGCCTTCGACACGCTCGGCTGCGGCGAGGGCGAACCCGTGCTGGTCGCGACGGGGTCGGCCGCGACGGCTTGGTTTGCCGGAAAGCCGCCGCCGGTCGACGCGCTGATCATCGCGTCATTGGCCTAAGGACGCGGCGGAAGTGAGCTGACGCAAACAGCAGGACACGATTCGAAGTGTCTTGAAGGGAGGGTCGAATGGCAGCGCTCGGAGTCATCGAGGTCAAGGGATACGCAGCCGCGATGGCTGCGGCCGACGCAATGGTCAAGGCGGCCGGCGTGCAAATATTTAAGAAATTGCACATGGACGGCGTCATCGCCCTCTTCATCCGGGCGGACGACGTCGGTTCCGTGAAGGCAGCCACTGACGCCGGCGCGGAAGCGGCGAAGCCGCATGGCCAAGTTGTTGCGGTCCACGTGATCGCGAAGCCGGACAAAGCAGCGGTGGATATGGTAACAGAGTCTAAGGATTGGAAGTAAGACGACAACGCCAGCTGGATTCCGGGGCCCCAAAACACCATGACAGTCCGCAGCCTCTCGCTAGCCGGGCGGCAAAATCCGAGTCCACGCAGTAACGGTGCCATTGGCTGAGCTTGCGCCGCGCTGGCGGTTCTTTCTGGCCGTGCCCGCCTCGACGCACCGGCGTCAGCCGTTCGGGAACATCTCGTCGTAGCTGGATCGTAGGGCATTGGACGCCACCGACCAGGCCTTTGCCGCATATGCGTAAGGCGCGCCCATCATCTTGAGCGCGGCCAGTGCCTGGTCCGGATAGGTCTCTGGCCTCAATATGGTGATGGGTTCGCCGGTCCCGGCGCGTTTCCTCACCGCTTCCGCGGCCATCAGGCCGCTGACCACCGCACCTTCGATCGTGACCACGTCGATAAACGTTTTGCAGTAGTCGCCGGCGATGAACAGGTTCCGGATGTTGCACGTCGTTTCCGGACGAAACTTCCAGGTCCCGACGTCGTTGGTGAAGAGTTCTTCTCCGACATTCGACTGTAGGGATGACCGCTCGCGATCGATATCGTCGTTCTTGCCGACGGGATCGTAGTGGAATTCGATATAGCGCGATAGTTCCCGATAGAGCGCCTCTTTTACCGCGTCATAGTCACCGTCACTGGTGTACTTGGCAAGGACATCGAAGTCCGATGCGCAAACGTTCAGGAAGGTGACGCCGGCCGATGCGGTTTGCTGCCATCGTTGAGAGTTGTCGAGAAAAGATAACTTGTACTTCGACTCAAGCAGAATCGTGATTTCGCGCGGAATGTCAGCAAGCTTTCGCTTGAAATAGAGGTTGAGCGTGGCCATCGGCTCGCTTCGAAGCTTGCGGACGTTCCCCAGCTCGGGCGCAACCCGGAGAACATCAAGGTCGACGAGCCGCGACAGGGCTCCGGGCGGGATTGCCAAGATCACATCCCCGGAAACCGGCTCAAGGCGGGTCGTCCTCCTGTTATCCCCCCGACGACCTGAACTCGCGATCGTCGGCGACTCCCGGAGCTCCGCTACCTCGAGACCGGTCACCTCGCCATCCTTCAAGTGAATCTTCTCGACGCTGGTCAACGTGCGAATGCGAATCCCGGCGTGACCGCCGCTCGCCCGATTCTCGCCGACAACGTTTCGCAGGTGCTTCTCGAGGGGCTCGAAAAGATATTGCTGGGTATCGCCCTTCAACAGCCACATCATCGGATCCGGATGGCGGAATCCGTAGCTGAGAAAATTCCTGTAGCTGTTCAGGGAAGCCATGTCGGTCGGGACTGCAAATGCCTTGGCCAAGGTCTCGCCGTGCAGAGCAATCGACCGGTGGGTGGCATAGGGGCGAGAGGCGACAAGACCGGAGACGCTGGTCGTGTCGCCGCGGTGACGATGCGTCGACAGCGTTGCCAAGATATCGATGATCGAATAGGTGTAGAGCAACATGTCCACCGGCGGCTCCACGCCACAGAAGATATTTTGCCAGAATGAGCTTGCCGTGCCGACGTTGGTCAACATCAGCGGTTGGTTGCCTCTGCCCGGCCGCAGAAAAGCAAGGCGCGTTTCCGGCGCGAAATGATCGAAAATGCCGACGTCGTGGATGATCTGCCAAAAGTTCCGATACCAGTTCGTATACATATGATAGGAGTGCTCGTGATAATCGGCTTTGTGGGCGCCATCATGGGTATGTGCGCCAAGCTTGCCCCCGAGGAAGCCATCTTGTTCCAAAACGATGACGTCGAAGCCGCGCTCGACGAGCCGCAATGCAGCGGCCAAACCCGCGATTCCCGCACCGACGATGGTCACTTGCGGCATGCTCGGCTCCCTGAAACGCGATCGAGTCTGGTCCGACGATGCTAGACTGTTTCGCGATCGAGTGGTACTGATCCGACGAAACCGCATCGCCGATCGGGATGCTATCCTCGACTGAAACAGTAGCCCTGGCGGCCGGGTGAACCAGCACCAAGTATTTGTCGTGTACCGACGACGGGAGAGATAACATGGAAGGGAGAGCTCCATCAATGCTCACGACGCTGGCGCAGGTGGAACTCGCTGGCGCATTGGCCGTTGCCGGGGCCATGCGGCGCCACGCCGAGCTTTCCCTGCGACAGGCCGAGAGCCTCGCCGACAAATTGCTTGTCGTCGCGCGCGAGCCCCTCCCGGGGCGGGGCGGGGGATGGGACCTGCTCTTCGCGGAAATTGCCGCGGAATTTCGTGTCTATGTGCGCGAACTCGCCGCCTCGCCTGGCTTGGCTGCAATGAGCTTTCTCGAACATCTCGATAGGCTTCGGACGGCGCACCGTCAGCCCGACAGATCGGGCAGCGACGTCGAAACCGATCGGCCCAAGGGTTGACTGGCCAAGAATTTGGCAACCTTAAGCTTCAACATCGACAAGATTGCTTGCGCCCTTGACGCGCTGGATTGGCCGCCGTGCACATCGCGATGGCGGTGATGCCAAGCGACGTGCTCGCAACGACAGTCGGTGTTGCTTTGCTTGAAGGTTCCAGTAAGTCCGGAGCCGCTTTTCGCCCTGCTACGGAATACGCCGCAATTTTCCGGGCGGTAGGCTCGATCTTAGTACCGATTTTCGCAAATGAGTGATTCGTTTCGCCCGCTCTGCTTTCGTCATGGCCGTGCTTGTCACGGCCATCCACGTCTTCGCAACAGCCGAAAGACGTGGATGGCCGGGACTCGGCC
>JBKQTR010000297.1:0-33312 GCA_052143095.1 Allostellaceae bacterium
CCTCGAAGGCGCGCACCACCCGCGCCGGCGTGCCTTTGAGACCCTCGCGCTGGGGATCGTCGCCGGCCCATTCAATCAGCAGCCGCACCGCCCGCTCCGCCTCCGCCTGGCTCGGGCGCCGCGCCGCGCCGTTGCGCGCGCCGGGCTTGTGGTTAGCGGGCTTGAGCCCGATCTTCGAGGCCATGAGAACTCTCTCCCCGCGTCAGTTGAGGCGGATCGACTGGTGCGGGCTGTCGAGCGAGAAGGCGGGGATGGCGACGGCGAAGCTCTCGCCCTGCGGCGTCTCCATCTCGTAGCTGCCGACCATGATGCCCGAGGGCGTGCTGAGCGGCGTGCCGCTGGTGTACTCGTAGGACTCGCCCGGCGCGAGCACCGGCTGCTCGCCGACGACGCCAGGTCCGCGCACTTCCTGCACGCGACCGAGCCCGTCGGTGATGCGCCAATGGCGCCGGCGCAGCTGCACCGTCTCGTTGCCCTGATTCTCGATGCGCACGTGATAGGCCCAGACATAGTGATTCTCGCCAGGCGAGGACTGGTCCTCGAGGTAGAACGGCTTGACCGTCACCCTGATGGCCCGGGTCGTTTCCGCGTACATGATCGGACCTCCGGCGCGCAATCGGCCGCGCCCGTCCATTGTGTACCGGCCTCCCGGCGCGTCAAGCCGCCCCTGCGCCGCGCGCAAGCGAGCCTTGCGCCGGCGCTCTTGGCTTTCATCGCGCCTGCCGGTAAGTCTCTTGCGGTTTCATGCGGCGAGAGCGAGGACCCCGCGGTGTCCGCCCCTGAGATGAGCCCGTCCCTGGCGCCGCTCGACCGCCTCGCGGGCGCGGCGGTACTGACGCCCTCGCCCTGCGGCGAGGGCTGCATGGCGTGGCGCGAATGGGGCGCGGGGCCGCCGCTGGTGCTGCTCCATGGCGGCTATGGCTCGTGGACGCATTGGCTGCGGAACATCGACGCGCTCGCCCGGCACTATCGCGTCATCGCCGCCGATCTGCCGGGGCTCGGCAATTCCGCGACGCCGCCCGCGCCGGTCACGCCCCAAGGCCTGGCAGCGATCGTCGCGCGCGGCCTCGACGAGGTGCTGCCGGGGCGCGAGCGCTTCCACCTGGTGGGATTCTCCTTCGGCGCCATGCTCGGCAGCCTCGTCGCCGCGGCGCGCGGCGCGCAGCTGCGGTCGATGACCCTGGTGGGCTCGGCCAGCATGGGGCTGCGGCGCGCGCCGATGCAGCCGATGCAGCCGCCGCGCCGGCATATGAGCCGTGACGAGGTCATGGCGCTGCAGCGCGCCAATCTCGGCATACTGATGTTCGCGGACCCGGCGCGCATCGACGATCTCGCGGTCCATCTCCAATGCGAGAACGTGGCGCGGGCGCGGGTGAAGAGCCGCGGCTTCGCGCATATCGACCTGCTGGGCCCGGTGCTGCCGCGGATCGCGGCGCCGCTCGGCGGCATCTGGGGCGAGCGCGACATCACTGCCTATCCCTGGGTCGAGGACCGCCGCGACCTGCTGCGCCGGATCCAGCCCGAGGCGTTCTTCGCCGTCGTGCCCGGCGCCGGGCATTGGGTGATGTACGAGGCGGCCGACGCCTTCAACCGCGTGCTCCTGGACCGGCTCGCGGCGTTCGATGCACGCAGCGCTTGAAGCGCCCCCCGCGCTTCGCCTAAGGTGCCCATGGCATGCGGGTGTAGCTCAATGGTAGAGCAGAAGCTTCCCAAGCTTACGACGAGGGTTCGATTCCCTTCACCCGCTCCAGCCCCTGCAGACACTTGAGCGCGCGCTGCCGACGAGTGGGGCGGGAGGGCCGTTGATGACCGTCGATGCCGGCAAGATGAGCGCCCCCTACATCAACACGAAGACGGTTCTCCGGGTTCTCGGCACCAAGGTGACGCTGCTCGAGGAGATCAGGCGGCGCGCCGAGAGCGATCTCGGCCTTCGACTGGAGTATGTCGTCCTCGACGGCATCGCCGCCCAACAACGCGCGGCGACGCAACCCAGCTCTTATGACGTCTATGATCAGTGGTTCCACAATATCGACATCGTCTGGTCGTCCGGCGCGATCCAGCCGCTGCGGATCTCGCGGCTCGGCAAATGGGAGCAGATCGATCGGCAGCTGAAAGCGGCGCTGACGCGCAACGGCCAGCCGATCGGGCGCGGCGACACTCCGCTCAAATACCTCTACGTGCAGCCGGACAAGCGGCTGGGTCCGAGCCCGACCGACTACGTCAGCGCCATGCCCGGCGTGCACAATGTCGATGCCTTCGGCTATCTCAAGGGTGTCATCGCGCCGGATCTGGCGGGCGAGCCGGAGAGCTGGGGCTGGCTCCTGGACAGCCGCTGCCGCGGCCGGGTCGCTTTGGTCGACGATCCCGCCATCGGCGCCACCGATGCCGCGCTTGCCGCGCAGGCGCTGGGACTGATCACCTTTAGGGATATCGGCAATCTCACCATCGAGGAGATCGACGCGCTGACGCGCTTGTTGATGCGCAAGAAGAAGGCCGGGCATTTCCGGACCTTCTGGAGCTCCATCGACGAGGCGGCGGAGCTGATGGCAAGCGGCGAGGTCGCGATTGCGAGCATGTGGACGCCATCGCTCACGGCGTTGTGGGCGCGCGGCACGAATGTGGAGTATGCCGCGCCGGTCGAGGGCTATCGCGGGTGGCATGGCTGTCTTGCCGCGTCGATCAACGCTCGCGGTGCCGTTCTCGATGCCGCTTACGAGTATCTGAATTGGTGGCTGTCGGGCTGGCCGGGCGCGGTCATGGCGCGGCAGGGCTACTATATAGCGGCACAAGAGGCGGTGGCCGACCATCTCTCGCCGGAGGAATGGGACTACTGGTATCGGGGGCAGCCCGCGGCGGCGGATCTCTGCGGGCCGGACGGCACTGTCATCGTCCATCGCGGCGCGCTGCGCAACGGCGGCAGCTATTGGGACCGCTTGGCGCGCATCATCGTGTGGAATTCGAGCATCGACGAGCACAATTACCTGGTCCGGCGCTGGGCGCAGTTCATCGCCGCCTGAGGCCGGAGCTCCGGCTGCTCTAAGGCAGGCTCGCCATCAGATAGGGCGGGAGCGGCGGCGTCGATTTCACCGACAGCACTTTCAGCCGGATCAGCGCGCGGTCGAGCGAGCGCTCGAGATGCGCCTTGAGCGCGGCGGCCGCGGCGGCGGACGAGCCCTGGATCAGATGCTCGAAGACCAGCTTGTGCTCCGCCAGCTCCGGCGTCTCCTCGGGGATGCCGAGGTAGTGCAGGAACGTGTAGTTGGTGACCAGCGGCAGTTGCGCTTGCCGGATCATCGCCACCAGACGCTTGTTGGCGATGCGCTGGACGCAGTGCGTATGCAGATCGGTGTCGAGGCCGGTGAGTTCCTCGGCCGAGACATGCGGATAGCGCGTTTCCAGCGTCGCCACGCGATTGCGCATCGTCACCAACTCGTCGATGTCGAGATTGGGCACGGCCTGGATCAGCGCCTGTGGTTCGAGCATGGTGCGGATCTCGTAGAATTCGCGGATCGCGGCCGCGGTCAGCGGACCGGCGATCCAGTGCGAGCGCGGCGATTTCTCGACCAGGCCGCGTTCATGCATGCGACCGAGGACGTCGCGGATCACCGTGCGGCTGACGCCGAAATGCTCGCCCATCCGCGCCTCATTGACGTGGAAGCGGCCGAAGGGCAGGGCGGTGCCGACCTCGCGCTCGGCATCGCGGTAAATGCGTTCCCAGGCGGCGCGGCTGTGCAGGTCGTCATCGGCGAGATGAGTGTCGAGAGCGAAGCCGGCTTCGCGCAGATCGAGGCGCACAGGCGCGGTCTCGCCGCCGGGGTTCGGAACGATAAAGCCGCGCCCGTTGAACCGCTCGATCAGGCCCTGCTGGTTCAGCAGGCGCAGCGCGGCCTTCACCGGCGCGCGGCTGGTGCGGAAGATCTCCGCCACCGGACCTTCGAGCAGCACGAGGCCAGGCGGCAGGCGCTGCGCGCGCAGCAGGTCCTCAAGGGCCGTGTAGACGATCTCGTAAAGCTTCCGCGCCAACGCGTTCTTCCCTCTTTCGTCACGGGCCCGAGCATCCCGCCGTCTCGACCGGCCGGCCCGCGCCTCTGTCGCCTTTCCGTCACCGCGGCGCGAGCATCGCGTCGGTTGTGGGGGATCGTGAGACACAGCCCGCAAAGAGGGCTGATGGTTGGCCAAAACATACTGCATAAATTGATTATTGAATACAAAAAAGCATATTAAACCAAAGCGCAGTTCGTTCTCCGGCTAATTTTTTGGCAGTTATGCGTGAGAAATAGCCACTCCGCCGATATCTTCTTTTTCAAGAAAGAGTTATTGAATGCAAAAACCATTATGGTTTACCTTGCTCAGATCGCACGAAGGAGCCGTGGCCGACCGGCTGGCTCCGCGCATTGCGCGTCGAGCGTCGCTGAAGGGTGGCTGGCGTCATGTTGGAGGTCGCAAGCGTCCGTAAAGCCTATGGCGGCAAGCTCGCGCTTGACAGTCTGACGCTGTCGGTACGTCCCGGGGAATATCTGTCGATGCTGGGGCCGAGCGGCTCGGGCAAGTCGACACTGCTGCGGATCCTCGCCGGCTTCGAGCGCGCCGATGACGGCGAGATCTATCTCGACGGCCGGCCGTTGTCGCGGCTGCCGGCGCATGACCGCGGCATCGGCTTCGTCGCGCAGAGCTTTGCCCTGTTCCCGCATTTGAGCGTCTTCGACAACGTCGCTTTCGGGCTGCGGCATCGCCGGCGCAATCCCGTTACCTCGGCGGCGGAGGTGCGGCGGCGGGTCGACGACATGCTCGCTCTCGTCGGCCTTGCCGATCTCGGCGGCCGGCAGATCGCGCAGATCTCCGGCGGCCAGAAGCAGCGCGTCGCGCTGGCACGCACGCTGGTGGTCGATCCCACGATCTGCCTGCTCGACGAGCCGCTCGGCGCGCTTGACGCCAATCTGCGCCAACGCATGACGCTCGAGCTGCGCCGCATCCATCAGCGGCTCGGAATCATCTTCATCCACGTGACCGGCAACGAGATGGAGGCCCTGGCGATGGGCGACCGCGTGGTCGTGCTGGACCACGGCCGCGCCATCCAGATCGGCGATCCCGATACGATCTACAACCGGCCGGCGAGCCTGCAGGTCGCGCGCTTTCTCAACCGCTACAACACGCTTGAGCGCGACGCGGTCGGCGAATTTGCGTCGTCGGGCGGCGTCTGCTGCGTGCGCCGCGATCGCGTCGAGGTCCGTGCCGCCGGCTATCGGCCGGCTTCCGGCGAGACCGCGGTGTCGGCCACCTGCGTCACCTCCGAGTATTCCGGCTCCGCCATCGTCTACTTGTTCAGCCTGCCGAACGGCAAGATCGTCGAGGTGGAATACCATCTCAGCCACAAGCGGCCCGAGGACCTCCAGGAAGGCGGCGTCTACTCCCTCGTCTGGCGAAGCGACCAGGCGTTGTTCTTCGCCTCGCCCGGCATCGCCGCGTGAGGATGGCACGACGATGCAGGCGCCCAGCGGCGGAACGACACTCGGCACGATGACCGCGGCATCCGGCGCGGTGCCGACGCAGCGGCGCTGGACCGAGCGCTACGGCTCTTGGCTGCTGCTGGCTCCGGGTACGGTGTGGATGGCGCTCTTCCTGATCGTGCCGATGCTGATGATGGTCTATGTCAGCTTCTGGACGCAGAAGACCTTCTCGATCGAGCCGACGCTGACCTTGCGGAGCTGGATCAATTTCTTCTCCAGCCCGACCTATTACGGCGCGCTCGTCACCACCATCGAGACCTGGGCCATCGTGCTCTTCGCCACTTTCGTCCTCGGCTATCCGGCGGCGCTCTATATCGGCCTCTTCATCCGGAACAAGACGACGCAGATCATCGTGCTGGTGCTGTGCGTGATCCCGTTCTGGACCTCGTTCCTGATCCGGGTGCTGGCGTGGCGGCCGATGCTCGGCAAGGAGGGGGCGGTCAATCTGGTGCTGGAGCGGATCGGCCTCATCCACCAGCCGATCGACGTGCTGCTGTTCACCGATGTCAGCGTCGTCATCGGCATGATCCAGATCTACGTGGTGTTCATGGTCGGACCGGTGGCGTTCATGCTCGGTCGCATCGATCGCAGTCTGATCGAGGCGGCGCGCGATCTTGGCGCCGGCACCTGGCGCATCTTCCGCACCATCATCTTTCCCCTCAGCCTGCCCGGCGTCGTCGTCGGCGCGATTTTCGTCTCGGTCATGGTGCTGGGCGAGTTCGCCACCTCCGCGGCGCTCTCCGGGCGCAAGGTCAATCTCCTCGGCAACATCATCGTGACGCAGGTGGGCTCGCTCAAATGGGCCTTCGCCGCGGTCGCCGGGGTCGTGCTGACCGCGGTGATGGCGGTCGTCATCGCGGGCCTGCTGCGCGTCATCAACCTGCGCGAGGGCCTGTGCTGCGCGGCGGCCTCGGCCTCTACACGGCGGCGTTCATCCTGTTCCTCTACGCCCCCTTCGTCGTGCTTGCCATCCTCAGCTTCCAGAGCGGGCCCGAAGGCGGACCGCAATTCCCGATCATCGAGTGGTCGACCTACTGGTACAGGCACATCTTCGGCCTGACGCCGCCGTCGCGCGTCGCGCCCCTGCCGATCGGCGACGCGCTCATGCGCTCGTTGACCCTGGCCTTCGCCACCATGGTGACCTCGACGGTGCTCGGCACGCTGACGGCGCAGGCCTTCCGCCGCCGCTTCGCGGGATCGAGCGTCGTCTTCTACCTCGTCGTCCTCGGTATGATGGTGCCGGGCGTGCTGGTCGGTCTCGGCGTAGCGCTGGTGTCGACCGCGCTCGGCATCGAGCGCAGCTGGTGGGGCACCACCTTCCTGGTCCATGTCGTCTACACCTTCCCCTTCGCCTTCCTGGTGATGCTCGCGGTGTTCAACCGCTTCGACCGCTCGGTGGAGGAGGCGGCCTGGGCGCTCGGCGTGCCGCCGGCGCGCACCTTCCGCAAGGTCACCTTCCCGCTGATCTTTCCCGGCATCCTCAGCGCCATGCTGTTCGCCTTCACGCTCAGCTATGACGAGTTTCCGCGCACCCTCTTCGCCGCCGGCGCCGATCTTACCCTGCCGCTGGCCATCTACGGCACCTTCTCGGTCGAGATCCACCCCAACATCTTCGCCTTCGGCGTGCTCACCACGCTGTTCTCCTTCGCCATCCTCGCGGTCTACGGGCTGCTCATGGGGATGAGCGTGCGCCGCGCGCGCCGCGTGGCCATCCAGGAGGAGATCGCGTGACCGAGCTCGGGGATCACGCCGCGATCGTCACCGGCGCCGGCAGCGGCATCGGCAAGGCGATCGCCGAGCGGCTCGGCCGCGAAGGCGCCAAGCTGGTGGTGAACGATCTGCGGCCCGAGGCGGCCGAGCGCGTCGCGGCGCAGCTGAAGCGGGCGGGGCGCTGGGCGGTGTCCGTTCCGGGCGACGTCTCGGATCCGGCGGCGGTGGAGGCGATCTTCGCGCGGTGCGAGGCGGCGCTCGGGCGCTGCACGCTCCTCGTCAACAATGCCGGCTTCGTGCATCAGGCGGCGTTCGAGACGCTCGCGCTTGACGACTGGGACCGCATGATCGCCGTCCATCTGCGCGGCACGTTCCTCTGCACCCGCCGCGCCATTCCCGCAATGCTCGCGGCGGCGGACGGGGTGATCGTCAACATCGCCTCGCAGCTGGGCCAGATCGGCGGCATCGAGCTCTGCCATTACAGCGCCGCCAAGGCCGGCATCATCGGCCTCACCAAATCGCTGGCGCGCGAGGTGAGCCGGCGCGGCGTGCGCGTCAATGCGGTGGCGCCGGGGCCGATCAACACCGAGCTCGTTCTCGGCCTGTCGCAGGCATGGCGCCAGGCGAAGACGGCGGAGCTGCCGCTGGGTCGGTTCGGCGAGCCCGAGGACGTGGCGGCGACGGTCGCCTTTCTCGCCTCCTCGGCGGCGCGGCTCTATGTCGGCCAGACACTGGGGCCGAATTCCGGCGATGTGATGCTCTAGGCCGGCAGAGCGGGAGGAGGAGGGCATGGCGACAAAGACCGTCTTGATCACCGGCGCCGGCATCGGCATTGGCCGGGCGACGGCGTTTGCCTTCGCCAAGGCGGGCTACCACGTCGTGGTCACCGACGTGCTCGAGCCGGAAGGGGCGAAGGTCGCCGAGGCGATCGGCGGCGGCGGCGGCAGCGCCGAGTTCCATCACCTCGACGTCACCGATACGAAAGAGGCGAATGCGGTGGTGGCCGCGATCGAGGCGGCGCAGGGCGCGCTCGACGTGGTTGTGGCGAATGCCGGCATCGCCCATCGCGTGCCTTTGGCGGAGCTCACCGACGAGCGGTGGGACCGCACGCTCGACGTCGATCTCAAGGGCATCCTGCGCGTGGTGCGCGCCGCGGCGCCGAAGATGGCAGCCCGCAAATCGGGCGCCGTCGTCGCGCTGTCGTCGATCATGGGCGTCGCCTATGGCTGGGACGAGCACGTGCATTATTCCGCGGCGAAATCGGGCGTGGTCGGGCTGGTGCGCGGGCTTGCCGTCGAGCTCGCCCGCTCCGGCATCCGCGTCAACGGCGTCGCGCCCGGCTACATCCGCACCGCTCAGGCGCTCTCCGTCGAGCATTCGCTCGGCCCGGCCGGTCTCGACAAGGCGGCCGAGTTCATTCCGCTCGGGCGCGTCGGCGAGCCCGAGGACATCGCCGACGTCATCGTCTTTCTGGCATCGCCGGCCGCGCGATATCTCACCGGCCAGGTCGTCGCGGTCGATGGAGGGTTACTGGTGGGTCGGTATTAGGGGGCGGGGGCGTCCCGCCCGCCGTCAGAATCACAACCAACACGCAAGGAGGCAGTGAAAATGCTCGAACGCTCGATATCCCGACGGAACCTGCTGGGTTCCACGCTCAAAGGCAGCGTCGCCGCTACCGCACTGGCCCTGGGCGGCGGCACGCCCTTCCTGAACTCAAGCCAAGCCTATGCCGCCGCAGCGGATCTTTCGAAAGAGCAACTACGCACCATCGGTCTGTCGGTCACGGTGCAGGAGCGCATCCTCGCCGATTTCCGCGCGGAGAGCCATGTCGGCAGCACCACTGGCACCGCGGCCACCTTGCCCGACGCCCAAACCAAGATCCTGTCGGGCTCGTCCGATTTCGATTGCTGGGAAACCATCGGCGAACGCCTGCCCGCGGTCACCACCACCGGCAAGATCACCGCCATCGACACCAAAAGCCTCGCCACCTGGGCTAATATCCGCGACACCTTCACCAAGGCTGATCCGAAATGGCCGAAGCAGGCGCAGATCGCCGGCCAGATCTGGGCGGACGACGCCCAGACCAAGCTGTGGATGGTGCCGACGGTCTATAACTACGATTCCATCGGCTACAATCCCGACGTCGTCAGCGCCGAAGAGGCCAATACCTGGACCGCCATCTTCGACAAGAAATGGAAGGGCCGCTCGGGGCTCAACACCGATCCGCTCATCGCCTTCGGCCAAGCCATCGTCGCCATGAACTCGCTGGGCCTTTTGAGCGTGAAGAATCCCGGCAATCCCTCGGCCGCGGAGATCGATGAGGCCGCGAAGTTCCTCGTCTCCAAGAAGAAGGAAGGTCAGTTCCGCGCGCTGTGGGGCGATTTCGGCGAGCTCGTCAACCTGCTCGCCTCGGGCGAGATGGTGGTGTGCGATGCTTGGCAGCCGGCGGTCATGGCGGTGAAGGCGCAGGGCAAGGCGTGCAAATACGCGGTGCCGAAAGAAGGCTATCGCGCCTGGTCGATCGGCGTGTCGGCGATCAAGGGCACGCCCAACGCCGCCGCGGTCATCGCTTATGCGGACTACTGGCTCTCGGGTCCGCCGGCCATCACCGTCTCGGAGCAGGGCTACTACTCGCCGACCACCAACATCGAGAAAGCGATGGACCCTGACAAATACGCCTTCTGGTACGAGGGCAAGCCGTGGAAGGGCGCCGAGTGGCGCGGCATCAAGGAAGGCGATCTGCGCGATGGCGGCTCGCTCAAGGAGCGCGCCTCGAAGGTCGCCTATTGGCACCAGTGGCCGGACGAGTACGACCGCCTCGTCCAGAAATGGGACGAGTTCCTGAGCGCCTGAGAGCGACAGGCGGGGCGGCCGGGCTCATCGCGAGCCCGGCCTTTTCGCCGGCGATGCAGCAGCGGGTGAGAGCGTTGGCGTCCTACGATCTTGAACTGGCGGCGGTGCGGAAGGTCTACGACACCAACGTCGTCGCCGTGTCGCATTTCGATCTGCGGGTCAATCGCGGCGAGTTCATCTCCTTCGTCGGCCCGTCGGGCTGCGGCAAGACGACGACCTTGCGGATGATCGCCGGGTTCGAATCGATCACCGCCGGCGACATCCTGATCCGCGACGTGCGGATCAACGACTTGCCGGCAGAGCGCCGGCCAACCTCGACCATCTTCCAGAATTTCGCGCTCTTTCCGCACATGACGGTGCGGCAGAACGTCGAATACGGCCTCGCGGTCAAGGGCGTTCGCGCGCCGGAGCGGCGCCGGCGGGTCACGGAGATCATGGAGAAGTTCGAGATCACCGACGTCGCCGACCGCCGGGAATCCGGTCTTTCCGGCGGCCAGCGCCAGCGCGTGGCGCTGGCCCGCGGTCTTGTCGTCGAGCCGCAGATCCTGCTGCTCGATGAGCCCTTGGGCGCGCTCGACGCCAATCTGCGCAAATCGATCCAGAACGAGCTCAAGCTGCTGCAGCGCAATCTCGGCATCACCTTCGTTTTCGTGACTCACGCGCAGTCGGAGGCGCTGGTGCTGTCGGATCGCATCGTCGTGATGAATCGCGGTCACGTCGAGCAGGTCAGCGCGCCGATCGAACTCTACACCCGACCCAAGACATCCTTCGTCGCGCGCTTCATCGGCCGGAACATCCTCATCGACGGTCCGCTCATCGGCGTCGACGGCGAGCGGGGCAGCATCGATTCGGCCTATGGCAGGCTGAGCGGCGTGATCAACGATCCGCAGCTCAAGCGCGGCGACAAGGCAAGCCTGGTGGTGCCGTCCGAGGCGATCGACATCCTGCCGGCCCGGCAGCGCGGCGCGCCGGAGCCGCACGAGCGCTATGCCGGCAACCGCCTCGAGGCGAGCGTGCTCGCCTCCGCCGTGGTGGCGCACACGGCATACCTGTCGCTGCGCCTGTCGGATGGCCGCGCGCTCGGTGTCGAGAGCCATGTCGGCAAATATCGCGGCGGGCTCGCGCAAAGCGTGTCCGTCTGCTGGTCGCCGAGCGAGGCAACCATCATCGCCCAAGAAGCATGATCGAGAGGAGGCACGATGCATCACCGACAGGCTGAGCTCCTCGCGCAGGGGAGGACGCCATGACCGGGTCGGGCGAGAAGCGCCCGCCAGCCCGGCCGAGGCGCCAAATCGACAATGACCGGGTCCGCGTGACCGAATGGCGTTTCGCGCCCGGCGCGGCCACCGGCCATCACCGCCACGAGTTCGACTACATCGTCGTGCCGCTCACCAGCGGCCGCTTGCTGCTGGCTGAGCCCGAGGGCGAGCGCTGGTCGGAGTTGACGGCCGGCGAGAGCTACAACCGCCCCGCCGGGGTCGAGCATGATGTGATCAACGCCAACGATTTCGACTTCGCCTTCATCGAGATCGAAATCAAGGACTGAAAGGGAGACAGACGATGGCCAAGGAAATTCTCTGCTCTATCGGCGTCGACGTGGATGCGGTCGCGGGCTGGCTCGGCTCCTACGCCGGAGAGGATTCGCCCGACGACATCTCGCGCGGCCTCTTTGCCGGCGAGGTCGGGGCGCCGCGCCTGCTCAAGCTCTTCGACCGGCTCAACATCAAGACCACGTGGTTCATCCCGGGTCACTCGATCGAGACCTTTCCCGAGGAGATGAAGGCGGTTGCCAAGGCCGGTCACGAGATCGGCATCCACGGCTACAGCCACGAGAATCCCATCGCCATGACGCCGGAGCAGGAGGAGGTGGTGCTCGACAAATGCATCGATCTCGTCACCAAGCTCGCCGGCAAGCGGCCGACCGGCTATGTCGCGCCGTGGTGGGAGTTCAGCAACGTCAGCAACGAGCTCCTGCTCAAGAAAGGCATCAAGTACGACCACAGTCTGATGCATCACGATTTCCAGCCCTATTACGTCCGGGTCGGCGACAGCTGGACCAAGATCGATTATTCGAAAACGCCGGAAGCCTGGATGAAGCCGCTGGTCCGCGGCCGCGAGACCGATCTCATCGAGATCCCCGCGAGCTGGTATCTCGACGACCTGCCGCCGATGATGTTCATCAAGAAGGCGCCCAACAGCCACGGCTTCGTCAATCCGCGCCATCTCGAGGAGATCTGGCGCGACCAGTTCGACTGGGTCTATCGTGAATACGATTACGCGATCTTCGCGATGACGGTGCATCCCGACGTCTCCGGCCGCCCGCAGGTCCTGATGATGTTGGAGCGGCTCTATGGACACATCATCCGGCATCCGGGCGTGCGCTTCTGCACCATGGACGAGATCGCCGATGATTTCGCGCGGCGCAAGCCGCGCCGGGGCTAGCGGCAAGGACGGCGGCGAGGGATCCCCTCCGCCGCCGCCGGGAGTGAGGACGGCATGTGCGGTCTCTGCGGCGTGCTCGGCGGCGGCGAGCATTGGACGGAGGTCGGAGCGGGCGCCGGGAACGCGCAACCGGTGCCGCCGCGTCGCCGCGCCGAGCGGCTGCGCCGGGTCGGACTCGTCAATGCCGTCCTCGCCCATTACGGCCTCACGCTCGGCGACTGGCAGGGCGCGAGCTACGTGCTGAGCAGTCGCACCGGGCGGACCGAGATCGTCGGCGATCTGGCGCAGGTGTGGCAGACGGCGGCGCAGATGTCCGGCCGCCCTTGCGATCCGCTCGATCCCACCTTGGTCGAGCGCCTGGAGCGGGAGGCGTGATCGTCGATGGAAGGCGCCGCTGCCACGCCCGTCATCGTCATCACCGGCTTTCTCGGCAGCGGCAAGACCAGCCTGCTGCAGCGCCTGCTCGCGGCGCCGCAGCTCGCCGACACCGCGGTGCTCGTCAACGAGTTCGGCGAGGTCGGGCTCGACCACCACCTGCTGCGGCGGATCGATGGCGAGGTGGTGCTGCTGCAGAGCGGCTGCCTGTGCTGCACCATCCGCGGTGATCTCGGCGGCGCCATCCGCGATCTCCACTCCCGCCGCGAGCGCGGCGAGCTGCCGTTCTTCCGCCGGCTTGTGGTCGAGACCACCGGCCTCGCCGACCCCGTGCCGATCCTCGCGACCATCATGGCGGAGCCGGTCATTCGCCATCATTTCCGCCTCGGCAACGTCGTCACCACGGTCGATGCCGTGAACGGCACGCTGCACCTTGACCGGCAGCCGGAATCGGTGAAGCAGGTCGCCGTGGCCGACCGCATCCTCATCACCAAGACCGATCTTGCGTCGCCGGAGAGGGTTGCGGTGCTCCGTCGCCGGCTCGCAACCCTCAATCCCTCGGCGCCGCTCGTCGACAGCAATCCGGAGCGGCACCTGGATCCGGATCTGCTGCTTGACGTCGATCTCTATGACCCCAAGGGCCAGAGCGACGAGGTCCGGTACTGGCTCGCTGCCGAACTGCGCCGCCCGAGCGGGGACGGTCACCGGCGCGCCCACGATGTCAACCGCCATGACGAGCGCATCCATGCCTTCTGCCTGCGTTTCGACCAGCCGCTCGATTGGACCGCCTTCGGCATCTGGCTGAGCATGCTGCTTGGCAGCCGCGGCACGGATGTGTTGCGCGTCAAGGGCCTGCTCAATGTCGCGGGCAGCGACCGGCCGCTGGTGGTGCACGGCGTCCAGCATCTTGTCCACCCGCCGTTCCATCTCGAGCATTGGCCCGATGCCGACCGCGCCTCGCGCATCGTCTTCATCGTTCGCGACATCGACCAGGCGAGCCTTGAGCGTTCGCTCGCCGCCTTCAACCGGCTGGCCAACCCGTGAAGGCGCGCGGATTTCTGGCTCGCGCCGCGACGGCCCGGCGGGTCGCTCATGATTTCATCGGATGCCTCATTTCTAGGCGGCAACGGAAGTCATTCCAGTCCGATCGACTGCACAGATAACCGCGCGTAACATGAATCATTGTCGCGGAATCGATTTGACGGCTTGGCGACCGAGCATTAACGTTAAAAAGTATTTGGCCCCGTCAACGCCGGCCTCAGCACGCTTTCAAACGGACGGTCTGGAACGACAACCCAAACGCACGACCCAATCCAAGGAGACTGACATGCAGATATCCATCGTAGCGTTCGATCGCTTCACCGATATCGACGTGTTCATGCCTTGGGATTTGCTGTTTCGTGCAAAATCGGCGGGCGCAAGCGACTGGGACGTGCGCATCTTGGGGAAAACGGATCACGTCACATCGGTTGCCGGCCTCAAGATACCAACACACGGGCGTCTTGAAGAGACCAAGACCAGTGGTGCGGTTATCTTTGCCAGCGGCGTGGGCGTGGAGGATGTGCTGAACGACCCGGAATTCCTGGATGCGCTCCATCTCGACGAGAAGCGGCAGTTGATTGGGTCGATGTGCGCCGGCGCGGTCATCCTGGCGGAAAAGGGTTTGCTGAGGGGCCGTACGGCGACGACCTATCCGACGTATTTCAAACGGCTGGCGAGTTATGAGGGTGTTGAGCCGGTCGAGGAGGCCTTCGTGCCGCATGGCAACGTGGCGACCGCTGGCGGCTGTCTTGCGGCGCAGCTTCTGTGCGGCTGGATCATGGAGAAGATGGTCAATGCCGAGCTCGCCGATGCTGTCCTGGCATCCATTTTGCCGGTGGGGCAGGGTTGCAAAGCCTTTTCCGGTTGGGGCGACCCTGCCGCCGCGAAGCGAGCAGCTCAGTTCGCGGGGTCGAGGACGAGCGAAGTGAGTACTCAGGCGGCGGAGTGATGTGCTTTCTGCCCATCTGAGCTATTCCGAAGCCCGGATTCAGCGAGTCGTGGCCTCACGCTTCCGATCAGCCGCCGCGGATGAGGCGTGGATGCGTTTTGACTGCGTCTCGCAGGCCATCGCCTCTGCGGCAGACGCCGGCGCCAGCCGCACGGCCACGTGCTTGTGATGCGGGGTTCCCGCGATCGGGTCGCGATTGCCGCCTGTCGTGAGCAGGTTGATCCTTGGGCCGTTGACCAATCGCTCCCCGTCGGGCGCCGGGAAGGATTGGCCGTAGCCGTGCGGCAGAACCAGCTGGCCCCGCCGCATGGAGTGGTCTGCTCTGCACCGTGCGACCAGCCGCCCCGCGGCCGATTCGACGGCAATCCAGTCACCGCTTTGGGCGCCCAGTTCGGTCAGATCGGCCGGATTGACCAAGAGAACGCCGTCGGGATCGTCGGGACGCCAGGCGGGATCGCGGAAAATCTGATTGGCGTTGAACATGCGCCGCTGGCCCGCCGCCAGAATGAAGGGGTAGTCGCTTGCGGGGTCTGAGGGTGCGGGATCGAGCCGCGCCAGCCAGTCGAGCATGCCCGGCACGACCAGCCGCACTTTGCCATCCGGAAAATCGATCAGGGACCAGACATCGTCATAGCCGTGGCTGGTGAACGCCGCGCCCTGCCGTGCGGCGACGATCGTGTCGAAGAGGGCATCGCCGAGCTCCGCATCGGGCATCTCGTCCGACGCGCCGATGGCGCGCCTCACCGCCGCCGGCGAGCGCTTCGCGCAAGACTGCGCGCCGCCCCACAAGGGAGCCGCCGCTGCCACGCCATCAGGAAGTGACCTGCCCAAGGTATTGTAGAGGATCAGGGGAGCCACCGGTCCCGCCGATGCGCTCTCGCTCATGAAGCTGCGAAATGCGGTGGCAAACTCGCGCCGGGATCGCGCGGCGGCATGGCGCAACGGCGCCAGCGCCTCCTCGCCCGGCAGCAAGCCCAGCGCGCGCGCGAGCCGCGTGTAGATCTCGGGCTCGGGCAACGTTCCTTCGAGCCGGGGCACCACGCCGGCGCGGATGTGGACGTAGTTGGTCGGGAACTCGAAGGTGAAGAGCGTGAACTCCGTCTTCTCGAACTGCGAGGATGCCGGCAAGACATAATGCGCCAGCTGCGCCGTCTCGGTCATGGCGACGTCGACCACGACGCACAGCTCCAGCGACCGCAAAGCGCGTTCGACCTCCAGGGTATTTGCGGTCGTGTTCGCGGGATTGCTGCTATCGACCCAGACCGCGCGAAGTCGGTCGGGATGTTCGCTCAGGATCGCGCGCGAAAAGCTGTTGGGCGGCAACAGGCCGGCGATGACTTCGTCGCCGGTCGGCGCAAAGGTTTGGTCGCGCGAATTGCCCCACAGCGGCTGCAGCCAAGTGTGAAGCTGGTTCGTGCCCTTGCGGCCGAAACTCCCCGTGAGCATGATGAGCAGCTTTTCGAGATAGGAATTCAGCGTCGAGTTGAGGCTCTGCTGGATGCCGAGTTCGACGCGCACGACCATGGCCTTGGCGGCGGCCACCATGTCGGCGCAGCGCTCGATGTCGGCGACGGAAATGTCTGCGGCCGCGGCCCATGCGGCAACCGGTATGTCGAGCAGCGCCCGCCGGATGTCGGCGAAGCCGACCGTGTGCCCGGTGATGAAGCCGTGGTCCACGGCATCGCGCCGCACCAGCGTCGACAGCAGCGCGCCCAGCAGGAACGCATCCGTGCCCGGACGAACCGCGAGGTGCAGATCGGCCCGTTCGGCGGTTTCGGACCGGCGCGGATCGACGACGATGAGCTTGCGCGCGGCATCCTTGCGGATCTGGTTGAGATGGTCGCGGGCATTGGGAAATCCGTGCGCGATCCATGGGTTGGCGCCAATGACGAACAACAGGTCGCAGTGGTGCACGTCCTCCGTCGTGTGGCAATTCTGGCTGCCGAACATGTGGCCGTTGACCCAGAAGTCGCCGGTTTTTTCCTGCGCCAGCGCGTTGAACACGTTGCGCGAGCCGAGCGCGCGCAGGAAGGCGTTGGCATAGGCGCCGCCGGCATGATTGCCCTGGCCGCCGCCGCCATAGAGCGCCAGGCTCTTGCCGCCATGCCGCGTGACGATGCTGCCGATGCGCTCGGCGATCTCCGAGATCGCGGTATCCCAGTCGATCGGATCAAAGCCGCCATCGGCGCGGCGCCTCAAGGGAGAGGTGAGGCGATCGCTGTGATGCGCGTAGAACGGTATGCGCGACGCCTTGTTGCAGAGATAGCCCTGAGATTTCGGGTTCGAGCGATCGCCCCGCACCTTTTCGATCCGCCCGCCGTCGACCAGGACCTCGATCCCGCAATTGACATAGCAGAGATTGCAGGCGGTCTTGCGCCACTCGGCCGAGGTCATCGCGCTCTCCTCTCGATAGGCCGCATCTCGACGATGCCGCCGGGCGGGTTGTTGCTGTCGGGCATCGCGCCGCGGCGCCTCGAGCGTGCATCACGTGACGCGGGCGCTTTTCCGCTCGATCTTTTCCAGATAGCCCGCGACATCCGGTGCGAAGGCTGGATGCAGCAGGAGCCGATTGAAATGATCGAGGGATCGCGGATAGGTGCGAGCGAGGTCGTCGCCGACCAACGGCGAAAACCCGGCGGCGTCCAGAGCGGATTTGCGCGCGCTCTCGTTATGAAACAGGCACAGCTCCGCGACGAAGCAGATGTCGGCGAGCGTTACGGTGTTGCCCACGAGGAACGAGCGTTGCGGCGTCAGCGCTTGCTCGATGCCGGACAGATAGGTTGCGACGGCCGCCGCGACCCGGGCGTAGATTTCGCGCGAGACGGCGCCCTCCGTCAAGGCGAACAAATAGATCTGCGCATCGCGCGCGAAGACGAGGCTGGCATCCAGAAATCCGTCGATGCGCGAGGCCTCATAGACGTCGCAGCCGTAGAGCGGAAAGCGATCCTGTCCCAACCGGGCTACGACGCGCATGATGCTGTTCGACTCGAAAATGCCTGTGAGCCCGTCCGGGCTGAAAGCGGCGGGAACGGTGCCGAAGGGCTGCGCTTCGAGGAAGGCGTCCGTCTTGTAGAGCTTGCGGTCCCTGAAGCCGATCCGACCCGTGCGTTCCGCCGCTGCCAGAACGGCGGCAGGGACATCGGCGGCAGGACGCGCATCGAAATCCCACAACCACTGCGAAAGCTCGGTGGACGAGGCGCCGCGCACCTCGACATCGACGCCGCACAGGCGTGCTGCAATCGTCGCCTTCCAGAGGCGCGGGTTGGGCAGATAGGAGAAAATGCGCAGATCCGTCATGGGAGCGGCTCACCACGCTTCGCCATAGGGGCGGATTTCGACATTGAACGACCAGGCGGAGCGATCCTGATGCGCGAGGTGCCAGGCCTCATCGGCAATGGCGGCGGGTTTGATGAAGAATTCGTCCGGCCTCTCCTTGTAGCGCTCGCGCGTCCAGGGCACATCGATGACGGCATCGATGACGATGTAAGCGACGTGGACGCCCTTGGGTCCGAGGTCGCGCGCCATCGCCTCGGCCAGGATGCGTTGTGCCGCCTTGGTCGGCGCGAATCCGGCGAAGCGGGGCTTGCCGCGCAAGGCCGACGTGTTGCCCGTGGCGATGATCGAGCCTTTGCCGGCATTCACCATGGCCGGAGCGAGCCGCCGCGCCAGATAGAGCAGTCCCATGGCATTGACCTGGAAATTCCTGTTCAGTACCGCCGGGTCGATCTCCAGGAAGCTGCCGAAGGCACCGCCGACGGCGTTATGAATGAGGATTTCAGGCATGCCGAGCTGCCTCTCGACCGCAGCAATCGCCGCGTCGACCTGCACAGGATCCGAAACATCGCAGGGAAAGGCCTTGGTCGACGGTATCTTTGCTTCAAGTTCGGCGAGCCGCTGCACGCTGCGCGCTAGCATGGCGACGCGATAGCCGCCGGCCGTGAAGCGGCGCGCGAGCGCCGTTCCGGTGCCCGGACCGACCCCTGACACGACGCAAACCGGCTCCGCCATGGACGGCTCCCTTACCTCGCTGACACGCTGCTTCGCGACGCCGTCGTGCCGTCGATCGCGCATTGTTGATGTAAAAATGAAACGTGTCAATCGCACAATCTCGTTACGATCCATTAAGTAGCGCGATTGACAAGTGTTGAAAATACACTTATAGGCATCATGACGCCGATCGGCTGGCGGCACAGCGTGGGATGCGGATTAACACGGGGGCCGGAGCGCAGCATGGGCGACCGCGCAGAGGCGAGAGCGGCGCAGGAAGCGGCGGGAAGATTGCTCGCAGGGCTTCCCGATCGCTGTCAATACCGGCGACCTCGCGCGCTTCGACGGCGACGCCCTTTTCCTCGTCGGCCGCACCAAGGAGCTGATCATCCGGTCCGGCTTCAACGTCTATCCCGCCGAGGTCGAGAAGGCGCTCAACGCGCATCCGGCCGTCGTCCAGTCGGCCGTGATCGGCCGCGCCGTGCCGGGCAATGAGGAGGTGGTTGCCTATGTGCAGCTGTTGCCGGGATCGACGACGAAGTCGGCGGACCTTGCCCGCCATGCCAGCCGCGAGCTCACCGCCTACAAGCGGCCTCAAGAGATCGTCATCCTCGATGCGTTGCCGGCAAGCTCGACCGGGAAGATCCTGAAGCACCGGCTGGCGGACGCCGCGCGCGACCAGGCGAGCCGGTGCAACAGCGGGGTCACCTGAAGCTAAGGAGAATTGCCGTGGAACCAAGGAATGCGACCGTCGCCGTGATCGGGGCCGGAGACTTTATCGGCGCCGCGATCGTCAAAAAATTCGCATCCGAAGGCTTCACCGTCTTCGCGGGACGGCGGCAGGGCGACAAGCTGGCGCCGCTGGTCGCCGAAGTCGAGGCGGCCGGGGGACGGATCGTTGGCCGCTCTCTCGACGCGCGCAAGGAGGAAGAGATCACCGCCTTCCTCCAGGAGGCCGACGCCTTTACGCCGCTCGAGGTCTGCATCTTCAATATCGGGGCGAACGTCAATTTCCCGCTGCTCGAGACCACCGAGCGGGTGTTCCGCAAGGTCTGGGAGATGGCGTGCTACGCCGGCTTCTTGGCCGGTCGCGAAGCGGCGCGCCTGATGCTGCCGCGCGGCCGGGGCAACATCTTCTTCACCGGCGCGACCGCCGGCCTGCGCGGCGGGGTCGGCTATGCCGCCTTTGCCAGCGCCAAGTTCGGCCTGCGGGCGGTGGCGCAGAGCGCGGCGCGCGAACTCGGTCCGAAGAACATCCACGTCGCCCATCTCGTCATCGACGCCGGCGTCGATACCGCGTGGGTGCGCGAGCGGATCAAGCAGCGCGAGGGCGACGAGGCGCTCGCCAATCTCGATCCCGGCCGGCTGATGCGGCCGGCCTCGGTCGCCGAGGCCTATTGGCAGATCTATCAGGAGCCGCGTGACGCCTGGTCGTTCGAACGCGAGATCCGACCCTTCGCGGAGAAATGGTGAGATCATGGCCAAGGTGGAATTCCACTTCGACTTCGGCAGTCCCAACGCCTATCTGGCGCATCTGGTGATCCCCGAGATCGAGAAGCGGACCGGTGCGACCTTCGAGTATGTGCCGATCCTGCTCGGTGGCGTCTTCCGCCTCACCGGCAATCGGTCGCCCGGCGAGAGTTTCGCCGGCATCAAGAACAAGCCCGAATACGAGCGCCTCGAGATGGCGCGCTTCATCAAGCGGCACGCTATCACCTGCTATCGGCCCAACCCGTTCTTCCCGGTCAACACCTTGACCATCATGCGCGGCGCTGTTGCGGCTGAGCGGCTGGGCGTGTTCGAGCGCTACGTCGATGAGATCTACCGCCACATGTGGTCGGAGCCGAAGAAGCTCGACGATCCCGCGGTGCTGCAGGCGGCCCTGATCGAATCGGGCTTCGATGCCCGCGGGTTCGCCGAGCTGGTGCAGGATGCCGATGTCAAGGCGCGGCTCCTTGACAACACGCAGCGCTCGGTCGAGCGCGGCACCTTCGGCTCGCCCACCTTCTTCGTCGGCGACGAGATCTTCTTCGGCAAGGATCGGTTGCGCGACGTCGAGGAGATGATCCTGACGATGCGTTAGGCGGGATCGGCGGCGCGAGTTTGAATATTGAACCAATCGCGTCTATAGGGGGCGCCTGACGGGTATGGCCGGAGGATTGGATGCGTTGGAACGAACTGGGCCAAGAGCCCTGCTCGATGGCACGAACGGTCTCGGTGATCGGCGACCGATGGAGCTTGCTCATTCTGCGAGACTGCTTCTTGCGCGTCCGGCGGTTCGAGGACTTCCAGGAGCGCCTCGGCATCACCCGCCCGATCCTCGCCGACCGCCTGAAGAAGCTCGTCGACGCGTTCGTGCTCACCAAGGTGCCGTATCAACAGCGGCCGGTGCGTTATGAGTATCGCCTGACGCCCAAAGGTCTCGACCTTCACCCGATCATCATGGCACTCGTCCATTGGGGCGACGTCCACATGGCCGGGAAGAAGGGGCGGCCGCTGCTGCACACGCATCAGCTCTGCGGCAAGGACTTCGATCCGGTGATGGTGTGCTCCGAATGCGGCGAACCGGTCGTGGCGAAGCAGGTCCATGTCCATGCCGGCCCCGGCGCCAAGAGCCCGCGGCATCTGCCGCCGGAGGCCGGGCTCTCCCGCTCCCGCCGGGGGGCGGATCGCAAGGCGGCGCAGAACTGAGACGCCGGTCGGCCGTGGCGCGATCTTGAGCAGGCCGCCTGCCGGAAGCGCCAGGCGGCGCCTACCGGTGCCAGCTCCCTTCGATGATCTCGTCGGTCTGCACCGCGAAGCTCACCAGGGTGTTGAGACCGAAGGTGTTGCTGAGCGCGACGTCGGCGGCATCCCGACCCTGTGCGATCAGGATCCGCCCGATTCGCGGCATGTTGTTGCGCGGGTCGAACGTGTACCAGCGACCGCCGAGATAGGCCTCGAACCAACCGGCGAAGTCCATGGGCCCATAGGGCGGCGGAATGCCGATATCGCCGAGGTAGCCCGTGCAGTAGCGCGCCGGAATGTTCATGCAGCGGCAGAACGCGATCGCCAGATGCGCGTAGTCGCGGCAGACGCCTCTGCGCTCGTTGTAGGTCTCGAAGGCCGTTTTGGTCGGGCGCGCGTGCTCATAGCCGAAGGCGACGTGATGGTGCACGAAGTCGCAGATCGCTTGCACGCGCCCCCAACCGGTCGGCGCGTGCCCGAACAGATTCCACGCGATTTGCGAGAGGTGATCGGTCTCGCAATAGCGGCTGCCGAGGAGAAAGACCAAGGTTTCCTCGGGCAGGTGCTGCACGAGATGTTGCATGGCCGAAGGTGCGACCTCGTCCGGTTGGCCGGTGTCCCGCACGATCGCGGTGCTCGCGATCCGGATCCGACCCGCGGGAGCCACGATCCGGCTGCACCAGTTCCCGAAGACGTCGCGATAGGCGGTGATCGGCACCGATGGATCGGTGGTCAGGTAGTCCGGCACGACCAGGTCCGAGGCGCGCGTGTAATGGATATTCAACGTCAAGATCATCGGCGTGGGCTGCGGACAATCGTAGATCAGCTCATAACCGACGCGGATTTGCATGATGGCGGCTCGAGTTTGGTGTTGTCTCGGCGATCGTCTCTAGATGGCGATGCGCCGCTGATTCCGCAACGAACGGTCCCGCGCTTTTTCGTTATGGCCAGGGCACGACGGCGCGCTCGCTACCGCCGCACCGAGGAAACCGCGCTGGGAACGGCCTCGGAACCGTGATCGGGCGCCAGATACCAGGTGGCGAAGAGCACCGTCGCGACCAGGACGACGCAAATCACCCATACCGCGGGCCCTGCTCTCCTTCCCTCATTCTTGTTGCTCTCGGCCCGAGGCGACCGGGTCGCGGGGGCGCTGCGCCCCGGCAAGCGGTCCACCAGGCGAGCGGCGATCGCCCATGTATCCGATACTTTCCAATCGCCTTCGGGAAGCGCGCTGAGCGCCGCGGCGAGGGCGCGCGCGGCTGCCTCCCTAGGCAAATCCGCCAATCGCGCGGCCTCTCCCCAGGGATCGACGCCGAGCCGCGTCAACGCCGACAGAACCGTGAGCTCTATGCCGTTTTTCTCTTCGCCGACCGACGCGAAGAGAAAGTCATTGAACTCGGAATGAATGAGCGAGTATTGCGGACGCAATGCCATGGTGCGCCTCCGATGGGGAGCTGCGGCTTTGGGCGGCCTTGAAGCGCCGCCGGGCCTTCAGGCGAACAGACCCGCCAATGCCATGCTGCCAACGAGCAATGCCGTCCATGTCAGCTCGGTGACGTTGAGAGCCAGCCAGCGTTTCCAGCCGTTCATCACGAAGGTCATCGCGCCGCTGTTTTTTTCTTGAGTCCCGGGAACTCTGCGGTCGGCCGGCGGCGGCGCTGCTTCCGGTGCCTCGGCGTCGCTTGCGAGCGCCGCGGCCAGCTCCGCAGGATCCAGGTCGACGACCCGCGCCAGCTCCGTGCTGCCGAGCCTGCCGGGCAGGCGAATAAAGGTTGAAAGCCATCGGTAGGCCGGACGCGACAAGCTCTCGATCAGCTCCTCGTCGGTTTCGACGACGTAGCGCCCGGCGGGCTGCACCTCATCCGCGCCGCTCAGCTTGAACGGGTGGCCGAAGGTGACGGTCTTGCTGCTCGTTCGCGTGGTCATGGCGATCTCGATCTTTCGGCGAACGTCCCGAATGCATGCGGGGCGTATGGAGAGCGGCGCGATGGGCTATTGCGGCGCATTTTTGTCGTGCTGGACGAGATGGTATTTCGTCGCTTCATTGCCGTGGCGGACCGCCTGTTGCGAGCGGCCATGGGCGATCAGCGCTTGCTGCGCCGCATGCGCGTAATCCTTCTCTGCATAATGTTTTGACGCGAGGCGATGATGCGATGCCGCCTGCTCATGATGCTCGGCTGCGGCTGTGTGGTGCTCCGCGCCCGTCAGAGTTCTGGCCATGATGTCTCCAATTTCCGGAATGGGCTTGCGGGATGACCTGGCTCAAGTCATCGCCGCATAGCCGATCCCGTTTTTACCACGTCATCGCGGACGGCGACGGAAAGTCTAGAAATCCGCGCCCTCCATGCCGCCTCCCGGCATCGTCGGCGTGCTCTTCTCCGCCTTCTCGGCGACCATCGCCTCGGTGGTGATGAGCAGGCCGGCGATCGAGGCCGCCCCTTGCAGCGCCAGGCGCACGACCTTGGTCGGATCGATGATCCCGGCTTTCAGCATGTCGACATAGGTGCCGGTTTGCGCGTCGAAGCCGTGGCTGGCATCGCCCTTCTCCAGGAGCTTGCCGACGATGACGGAGCCATCGGCACCGGCATTGGCGAAGATCTGCCGCGCCGGCGCCTGCAGCGCGCGGCGCACGATGTCGATGCCGACTTTCTGGTCGTCGTTCTCGGGATTGAGCCGGCCGAGCGCCTTGCTGGCGTAAAGCAGGGTCACGCCGCCGCCGGCGACGACGCCCTCCTCGACCGCCGCGCGGGTGGCATGCATCGCATCATCGACGCGATCCTTGCGCTCCTTCACCTCGATCTCGCTGCCGCCGCCGACGCGGATGATCGCAACGCCGCCCGCCAGCTTGGCCAGGCGCTCCTGCAGCTTCTCCTTGTCGTAATCCGAGGTCGACTCCTCGATCTGCAGACGGAGCTGCGCGCAGCGGCCCTGGATGTCGGTCTTCTTGCCGGCGCCGCCGATGATCGTGGTGTTCTCTTTCTCGATGCGCACTTTCTTGGCCTTGCCGAGCATATCGAGCGTGACGTTCTCGAACTTGACGCCGATATCCTCGCTGATGACCTGGCCGCCGGTCAGGATGGCGATATCCTCGAGCATCGCCTTGCGCCGATCGCCGAAGCCCGGCGCCTTGACCGCCGCCACTTTGAGGCCGCCGCGCAGCTTGTTGACGACCAGCGTCGCCAGCGCCTCGCCGTCGATATCCTCGGCGACGATGAGCAGCGGCTTGCCGCTCTGGACGACCGCTTCGAGCAAGGGGAGAATCGCCTGCACGCCGGGCAGCTTCTTCTCGTGCAGGAGGATCAAGGGATCCTCGAGCTCGGCGAGCATCTTCTCGGCGTTGGTGACGAAGTAGGGCGAGATGTAGCCGCGGTCGAACTGCATGCCTTCGACGATGTCGAGCTCGGTCTCGAGCGATTTCGCCTCCTCGACCGTGATTACGCCTTCGTTGCCGACCTTCTGCATCGCTTTCGCGATCATCTCGCCGATCTCGCGGTCGTCATTGGCGGAAATCGTGCCCACCTGGGCGATCTCGGCATTGGTCGAGACCTTTTTCGAGCGCTTCTTGATGTCACTGACGACCGAGTCGACCGCCATGTCGATGCCGCGCTTCAAATCCATCGGGTTCATGCCGGCGGCGACCGCCTTCGCGCCCTCGCGCAGGATCGCGTGGGCCAGCACCGTCGCGGTCGTCGTGCCGTCGCCGGCGAGATCGCTGGTCCGGGTGGCGACCTCCTTCACCATCTGCGCGCCCATATTCTCGAACCGGTCCGTGAGTTCGATCTCCTTGGCGACCGTCACGCCATCCTTGGTGATGCGCGGGGCGCCAAAGGATTTAGCGAGGACGACGTTTCGCCCCTTGGGACCGAGCGTCACCCTCACCGCGTTTGCAAGCAGCTCGACGCCGCGCAGCATGCGGTCGCGCGCGTCGCCGTTGAATCTGACTTCTTTGGCAGCCATGTCCTGTCTCCGTTCGTTAAGCGGCTTTCTTCTTCGCGGCGGCGTGATCGATGACGCCCATGATGTCGGATTCCTTCATGACCATGAGGTCCTCGCCATCGAGCTTGAACTCGCTGCCCGACCACTTCGCGAACAGCACGCGGTCGCCGCTCTTGACGTCGAGGGCGTGCAGCACGCCATCCGCGTCGCGCGCGCCGGGCCCGACGGCGACGACTTCGCCTTCCATGGGCTTTTCCTGCGCCGTGTCGGGAATGATGATGCCCCCGGCGCTCTTCGCCTCCGGATCGATGCGGCGGATCAGGACGCGGTCCTGTAATGGACGCAATTTCATGGATGGTCTCCTGGCGCGGGCTTTTGTGGAGATTTAGCACTCTTGGATCTAGAGTGCCAATTCGTGATTTATTATGTAGAGCAGCACAATGCCTAATACAAGAAAGAAATGCCACTTCTGTTCGATTCTCGGGCTCGCGCCGTAGAAATATTTCATCGTGATCGCGCTCAATTCCTGATAGATGACTATTTTCTCTGGTCTGGCCGTATTTTTCGGAAATTGGCCAAGAGGCGAGCTTCATGAGGAAATTGTCGGATTTCTTTTCCGCGACGAGGGCGGATCTCTCGTATTCCGCTGCGGCAACCAAAGGTACCTCAAGGATCGTCTTGCCCGCGAAAGCGGGCATCCAGGGGCCTCAAATGTGGTGAGCGGAGCGCTTCCCCTGGGTCCCCGCTGGCGCGGGGACGCCGGGATAAGCAGCGGGAACTGCAGCGTTTTTCGGGATATGTACATACCGCAGCATCGGCGCAGGGCGCTTCGAGCCTCGCGACCATAGGCGCCGTCCCCCGGGATCGCCGGTGTTCCCGGCGACGCCACTTGCATGATGATAGGAACGATGCTATATGAGTTGCATGATGATAGCGAAGGGGTCGCATCGCCATGCAACGCAAGAGTTTCGGCACCATGCAGTGCCCCATCGCCCGCAGCTTGGAGCGGGTCGGCGAGTGGTGGAGCATCCTGATTCTGCGCGACGCCTTTCTCGGGCTGACGCGCTTCGAGCAGTTCCAGAAGAGCCTGGATATCGCGCCGAACATGCTGACGCGGCGGCTCAACAGCCTGGTCGACTCCGGGCTGCTTGAGCGTCGGCGCTACACCGAGCGGCCGCCGCGCGATGAATACCTGCTGACCGAGCGCGGCCGCGACTTCCGGCCGGTGCTCTGGGCGCTGATCGCCTGGGGCAACAAGCACTTCGCCCCCGAGGGCAAGAGCGTCGTCGTCGTCGACAGCGCGACCGGCGTCGAGGCCGATCCCGTGCTGGTCGACCGGCTCAGCGGCCGGCCGATGGCCGGGCCGGCGTTCAAATCCGCCCCGGGACCGGTTGCCGACGAGCGTACGCGCCGCCGGCTCGGCCTCGGTCAAGCGCGGGAGAGCCGCCATGAATAGCCTCGTCATCGAGCGCGCTTCCGGCCTGGCGCCGCCGAAGAGCGGCCGGAGAGTGGCGCGCAAGAGCCTGGCGCTCCTCGGCGCGGCGCTGATCGTCGGGCTGGGCGCGGCCTGGTACGGCTACGGCTGGTGGACGGTCGGCCGCTTCATCGAGAGCACCGACGACGCCTATGTCGGCGGCGATGTCACGGTGATCGCGCCGAAGGTCGGCGGCTTCATCGCCGAGGTCGCGGTCACCGACAATCAGCCCGTGCATGCCGGCGACCTCTTGGTGAAGCTCGACGACCGCGACTACCGGGCGGCGCTGGCGAAAGCCGAGGCGGCGGTCGCCGGCCAGCAAGCGACGCTCGCCAATCTCGACGCGATCCGCCGGCTGCAGCAGGCGCTGATCGCGGAAGCCCAGGCCGGGATCGCCGCCGCAGACGCCGAGATCGTTCGCGCCCGCGACGATCAGATCCGCCTGCGCCAGCTCTCGGCCAATGCCGCCGTCTCCGTGCAGTCCTCGCAGCGGGCCGATGCCGCGTACAAGGAGGCGCTCGCCGCAGGAGAGAAGGCGCGGGCCGGTTTCGACGCGGCGGAGCGGCAGCTCGATGTCATCGACACGCAGAAGCGTCAGACCGAGGCGGCGCTCGCCGGCGCCGCCGCCGACCGGGAGACGGCCCAGCTCAATCTCGGCTACACCGAGTTGCGCGCCCCGATCGACGGCACGATCGGCAATCGCAGCGCGCATCTCGGCGCGTTCGCGACCGTCGGCGCGCAGCTGCTGTCGGTCGTGCCGGCACGCGGCTTGTGGATCGACGCTAATTTCAAGGAGAACCAGCTCGCGCGCATGCGCCCGGGACAGAAGGTGACGATCGCGGCCGACGTGCTGCCCGGCGAGGTCTTTTATGGCCATGTGGCAAGCTTGGCGCCGGCGACCGGCGCCGAGTTCAGCGTGCTGCCGCCGGAAAACGCCACGGGCAACTTCACCAAGATCGTGCAGCGCGTGCCGGTGCGCATCGTGCTGGACGGCGACGCCTCCGAGCTCGGCCGTCTGCGCCCCGGCCTCTCGGTCACCGCCGCGGTCGATCGGCGCGGCGGCGCGAGTGTCACAAGATGAGCGCGGCTGAGGCCGTCGGCCTCGCGCGGCCGGACCTGCCGCCGGCCGAGCTGCCCATGGCGGCGAGGGTCGTCGCCTTCGCCACCATGTGCGTCGGCTTCTTCATCGCGCTCCTCGACATCCAGATCGTCTCCGCCTCGCTCCGGGACATCGGCGGCGGCCTGTCGGCCGGCGCCGATGAGACTGCCTGGGTGCAGACCAGCTACCTGATCGCCGAGATCGTGGTCATCCCGCTCTCGGGCTGGTTGTCGCGGGTCATGTCGACGCGCTGGCTGTTCTGCGTTTCCGCCGCCGGGTTCACCGCGACCAGCCTGCTGTGCGGCTGGGCCTGGGACATCCAGAGCATGATCGCGTTCCGTGCCTTGCAGGGCTTTCTCGGCGGCTCGATGATCCCGACCGTGTTCACCACCGCCTTCATCTATTTCGGCGGGCACCAGCGGGTGATCGCCGCCGCGACGATCGGCGCCATCTCGTCGCTGGCGCCGACGCTGGGGCCGACCATCGGCGGGTGGATCACCGACAATTACTCCTGGCACTGGCTGTTCTTCATCAATCTGGTGCCCGGCATCTTCGTTGCCGTGGTGGTGCCGATCCTGGTCCGAATCGACCGGCCGAACCTGTCGCTGCTGCGCGGCGCCGACTATCCCGGCATGGCTTTGATGACGATCTTTCTCGGCTGCCTCGAATATACGCTCGAGGAGGGGCCGCGCTGGGACTGGTTCGGCGACGACACCATCCGCACGACGGCCTGGATCTCCGCCGTCAGCGGGCTCGCCTTCCTCTGGCGCAGCCTGACCTACAGCCAACCCGTGATCGACCTGCGCGCGCTGAAAAGCCGTAACTTCTCGCTCGGCTGCTTCTTCTCCTTCGTCACCGGCATCGGCATCTTCGCGACGATCTACCTGACGCCGCTGTTCCTCGGCCGGGTGCGCGGCTTCAGCGCGCTGCAGATCGGTCTCGCCGTGTTCTCCACCGGCATCTTCCAGGTCAGCGCCATTCCGGTCTACACCTTCCTGGCGCGGCGCGTCGATTTGCGCTGGCTGATGATGTTCGGATTGGGCTGCTTCGCGCTCAGCATGTGGAACTTCACGCCGATCACCCATGATTGGGGCTGGCGCGAGCTGCTGGCGCCGCAAGCGTTGCGTGGCTTCGCCCAGCAATTCGCCGTCGCGCCGACGGTGACGCTGACGCTCGGCGGCCTCGCGCCGGAGCGGTTGAAGCTCGCCTCGGGCCTGTTCAACCTGATGCGCAATCTCGGCGGCGCCATCGGCATCGCCGTCTGCGGCACGATCCTCAACGACCGCACCAATCTGCATTTCCTGCGGCTGGCCGAGCATCTGAATACCACCAATGCCGCGATGGTGAGCCTGATCCAGCGCGTCTCCGCGGCCGAGACCGCGGCCTCGGGCGATGCCGTGCGCGGCCACGCCGAGGCTTTGAAGCTGCTCTGGTCTCTCGCCATGCGCGAGACCCAGACCCAGATCTTCGCCGATGCGTTTCTCGCCATCATGCTATGCTTCGCCATTGCCACGGTGATGGTGCCGCTGATGCGCAAGGTGGCGGCGCCCGCAAAGCCTCCGGCCGATGCGCACTAGAAAAACCGCCGAGGTCGCGGCGCGCTATTGCACCGATCCGGCCGCGCGCTCACGCTGACGGCCGGCGCAGTGTTGCAAGGAGGTCGTGCGATGGCTGCCGAGGGATTGACCACCGTGCCGAGCAGCTTCGGGCCGAAAGAGACGATGGACCGGCTCGAGGGCGAGGTCAAAGCGAAGGGCCTGACCGTTTTTGCCCGCATCGATCACGCGGCGGGAGCGGCGCAAGTCGGGCTGGCGCTGGGGCCGACCGAGCTGCTGATCTTCGGCAATGCCAAGGGCGGCACGCCGCTGATGCAGGCCAACCAGGCGATCGGCATCGATCTGCCGCTGAAAGCCCTGGTCTGGCAGGACGCGTCGGGCAAGACATGGCTTTCTTACAACGAGCCCGCCTGGCTCGCCAAGCGGCACGGCGTCGGTGCCGCGGCGCAACGCGCCGTCGATGCCATGGCCAGCCTCCTCGGCGCCGTCGCGAAAGCCGCCGCCGCCTCCCCGTAAGCACGGCGCCCTCGGCTGCCTCGCCTCGGTCGCCGCGACGCTCTATCATCCGCTGCGCCGGCTGACCGGCGCCTTGCCGCGAGGCGCAGATGACGAAAATCATTCTGACCCGCCATGGGCATGTCGAAGGCATTGAGCCCAAGCGCTTCCGCGGCCGCACCGAGCTTGACTTGACGGAGCGCGGTCGCGCCGAGGCGAAGGCGGTCGCCGCGCGCATCGCCGCAGCCTGGAAACCGGTCAAGGTCTATACCAGCCCGATGGGCCGTTGCATCGCCACCGGGCGTGAGATCGCGCTGGCCTGCGGCGTCGCCGGCGAGACGATGGCGGCGCTGAACGATCTCGATTACGGCCAATGGCGCTGGCTGAGCGATGACGAGGTGCGCGCTGCCTGGCCCGATCTCTTCGCCGCCTGGCATGCGAGCCCGCATCTGATGCGCTTTCCCGGCGGTGAATCGCTGCAGGATCTCGTCGCGCGCAGCGCCGAGGCGTTCCGCCTCGTGCGCGAGCGCCACCCGGGGGAGGCCGAGACCATCGTCCTGGTCGGGCATGACAGCGTCAACCGCGCGCTGCTGCTGCAGCTTCTCGACCAGCCGCTGTCGGCCTATTGGCGGCTTGCCCAGTCGCCTTGCGCGGTCAACGAGATCGACGTCGCCGGCGGCGGCATCCGCGTGCAGCGCGTCAACGAGACCTATCACTTGCGCGGCATCGCGTGAGGATGGCTGCGGTTTCCCGCGCGCGCATTCGCCGCTTCTTTCGCGCGTCTTTGTTCCGCATCCCGGCGATCCGCGGCGGCGCTGGCGCACGCCGGGCATTCGCGGCGAAAGCCGTGCGATGCTGGATTTTGCCACTATCGGACGGCATTCGCCGGTGCTGTGATCCCTGCCGGACGCAACCGAGAGGCGAGGGTGCGCATGAGCCGGCGCCTCGTCGCCACAGGAGCCACCAATGGAAAGATCGAGCGACTACCGGGATCGCCTGCGGCGGCGATGGCGGCTTCGCGTTGCGCTCGCCGCAGCGCTCGTCGCCGCGCCGCTCGCCGGGAGCGAGGCAGCCGACGCGCCGTCCTATGCCGAGCACACCAAGACGGTCATCCTGCGGCTTCTTGCCGCCCGCGACTTCGCGCCCGCAGCGGGCTGCGAGCCGGTGGCACCCTGCGCCGGGCTGTTGGCGCTGCTGCGGGCCGGAGACTTCGCCGTCGTCGAGCCGGCCGAGCGCTCGGACCGGCCTGACCTGCCAAGCTATCTGCGCGCGCGCAAGCGGTGCCCCGGCATCGATCCCGCGCGCATCACCGTCGCGCATCGCGTTTTCGCGGCGACGCGCGACTTCGCCGCCTATCGCCTCGACCTGCCGCAGCCGAGCCGCGGCGGCGACGAGACCTTCATCTTCCGCGCCCAGCATTACGTCCAGCTCGATCGCAGCGGCGCCGCGGCGGTGGCGGACGGGCCGGCGGCCTTGCTGCCCGGCACCTTCATCGCCATGGGCCTGCCGAGCTGCCGCCTCCTCGCCGCGGCGCGCGGCGAGGACGGCGATTGGTTCGCCAAGCACAACGCGGTTGCAGACGGCGATCACGCGAGCGAGCTGCTGCGGCTCGACGGCCGTTATGTCGTGCTCAACCTCGCGCCGATCGCAGCACCACGCCAGCCCAAGGCGCATTGGTGGTACGTGCTCGAGCTCTGGGACCTCGGCGCCCATGCCGATGCCGATCGGCGCGGGCAGTGCCGTGTCTATTCGTTCGGCTACAAGCCCGCGGCACCACCGCTCGGCCTCAGCGGCGCCGCCGCGCCATCCTCGCCGGGCTGAGTACCCGGCGCCTGTCTAGCTCTAGCCCGGGCTGGCCTAAGAGCCGTGCAGGCGCAGCACGATGTCGCCGATGCTCAGCAGGATCTCGATGAGGATGAGGCCGATGATGTACCATTCGAGCCGGGTGCTGCGCTGGTTCTGCACGAGATCGAGGATGGTGCCGACGGTCTCGTTGATGAGCGCGAGCTTGCCTTCCAGCCCGTGGCTGCGCTCGGCCAGCTCGTACTCGTCCTCGAGCCGGGCATAGAGCCGCTCCAGCCCCGGGTGGTCCCAGAGCACGTCGGGTTTCTCCTCCATCTCGACGCGCCCGACCATGCGGTGCTGGGTCAGCAGCACGCCGCCGATCTGCTGCAGCAGCTGGCGCGCCTGATAGCCGGTGCGGCCGGCGCGCTGAAGTTGCTCGGCGAGCGGCTCGATGCGGTCGAAGGCGGCGGCGATGCGGCTTTCGTAATGCGACAGGATCAGGCTCTTCGACAGCACGTTGGCGACGATCTGCAGCCGCTCGGCCGAGGCCTCCTTGAGGATGATGGCGCCTGACGGATCGACCTGGTCGTCGGCACCGGGCTTGATCAGGATCTGCGCCTGGTCGGTCTCGGGCGTGGCGGCGGGCTGGTTGATGCGCGGCCCGAGCGAGCGCACGACATCGTCCTCCTCGATCGCCGAAAGGCCGGCGAAGACGGCGACGCCGTAGCGGAACAGGAAGGCGATGCCGTCGCGGCCGATGCGCAGGGTGAGCGGGTTGGTGGCGATGGTGTCGTCGCGCTCGAGCCCGCGCGTGTCGAGGCGCTCGCCGAGCAATAGGGCCCGGACCGGCATGGAGGTCGTAGGGGTGGGCGCGTCCATGCGTCGGTGCAACTCCCGCGATCGGCTAAGGGCAAATCTTGCCCTGCCGGCGGCCCATGGACAACCCTCGCCATCGTGGTATGAATCACCGCGCCGGCAAGCGCGTCGCCGCAAAAGTTATCCACAAAAGTTATCCACAAGCGACAAACGGCGCGCGGCCGAGGGAGAGCAGAACCATGATCGATCGTCCCGGGAGTATTGCCTATCTACGCCGCATGGCCGAGCGTTGCCGCAGCGCTGCAAAGGAGCTGAGCGGCGAGGAGGCGCGCGATCTCGTCGACCTCGCCCAGCGCTGCGAAGAGCGGCTTGCCGACCGTGCGCGCGTCAGCGAGCTCGTCGCTTCCGAGGAGGATTGACCGCGCCGGAATAGCGCGCGGCATGCGCGCCGTGCGTCCTTCGAGACGCGGCGCTTTGCGCCGCTCCTCAGGATGAGGTGAGATCCAATCGGGCATCAACGGCCGATGCCATTCTCCATGTTCCTCGTCCTGAGGAGCGCC